>JBEKLV010000116.1:0-8548 GCA_050008835.1 Bacteroidota bacterium | reverse complement strand
TTTTCTATGACTGCTTGCGGAATTTGGTCGCGCGAAACATATTGCGGGGACATTGCGGCAACTTGCATTGCAATGTCATGCGCCAGTTGTTTGAAGCCTGGTGTCTTTGCGACAAAATCTGTCTCGCAGTTCAATTCTACCATCGCACCGATTCTTCCGCCTGCGTGAATATATGCTTCCACAACGCCTTGGTTCGTTTCACGATCGGCACGTTTTGCGGCAACAGCAGCGCCTTTTTTGCGCAGATAGTCGATAGCTTGTTCCATATCGCCATTGGTTGCCGTAAGAGCATTTTTGCAATCCATCATGCCCGCACCGGTTTTATCCCGAAGTTTTTTTACTACTTCACTAGAAATTACTGCCATACGAATTCACTTCCTTCTTTCAATTATTTTTTTTCTGAAGCTTTCTCTGCTGCTTCTGCTGTTGCGCGTTCTTCCGCTTCTGCTTGTTGTTTTGCAGATGCGCGCTCAGCACCGTCGAGCACTGCATCGGCAATGGCTTTTGCAATCAACTGTACTGATTTGAGCGCATCATCATTAGCCGGAATCGGATAATCTATCGGATCGGGGTCGGTATTCGTATCCACGATTGCAACAACTGGAATGCCCAGACGTTTTGCTTCCTTCACCGCAATAGCTTCTTTTTTAATATCGACAACGAACACTATACCGGGTAAACGCGACATCTCAACAACGCCGGACAGAACTGATTGAAGTTTATCACGTTCGCGTGTTAAGAAAAGCCGTTCTTTCTTCGTTATATTTTCGAATGTGCCGTCTGTTTCCATCTTCTCGATGTTTGTAAGACGTTTAACACTTTTTCGAATCGTGCTAAAATTTGTCAGCATACCGCCGAGCCAGCGTTCCGTCACGTAATGCGCATGGCATCGCTGTGCTTCCTGCTTTATTACATCGCTTGCCTGCTGTTTCGTGCCGACAAAGAGGGGCTTCTTTCCTTCAGCGATACTATTCGAGACAGCGTTACACGCCGCATCGAGCATCTCTTGGGTTTTCTTTAAATCGATGATATGAATCCCATTGCGCTCCATAAAAATATAGGGCTTCATTTTGGGGTTCCAACGGCGGGTCAAGTGTCCGAAATGGGCACCTGATTGAAGCAATGCATCGAGTTCTACACGAGCCATAATAAAACATCCTTTCAGTTTGACTGCTACTCTCGTCGTCTTCTTCCGGAATGGCGCCTCAAGCGCCACACTGCCGGTCGAATCAGAGAATATGATTTATGATTAAACTTCTGCCATAGCCAAACGGCTATTACAGATTGAAAATACAAATTAACGTTTGGAGAACTGGAACCGCTTGCGAGCTTTCTTCTGCCCGTATTTCTTACGTTCTACCATACGCGGATCGCGTGTAAGAAGTCCGGCACCACGAAGTGCAGTGCGAGCATCTTCATCAAGTGCAACTAAGGAACGTGCAATGCCAAGCCGTACCGCGCCAGCTTGTCCAACAGGTCCGCCACCGGTGACGCGAATCATTACATCGTACCGTCCCATTGTATCGGTGACCTTAAAAGGTTTCATAATTTCATCCCGCTGAATCTCCAGCGGAAAATAATTCTCAAATTCTCGTTTATTAACTATAATTTTGCCGGAACCATCGATCAGTTTTACTCGAGCAATGGCATTTTTTCTACGGCCAACTGAAGTTCTTGGTTGCATGGAGTCGTTCATTCCTTAATCAAAAAGAAATCGGTTCTGGTTGTTGTGCGGCATGAGGATGTTGCGCTCCCCGATATACCTTCAATTTTTTAAACATCTGACGTCCTAAGCGGTTATGCGGTAGCATTCCTTTTACGGCATGCTCCATTACCTTCTCTGGATTCGTTTTTATCAATTCTTTAAAAGATTCAAAACGTGCACCGCCCGGATAACCGGTATTGTGAAAAAGTTCTTTCAACTCAGGCCGTTTTCCTGTGAGTTTCACTTTTTCTATATTAACAATCACGACAAAATCTCCTAAATCGCGATTCGGTGTAAATTCCGGTTTATGTTTGCCGCGCAGAATATGTGCAACATGCGATGCAATGCGGCCCAATGTCTGTCCGTCCGCATCAACAAGGAACCATTTCTGATTTATTTCCTCTGGTTTAAAAAACCGTGTTTTCGGTAACGTGTTCAATCGAATTCTCCTACTCTAAATCTCGTTCAATAATATTCTTTACATCCAGAAGGTCTCTACACTTATTTCACAATAACGAGTCCACTGCTCCTTCGTGCACCCACCAGGACTCGAACCTGGAACCCACTGATTAAGAGTCAGTTGCTCTACCAATTGAGCCATGGGTGCAAATGATTACTTGCTACCCGGGATTGGTGTTGCTGGTGCTTGCTGTGTTGGTGGTAACGCTGCCGGAGGAGGACCAGATTGAATGACACTCTCTTTTTTCACCTCACCACGCGGCAATAACCATAAGTTGATAACCAGAGCAAGAACCATGAAAATGCCCGCTAACCATTGTGTTAAATTGGTGAGAAAATCTGAAGTGCGCCGGACTCCGAAGACAGTACCAATGTTAGTACCGCCAAAACCTCCAGCCAATCCGCCACCTTTGCTCGACTGCATTAGAATAGCGAGCATCAATAAAATTCCAATTATTACTTCAATAATGATTGCAAATGTATACATTGGCGTCGTTCCTCAAGCTAAAAAAATCCCCACCAACTGTGGGGGTTTGCAAGTTTTATTATAGGAAAAAATGGCTCAAAATGCAAGAACGAAAGTTCGATCACTATTATTTCTTTATTGAAATCCTTTTTACTTCAAATAGGCGTTCTACATACTTACCAAGAACGTCAAATTCAAGATTGACTGCTGTTCCCGGTTGAAGCAATTTGAATGTTGTCACTTCCATAGTATGGGGAATGATCGAAACAGCGAAAGAATTACTTTTCACTTCTGCCATCGTCAAACTTACGCCGTTGATAGCAATGGAACCGACAGGCACTAGATGATGTGCAAATTTCTTCGGTACTCGAATACAGAATATCCAACTACTTTCGCGGTATTCCAACGCCATCACCTTACCAAGTCCATCTACATGCCCAAGAACAAAATGCCCACCAAGCCGGTCCGAAGGCAACAATGGACGCTCAAGATTAACGAGGCTGCCTGTCTTCAGATTTCCAAGTGTTGTTTTCTTTAGCGTCTCTTCTACCGCTTGCACATCGAATTTCTTCGATGTTCTTTTAATGACAGTCAAACAAACACCTTCCACCGCAATACTGTGATCGATGCGCAAAGTCTTGATAGTTTTTTTACCCTGAATAGTGAAGATGACACTTCCACCTTTATGTTTGATTGATTTGATAGTTCCAGTCTCTTCGACTAATCCAGTGAACATACTTTTTTTCTTTCATTCGTGAATAAACTTTGCTTCAATAAGCATATCTTCTCCGACAGGCGAAACTTTTGTCATCGTCAGGTCAATTGGTTTGCGGAGAAGTCTTGGAGATTTAAAACAGAAACCATTCAAACCTTTTCCTAAAATTTTTGGCGCGATAAACAGATAAAGTTTATCGGCAAGCGATCGATTGACGAACTGATCCACAGTCTTAGCACCACCTTCTATAAGCACAGAAGAAACACTTTCAGCTGCAAGTGTGCGGAGTATTGATTCTGCATTGATACTACATGCAGACGAAACTGGAAGTACCCGCACGCCCTGCGAAACAAGCTTCTGCACTTTTCGAAAATTTGCTTTCACAGCTTTTGTGGATGTCAGCAGCCACGTTGGCGCGGCAGATGTATTGAAGATTGCGCGAGATACAGGAAGCAAAAGACATCCATCAATTACAAGACGCACGGGATTCCTTCCCTTCATAAACCGGACTATCAACTCTGGGTTATCCTGTAGAACGGTATTTGCTCCAACCAACACCGCATCATAATCATTGCGCAGGCAATGCACCTCTTTTCGTGCAGTTTTAGATGTTATCCATTTTGATTTTCCTGTGGCATCGGCAATTTTTCCATCGAGCGTCTGCGCAAGTTTAATGCCAACAAAAGGGAAACCAGTTTTCATAAACTTAAAAAATTTTTCATTTAGCTCTTCCGTTTCTTTCTGAAGTAAACCAACCTTCACCTGAATGCCTGCCTCGCGCAAATGTCGTATTCCTTTTCCGCTTACCAAAGGATTGGGATCCTTCGATGCAATCACCACACGAGAAATTCCAGATTGAATGATTGCATCAGTACAAGGCGGTGTCTTGCCAAAATGTACACATGGCTCTAAACTGACATACAATGTTGCACCTTTAGTTTTCTTACCAGCGCGTTTCAACGCAAAGATTTCAGCATGCGGCCCGCCAAATTTCCTATGGAATCCTTCTCCTACAATTTTGCCGTTTCGCACGATTACACATCCTACCATCGGATTGGGACTTACCGTTCCTGCGCCCTTCCGTGCAAGTTCAAGACAGCGCTGCATAATTACATTTTCGTCGAATGTCTTCATCGCCAATAAACTCTCAATTTCGAATCGAGCGTAGCTCTCAGGAGATGTGCAGCACTATTTTTTTTTGCTGATATTTCTACCAGCCCGTTGCTGCCCACAATAAGACATGGAGTATTTTCCGGAGCCTCATCATAGAACCGAATCCATTTGCTTACCATATTACTGCCTATTGATACGGTTTGTATTTGCTTCATGCTTTTTTCTACTTCAAAAGACCGAAGGTTTGTGATGATATTTCCATAGTTGTCAATATGCAGGATACACATCGATACTACATCCGTCCGAGAACTCACAAAAGGTGAAAGAATTTCAGGCAGTTTATACGACATACCAAAATGTTTGATTGGTACATTTTTGGAAATATATGCGGCAAGCGGCGCAATTAAATCACGCCCATGGAATGTCGACGATATATCACCTACGGCGTTTTTTTTGAGAGATGATTGTGTTACCTCAATTGCTGTTATAGCTTTTTCTTGATATAAAACGAAGTCCAATAATCCGTTATCAGGCGCAATAAATGTATATTTCTTTGTTTTCATCACAATGATACGTCTTCCACTGCCAACACCAGGATCAACAACATTTACAAAAATTGTGCCTTTTGGAAAATAATTGTATACCGACCAAAGCACATACGCAGCTTGACGAATTATATACGGTTGAATTTCGTGAGTGATATCTATTATATTCAGCGCTGAATTAATAGATAACATCACTCCTTTCATCGATGCCACATATTGATCCCGTAATCCGAAGTCAGTGAGAAGTGCAATTATTTGCGGAGTTTGATTTGTCGAATGAGCCACTGAAATTCTTATTAAAGGTTACTTTATTGCCACCGCTTTGCCGCGTTTGGCAGATTTGTAAATTAAATCTAAAATCCTCATTCGTTGCACAGCTTCATCGCCGTTAGAAATAATCGAATGTAATCCACGCAATGAACCAACCCAATGCTTGAGTTCGTTCTCGTATGATTTACGATAAAGACTCTGCGGCGTTTCAATCGAAGCAGGCGCGACATTAACAAGATTATCGTGCATACGTTTGACGATACGGAATGGATTGAGTGAACCGCTTCCATCCGTACCAAAACAATCACAGTAGAAAAAGTCTGAGGTCGATTCAAATGACCAGCTTGCTTCAATAGTCAAGGTGGAGCCGTTCTTCATTTTCAGGAACGCTACCGACGAATCCTATACATCCTTTGTATGATGCGAATAATTTGTTGCTGAAACTTCTCGCACCTCCGGAAATCCCATCATCCAGAAAGCAAGATCGAGCATGACGATGCCAAGGTCGAGCACTACGCCACCGCCGGATTGTGTTTTTTTGGTTAACCATGCGCTCTCTGCGTTCAATTTCTTGAACCATCCCGCCTTTGCATAAAAGAGTTTACCAAGCGCTTTATCTTCTACAAAACTTTTAAGAATCATTGCATCCGGACGGAAGCGATTGTTCATACCAACCATCAATGTCTGATGGTATTTCTTTGCTGAAGCGGCAATTTCTTCTGCTTCTATTGCGGTTCGTGCTAACGGCTTTTCTATGAGAACGTTATTCTTTTCCGCTAATGCCGCAATCGCCATGTCTTTATGCAATATCGTCGGAGTGCAGATATCAATTCCATCGAGATCTTGTTCAATCGCCAGCATTTTCTCGAAGTTGTTGTAGTAACGCCGTATTTTGAATTTATCAGCTACAAATTGCGCCTTTGCCCGATCGAGATCGCAAACTGCTACAATTTCAACATCCGGAAATTTACTGAGGATTGGGAGATGAATTGTCTGAGCAATTGACCCAAGTCCAACTATACCAATGCGTGCTTTTTCCATACAATATCCGATTTGATATTCACGTAGTATGCAACGATGAATTTTCGCGTGTGATTTTTAAATATTCTTTAGCAACCCTTGTAATCCCGTCAGCATCAAGCTTGACTATTCGATGTAACTCGGCGGGAGAACCTTGTTCGATGAATTCATCCGGCAATCCGTGCACTTTGATAAAAACATTGGAAATGCCGCAATGGCTGAACGCTTCCAATACTCCAGCCCCGAATCCGCCGTGAATAACATTGTCTTCGACAGTAATAAATGTATTGATTCGTTGGGCTAACGATTTTAATAATTCTTCATCAATTGGTTTCGCAAACCTCATATTCACAACTTCCGCCTCAATACTTTCACTGCTCAGCAAATCTGCCGCCTTGAGAGCATTCGGCACCATATTTCCAATGGCAAGAATAGCAATATCCTTACCCGTGCGTACTGTTTCGGCTTTGCCGATTTCCAGCTTCTGAAATCCATTACGCACAGGAACTCCAAGTGCATGATCACGCGGATACCGAAGAGCAATAGGTCCCTGTTTATACTCAATAGCAGTAAAGAGCATATCGCGCAATTCTTGTTCATCCTTCGGCGCCATTATAACCATACCGGGAATGCAGCGCAAAAAAGAAAAATCTAATGCACCATGATGCGTAGCGCCATCAGCGCCGACTAATCCGCTGCGATCCATCGCCAAAACGACATGTAGTTTCTGAATCCCACAATCATGCACCACCTGATCAAAAGCACGCTGCAAAAAAGTAGAATAAATTGCAATGACCGGAATATACCCTTCTGTTGCCATACCTGCCGCAAAAGTCACAGCATGCTGTTCGGCAATTCCAACATCAAAAAAACGTTCAGGCATTTCTTCGTGGAGTTGAATTAAGCCAGTTCCATCCGACATCGCAGCGGTAATACCAATAACTTTTGTATTCTGTTTGCATATTTCCACCAGAGCTTTACCGAAGATATCCGTATAAGCCGGCGGTTGGTCATTTTTCTTTGGAGAGATACCAGTAATTTTATCGAATGGTGTCACTCCGTGCAAACGCGTTACCTCGCACTCCGCAGGTGCATATCCTTTTCCTTTTTCAGTAATCACGTGAATTAGAATGGGACCGTTTAAATCTTTAACTTGCCTAAATATCTCTACCAGTTTTACAACATTATGCCCGTTGATCGGACCGAAGTACCGAAAGCCGAGCGCTTCAAAAAGCATGCCCGGTGTTACTACCGCCTTAATTCCTTTCTCCATCTGTTGCGCAACCATACGAAGTCGATCGCCAAACGAGTCCAATTTACCTGTCAAATCCCATACATTCGCTTTGAACTTGTTGTATGTAGGATGTGTGAGCATCTTTGTAAAATAATTGTGGAATGACCAGACACTCGGTTCTAACGATGAAAGCGAACCCATTTGATTGTCGTTGAGTACAACAATAAGATTTTTTTTCAGCACACCAGCGTTGTTCATTGCCTCATACACCATGCCGCCCGTCATGGAACCATCACCGACAATTGCTGCAACTTTGAAATTCTTCTTTTCTAAATCACGAGCTGCCGCAATACCGAGCGCTGCCGAGATTGCCGTGCTTGCATGCCCAGCACCAAATGTATCGTATTCGCTTTCTGTACGTTTCAGAAAACCGCTCAATCCACCTAACTTGCGGATTGTTTCCATTCTGTCTTTTCGCCCGGTGAGAATTTTATGCGGATATGCTTGATGCCCGACATCCCATACAAGTTTATCTTCCGGTGTATTAAAAACATAATGAAGCGCTACTGTAAGCTCCACCGCGCCAAGTCCTGCGCCAAGATGGCCGCCTGTTTTCGAAACACAATCGATCAGGTACTCTCGTACTTCAGCACAGACTGTCCGGAGATCTTGAACATTCAGCTTTCGCAAATCTTCCGGAAGACTAATAGAATCAAGAAATTGAAAATTAAAATCACTCATGCTTCATCAGACTCATTCAATGTAAATTGCCCGTCAATCTCTTTTGATAATTTTTTTATTTTCAGTTCGGCGGTTTTCAGTTTCTCGGCGCATTGTTTTGAAATCTGAACGCCTTCTTCATACAAATTCACAGCATCATCTAACGACGCATCACCGCGCTCTAATGTCTCCACAATTTCCTCAAGCCGCTTGAGAGAACTTTCTAACGAATTCTTCACTACTTTTTTTGCTGTCATGATTAATGTCCTTTTTCTACTTTCACACCGACAGTGCCATCGTG
>JBEKLV010000115.1:0-9922 GCA_050008835.1 Bacteroidota bacterium | reverse complement strand
ATATTTTGATGAACAATTGGTGTTGGAAAATTGTAATCAAGCACGACAAGATCCGCCGGTGTATTCTTTGCAAGCGTTCCAAACGAGCGGCCGAATAATTGTGAGATAAGTTGTTGTCCGTTGTTCAACATCTCCGGCAGCCGAGAGAACTCTGCCCGATGATCAGATTCTGCATTACGGAAATAGCCGAACTTCACTTCATCAAACATATCTGCCGGAAATCCATCCGTCCCAAGTGCAGAATGTTTCCCATACCAATTCAGTGGCGCATAGCCAACGGCATTGTTCATATTAGAACGCGGATTATGGACCATCCACGCACCGGCTTTTTCGACTCTGGTAAATTGTTTTTGATTGAGATGAACGCCGTGGGCGAAGATAGATTTCTTTCGGAGAACTCCAAGTTCACTCAATCGGCTGATAATATCGGTATTGTAGTTTTCCATTGAATCCAATGCATCGGCTTTATCTTCAGCGACATGAATGTGGGCACCGCAATCATACATCGACGCTAGTTCTCCTATTTTGCGCAACGAATCATTGCATAGCGTGAAAGAAGCATGTCCACCAATTGTGCCTCGGAAACGAGCATTGTTTGCATTTTCTATAACAAATCGTTCATTCTCTTCCAGTCCAAGATCGCGTTTCTTCATTCCACCGCGATCGGTGATTTCGTAGCAAAGGACTCCGCGCAAACCAACTTTCGCCATTCCGGCTTTTATTAAATCAAGTGCGCCGCTAATATGATTCGGCGATGCGTGGTGATCGATGAGTGTCGTTGTCCCAAACTTGATTGCTTCGATTGCGCCAACGAGCGCACTATAAAAGATGGATTCTTCATCCAGCGCTTCATCTAACTTCCACCACACTTTCTGAAGAATCTCGATGAAGTCCCTTGGCGCGGTCTTCGGCGAGGGCATGCCGCGTGAAAGGGTTGAATATAAATGCGTATGGGAATTCACAAATCCGGGAAAAATAAATTTTCCAGAAAGATCAAAAACTTCATCACTCTTCTTTGGTGGTAGATTCTTCCCGCAATCAGTAATTATATCATCAATGATTCGGACATCGGCTTCTTCGATCTTTGGTGGATCGAGACTAATAATTCTGCCATTCTTTAGTAGGAAATCCATAGTTATTTTCAAATAAGAGAAAGATTTTAAAATTTTGTACTAATGTCGACAATATCGGTTCGATGTCAATCGTCTGCCCTACTGCTTTCTTTGCAGAAACAATATCTTTCACTTTATATCTTCCAGCCAATATGTTAATATAGTGCGCTTTCTAATGGAAATCGAGGAGAAGTTTTTAGAGCTATTGCGAATTCGAGTAAATTTGCGCCCTGTTTATTTGATAATCGAGTAATTAGCGACTCATCTAATTAACTATTCACCAGTTACCAACGAAGAACTTGCGTTTTGAAAGTTAAAAGTATATCCTTTCCACAACAATAGGAATAGAAAAATAAATGTCAATTCTTATTAAGAACGGATGCGTCATTACAACAGATGGTGAAATAAGTGCAGACGTTTTCATCGAGAACGAAACGATCAAACGAATCGAACCGAATCTCGATATGAAGGCAGACAGGATTATTAATGCCGCTGGAAAATTGGTCATCCCGGGCGGCATTGATGTTCACACGCATTTAAGTCTGCCCTTGAATAATACCATGTCGAGTGATAATTTCGAAACCGGAACTCGTGCAGCGGCATTTGGCGGCACAACAACTATCATTGACTTTGCTCAGCAATCAAAAGGACACTCACTTTACGAAGCACTCGATATCAGACTAAGGCAAGCAGAGAAATCTGTAATCGATTATGGTTTGCATATGATAATCGTCGACTTACCAAAACGACGAATTGTTGAGATTAATGATATGATGAAGAAAGGCGTGACGAGTTTCAAACTCTTCACAGCATATCCCGATCGTTTGATGGTGGATGATGATACTATTCTTAGAACACTCGAACAGACAAAAAATGATGGCGGGCTTGTGTGTGTACACGCAGAAGATTCTACTTTAATTGATTCTCTTGTCAAGCAAGCGTTGACAGATGGAAAGACTGCACCAAAGTATCACGCCACAACACGCCCTGCCGGGGCAGAAGCTAAAGCCGTAAAGCATGTCATCGAATTGGCACATCAGCTAAATGCACCTGTATATTTTGTTCACATCTCGTGTTCAGATTCGCTCGAATATATCCGGCAAGCACAATCGAAAGGTCAATCAATTTATGCGGAGACTTGTCCGCAATATCTTTTTACATCAATAGAAGATTTAGACAGACCCAATTTTGAAGGTGCAAAATATGTTTTCACGCCGCCGCCAAGAGAAAAGTGGAATCAGGAAAAACTTTGGGAAGGATTGGAGAACAATTCACTGCAGGTTGTTTCAACTGATCACTGTCCATTTAACTTCCGGGGAGACAAAGAACTGGGACGCAAGGATTTTACAAAAATCCCCAATGGCGCTCCGGGAATCGAAAACAGATTACAGCTCCTTTACTATTTCGGAGTGGAAAGTGGAAAGATTTCAATAAACCAATGGGTTGAAATTGTGTCGACAACGCCCGCAAAGCTTTTCGGCCTTTATCCTAAAAAGGGAATCATCGCTATTGGCAGCGACGCCGACATCGTCATCTGGAATCCCAAAACTGAACATACTATCTCTGCATCAACGCATCATATGAACGTCGATTACTCATTATATGAAGGATGGCTTATCCGAGGGTTGGCAGAATTAGTTATTTCACGCGGGGATATTATTATTGAGAACGGTAAATGGGAAGGCAATTCAAAAAGGGGGAAGTTTTGTGTCCGAAAAATATTTCAGAACAGTTCTTCTTAAAAGGAAAGGACAAACCAAGTCTGTACTTTCCTTTGTATCTTTTTTAAAATTACCGTTGTAAAGCGTCTCTCACCATATCTGTAATACGGCGAAAATCAATCTTGCCGCTGCCCATCTTAGGCAATTCATCGAAGACAACAAAATTTTTCGGCAAGGCAATATTCGGCAATTGCTCTGCCATCTTTTTTAGAATTGTTTTCTCATCAATTTTCTGAGTAATGGCTACAACAATCTTAGCTCCACGCACAGAGTCCGGGACCTCAACAACACAGCACGCGACATCATCAGGAAGTAAATGTTCTAGCACATTTTCTACGCGAATGAGTGAAACCATTTCACCACCAATTTTCATGAAACGTTTCAATCTGCCAACATGCCACAGATACCCATCCGCATCATGATATCCCATGTCGCCGGTGTCATACCAACCATGTCGGATACTCAGAGCTGTGGCTTCAAAATCATCAAAATACCCCTTCATAATGCTATCACCTTTTACAAGGATTTTACCAATTTCACCAACGGCACACTCTTCGCCGGTTTCATAATTCTCAACACGCACTTTCACATTAGGTAATGGCAATCCGACGCTTCCAGGGCGATTTGCTATTGGTGTATTGACACTGATTGCAGGACTCGTTTCAGTACAGCCATATCCTTCTAAAAGATTAATATTATGCTTGTGAAGAAATTCCTGACGTAAAGAATCCGGCGTTTTATCAGCACCAGACAACATGATCCGGCACGAAGCGAAATCACCGGGTTCAGACTTCCTCAGATATCCCCACATAAATATTGGTGTACCGACTACAAATGTAATTTTCTCTTCGCGTATTATATTGCAAATAACTTTAAAATCAAGCGGGTTGGCATAGGTAACAATTGTCATTCCATAATACAAGGGCAGCCATAAATTTGCCGTCTGTCCAAACACATGGAAAAGTGGTAAATTGGCAAGGAAAACATCATCAGAAGTAAATTCAAAGACTTTGATGAGTCCATCGACATTAGCCGCAATATTTCGATGCGTTAGTTGAACCGCTTTTGGATCTTTCTCGCTTCCGCTTGTGAAGAGAATAACAGCGTTATCATCTTCTTCGCCGGAATAGATTTTTTTTAGCAGGCGTTCAAGGGGGAGCTTTGCTCTCAATGCTGCTTTGATCTTATCAAGGATTGACACATGCTCCATAATATCCTCGATGAAGATCATCCCCTGCACACGCGGACAATTAATCTTTTCGACGAGCGCTTTCGAAACAATGATAGTTCTAAAGGCGCATTTTTTCTGCGCATACTCGCAATTTTGTGCGGCACCGGTAGAATAATTAATCATTACAGGGGTCCGCCCGCTCATTAATGCACCGAGTATAGAAAGCGCACATCCAGCAGAAGTTGGGATCATAATACCGACAAATCCCTCATCGTATTTTTTAAATTTATCTGCTAATATCAGCGATGCAATGAGCGCTTTCCCGTAGCTGACATTCTGACCAGTTGTGCGGTCGATAATTGCTGTCTTGTTCTCAAACTGCTTAGCGATTCGGACAAAGTGATGATGAAGAAGCATCTAATTTCCTTTTAAAAAACTTTGTTTTGCTGTCTTTGCAAATACCTTTACTTAGGTACAACCTTATACGAGCTTCGCTCGTAGAAATTCTCGATTCAATCGAGCAATATGTGTTACTAATATTCCTTTTGGACATTCGGCTTCGCAAGCATAATTGTTCGAACAATTGCCGAATCCTTCCTTATCCATCTGTATCACCATTTTCTCAACGCGCTCTTTTCTTTCAATCTGCCCTTGCGGAAGCAACGCAAATTGTGAAACCTTGGCAGCCACGAAAAGCATTGCAGAAGAATTCGGGCACGCTGCGATGCAAGCGCCACATCCGATGCACGCTGCTGCATCCATTGCTTCTTCCGCATTCGTTTTCGGTACAGGAGTTGAATTCGCATCCGGTGCGCCGCCAGTTTTTGCTGAAATAAATCCACCCGCCTGCATAATTCTATCCATTGCAGTTCGATCTACAACTAGATCTTTAATCACAGGAAAGGGTTTTGCGCGCCAAGGTTCAACAACAAGCTCTTGTCCATCATCAAATATCCTCATCCGCACATCACACGTTGCCTGTTTGCGGCCCGGACCATGCGCACGTCCGTTGATCATTAATCCACAACTGCCGCAGATGCCTTCGCGGCAATCGTGATCAAAGGCGACAGGATCTTTATCTTGAAGCACTAATTGATTGTTCAACACATCCAACATCTCTAAAAATGATGCATCGGGCGATATATTCTGCACCTCATACATTTCAAAATGCCCTGTATCCTTCTGATTCTTCTGACGCCATATTTTTAATGTAAAACGCATAGTCGTCGGTTCCTACTTATAACTCCGTTCAGAGGGTTTCACATATTCAAACGTGAGCGGCTCTTTGTTGAGCTTTGGTTTCTTGCCATCTCCGGTATATTCCCACGCCGCCACATACGTAAATTTTTTATCGTTGCGCAATGCTTCGCCTTCAGGTGTTTGATATTCTTCGCGAAAGTGACCACCGCATGATTCTTTTCGGTGCAGCGCGTCGAATGTTAACAATTCTGCAAGTTCCAAGAAATCAGCAATACGTCCGGCTTTTTCGAGTTCGATGTTGATATTGTCAGTCTCGCCAACAACTTTTGCATCAATCCAAAATTCTTTCTGTATTTCCGGAATCAGCTTTAATGCTTTTTTCAATCCTTTCTCGTTACGTCCCATCCCAACAAAATCCCACATTACCTTGCCGAGTTTTTTATGAATTTCGTTCACGGGTTGTTTACCATTGATAGCGAGAAGTTTGTTCACTCGTTCGGCAACATCTGCATTCACTTTTTTGAATTCCGGATGATCGGTTGCAAGAGAATTAAATTTTGTTTTCGCAAGATAATCTCCCATCGTATAAGGAAGAATGAAATAACCATCGGCTAATCCTTGCATTAACGCGCTGGCTCCAAGTCGGTTCGCGCCATGATCCGAGAAGTTCGCTTCGCCGATAATAAATAATCCAGGAATTGAGCTCATCAAATTATAATCAACCCATAGTCCGCCCATTGTATAGTGAACAGCGGGATAGATGCGCATAGGTACAGCATATGGATCTTCAGCAGTGATTTCATGATACATATCGAAAAGGTTGCCGTACTTTTCTTCAATCCATTGCTTGCTATTTCGTTTTATAGCGTCTGCGAAGTCAAGATACACTGCCATTTTCGTCTTACCGACGCCAAATCCCTTATCACATATTTCTTTTGCGCGGCGGGAGGCTACGTCCCGCGGAACCAAATTGCCAAATGATGGATAGAGACGTTCGAGATAATAATCGCGTTCGTCTTCCGGAATTTGAGATGGTATGCGCGTATCACCTGATTTCTTCGGAATCCAAATTCGCCCATCATTGCGCAGGCTTTCACTCATCAGTGTCAATTTAGATTGATAATCGCCGCTTACTGGTATGCACGTTGGATGAATCTGCGTGAAACAAAGATTTGCAAAGAGTGCTCCCTTCTTGTATGCGCGCCAGATTGCCGTAGCATTACTCGCCTTTGCCATCGTTGAAAGATAAAAAGTGTTGCCATAACCGCCTGTAGCCAGCACAACTGCATCCGCTACATACGATTCGATGGCACCTGTCTTTAAATTTCGACATACGATGCCGCGTGCCATTCCATCTACAACTACCAAATCCAACATCTCGCGCCGATCATAAAACTTTATACCACCCGCACCAATTTGACGGCTCAATGCAGAATATGCGCCAAGCAAAAGCTGCTGACCGGTTTGGCCACGAGCATAAAATGTTCGCGATACTTGAGCACCGCCGAATGAGCGCGTATCTAAATAACCTGCATAGTCACGGGCAAAAGGAACACCTTGTGCGACACATTGGTCTATGATACTACCGCTCACCTCAGCGAGGCGGTACACATTTGCTTCACGTGCCCGGTAATCGCCGCCCTTCAATGTATCGTAGAATAAGCGATAGACACTATCGCCATCGTTCGCATAATTCTTCGGTGCATTAATACCGCCCTGTGCTGCAATACTGTGTGCTCGTCGTGGTGATTCGTGATACGAGAAGGTAAGCACCTGGTAGCCAAGCTCTGCAAGTGAAGCCGCTGCTGAAGCTCCTGCCAAACCGGTTCCGACTACGATAACGGAATATTTTCGTCTGTTCGATGGATTAACCAACTTCATATTGAAGCGATGATTGGACCATTTCTTTTCAATCGGCCCGCTGGGAATTTTGGAATCAAGCGTCATAGTCAATGAACTCCCATAATCACGGTAGATACAGCTCGGTGATAAAAGAAGAAATAAACAGGAATTAACGCATAGCCCAGTGGAATCAAAAACCAGAATATAAATGCCAGCATATCAAAAAACGGAGCATAGTTTTTATTCCGAAGCCCAAGCGTTTGGAATGCTGATTGAAATCCATGCCGCAGATGATATCCGAGCACAAGCAATGCTAGAAGATAAAAAGCATCGTACCAAGTATTTGAGAACGCTTGCACCACTAATTCATAGTTTGATACTTTCTCTGAGCCAAATCGAGAAGGAATAAAAAATGATTTCAGATGGATGTAAAGAAAAATTGCAATTATGCTTCCCGTCCAGATCGTTATTCGGGATGCAAACGTTGCGTTATCTTTCAATCGGAAAAATTTATATTTGATAGGCCGCGTCATCCGGTTTTTAAACCAAAGAATAACACCAAGGGTAGCATGGCCGAACACGCCGAGGAACAAAAATATTTCTATGAAACGGATGACAGGATTGGAAACGAGAAAATCACCGTACGCTTCGTACATTTTTCCGCTATCATTCGCAAACAGAAGAAG
This sequence comes from Bacteroidota bacterium, assembly GCA_050008835.1. Taxonomy (GTDB): domain Bacteria; phylum Bacteroidota; class Ignavibacteria; order UBA10030; family UBA10030; genus Fen-1298. Next base: position 2,190 of record JBEKLV010000115.1, on the reverse strand, counting down.
ATTGCCGACGAGGTGCTCCACGAGAAAGACTATGAGAAACAATCCTGTGAGACTCATCAATACTTTTTTGCCAATAGACGAGTAATAGAATTCAAGGACACTGTTCATAGAGGATAACTCTGTGTGGTTAGACAACAGTTACATTGAGCGAGTGTTTAATTTATATTCGCATATTGAGAATAAATTGGTTCTTGAGAGTGTAGGGAAGATTTTTGGAAAATGCAACGGAATTACCTAAAGTGATAAAAGCTCACACGAAGTGAGTTATCCATGTTCACGCTATTTCAATTGTGAAAGTACCCGATCAATTAGCTGAACTCGTTGTTCATTACCTCGCTTTTTTTCAACATTGCGTAAAAAAGTAAATGCATCTTTTAAATCATAACTTCCATAAATTTTAGATTTATTTGGACATTCCATATATGCTTCAAAAAGTTTATTACTAACACGATAAGTGCCAAGACTGTCACCTTTCTTTGAATAAAACTCAAAAAGACCATAATAAGCAGTGGGATATTGTGGCGCTACTATTATAAGGTTCTCCAAAATTTTGAGCGCCGGTTCGGTTTGATTACGGTCAAGTAATCCACTAGCATAACTATATTGAGAACGAGGATCTTCGGGGTGATTTTCATATGCCTTTTTTGCAAACTTTATCTTTTTGTCTTTTAATTTATTCAATTCATAATTGCTTGCAAGGCCTGGTATAAATTTCCCGGGTCTCCAATGATCATATGTTCTATCTTCGTTATTGACCGATCGCTGGCATTGATTCCTACCCAAGCTGCTGCATTCATCCCATTAAACACAAGAAAGATTGGAAGAACGTATCGGAATCGATACTCTGTTGGCCTCGGCCATGGCTTTGTGAAAACAACATAAATTCCAAAAATGTTATAAACAAGAGATGGAAAGGCTAAAATATCCCAATCTCCGCTTCCTCGCACCGCATTAGTGATGAAAGTAAGCAATAACATCCCAAGCCCACCAGTTGCAAAGAACCACATTGTAATATCATACTTCATTTTCTTCTTGATAGAGATAAAGAGAATAAGAAAGAAAAGGAAGAATCCCATCCCCCCAGCGAGCATCTGGCTGTTAAAAAACTCCCACAGATGCTCAGGCGACAACAATGTCATCAGATGGTCGCTACTCTGAGGTTCAACAAAAGGGACGACAAAATAGTCAACTCCAAGCGTTGGAGCAATAATATATATTATTGGTACACTTATCACCAGAAGACCTATGAAATGAACGATTGTAATCTTATGCATCACGACCCACTTTTCATACCTCCGATAAACAAGTAAAACGATCATCGAGGGTATAAGTGCTACCGATAGCAAATGCAGTCCGATTGAAGCGAGCAATGCTATAATCGGTACTACAATCCAAACCCGACCTTTGATATACAAAACTCCTGAATAGAGATAGACTAACACACTTAATGCAGGGAGACAGTACACTTCGACATATCCAAAGAACATCTGCATAGTACCAAAACAAATGTAGAACAAAAAGAAAATTACTTTTTTCTGTGTCCCTTGAATAAGTTCATCAGAAAGGAAAAGTGAGAGAATAATAAATGCACCACCTGCGAAATAACTTACCCATTGAAAAGTTTGCAATCCTGTCAGGCCAAACCATGGGTTCAGAAGCTTGTAGATTTGGTACATCACAAACATCGTCAAAGCCTCCGTATCTACAAACTCTTGTTTTAATGTTTGTTGAACACGGATATCCATATCACCAAGGAAATTATACTTAATCTTGAAGAACCGAAATACTCCTATCGATACAATTCCTATCAGAATAAAAATAAGGCTTTTGAGAAATTTCTTGGAACCGATTATCTGAAACAGTTTTGAATCCACCACATGTTCCAAAATATTGTTGAATCGTTCGTTGACGATAGGAATACATATGGCAATACTTATTGCATAGAACAGGAGAATCCATGGAAGAGAATAATAGGAAATATTATTGAACCCCCAATCACGTGAAAAGATAGTATAGCTCGATGAATGAGATGATCCATTAAAGATGATGACAACATGGATGGCAAGAAATAACAACCAGAGCAGAATTGGTTTCTGCACAATATCTTTTTTCACCAACCCTGCTTGTAAGTCCTTTTGTCTCTTATTTGTAGATTTTACAGTCGACTCAGAAACCACAGCATCTCCATTT
>JBEKLV010000114.1:0-8603 GCA_050008835.1 Bacteroidota bacterium | reverse complement strand
AGCATCTATATGAGGTTTGTCAAAAAACACGTGAACAAGTTGTAGTGGACGAGCATCGTGTCGGCCGTGTTATTGCCCGTCCATTCGTTGGAGCAACTGGCCACTACATGCGCACACCTTATAGACGAGATTATGCGGTTGAACCCCCGGCAGACACCGTGTTGGATGTTTTGCATGCAAACGGCGTATCAACTATCGGCATCGGTAAGATAGATGACTTGTTTAGCGGGCGCGGTTTACGGGAAAAAATTCATATCAAATCCAACGCAGAAGGCATAGAAGAAATTATTAAAGTCGGAAAAACAATGCAATCTGGATTCTTAATGGCAAATTTAGTTGACTTCGATATGCTTTATGGTCATCGTCAAGATGCAAAAGGATATGCCAAGGCACTTGAAGAGTTTGATGCTAAGCTTCCTGAAATCCAGAAGTGCATAGGTGATAACGATGTGCTGATCTTGACTGCCGATCACGGCAACGATCCGACAGATCAGAGTACGGATCATACACGAGAATATGTTCCACTGTTGTGCTATTCAAAGTCGGGCAAGAAAAATGTAAATCTCGGTGTGCGCAATTCGTTTGCTGATGTTGGCAAGACTGTAGCAGAGTTTTTTAACGCCGCAAATGCTCAATCGCTTTCCGGCCAAAGTTTCCTCGCAAACATTTTATAAGGCGGAAGGTGCAGCTGTAACCGGAAACAATATACCGTTTGCAGAGTCTAATAAAGAGGTGAATCATGATTCTTGGAAAAGTCATTGGCACGATTTGGGCAACACGCAAAGATGAAGAAATGGTTGGGATGAAACTTCAAATCGTCAAACACGTTGATTTAGATTATGAACTCAAAGATTCATTTGTTGTTGCCGTTGATACCGTGCAAGCAGGCGTCGGCGATATTGTACTCGTGGCATCAGGAAGTTCTGCACGACAAACGGCAGTTACAAAAAACAAACCAGTAGACGCCGTCATCGTGGCGGTGGTTGATAAATTAGATATATCTGAGTGATGCGAGGCGATCGTGTTTTTTGCAAAGGTTATCGGAACTCTGTGGGCAACGCGAAAGGATGAAAATATGAAGAGTTTCAAACTTCAGATCATTCAACCGTTGAATGCCAAGCGCGAGCAGGCAGGCTCTCCGATCATTGCAGTAGATACAGTTGGTGCCGGACAGGGCGAAACAGTTTTTTATATCACATCACGCGAAGCAGTAATTCCATTGCCGGTAGAAATGGCGCCGGTAGATGCAAGTATTGTCGGGATAGTGGATAGGATCGATCTTCAGCGGTCGTGAACTTTCCACCCTCCTTTGAATGTTAATAAGTAGGAACTATCGCTGGAACACCCGTAGTCCAGCCAAGAGCAGGCCGGGAAACAAAAGTTAAATTTTGGCAAAAGAGTCAATGGTGAAAATAAGCAAACAATATACAAATCGTGAAAGCCAATCGTTAGATAAATATCTTCAAGAAATTGGCAAGGTTGAATTATTAGTACCGCAGGAGGAAATTGATCTCGCCCGGCGCATCAAAAAAGGCGATCAAAAGGCGCTGGAGAAATTAACAAAGGCAAACCTTCGCTTTGTTGTCAGCGTAGCAAAGCAGTACCAGAACCAAGGGTTGTCACTCGGCGACTTGATCAACGAAGGCAATCTCGGTCTCATAAAGGCTGCAAAGCGTTTTGATGAAACACGCGGATTCAAATTTATTTCTTATGCCGTATGGTGGATTCGTCAATCAATTCTTCAAGCGCTGGCGGAACAGTCCCGTATTGTGCGTTTACCGCTCAATCGTGTCGGGGCTTTGAATAAAATCGGCAAGGCGTTCAGTACGCTGGAACAGGAATTTGAACGGGAGCCGAGTGCGAGTGAATTGGCGGAAGAATTAGATATGTCGCTCTTTGAAGTTTCCGACACACTTAAAATTTCCGGCAGACATTTATCGATGGATGCACCGTTTGCGCAAGGCGAAGATAATCGTTTGCTCGATGTTATTCAGGATAATCGTCAGCCGACTCCGGATTCCGGTCTTTTAGAAGAATCGTTGAAGAATGAAGTGAAGCGTGCATTAGCAACACTGAGTGAACGCGAAGCGCAGGTGATCAAACTTTATTTCGGCCTCGATTCTGAGCATTCACTCACTCTTGAAGAAATCGGAGAAAAATTTAACTTAACTCGCGAGCGAGTTCGGCAGATTAAGGAAAAAGCAATTCGCCGTTTGCGGCATGCGTCGCGAAGTAAAGCGTTGCGCGCATATCTTGGATAAACAGGAAACTTTTTGGCGCACGAACAACATTTTGGTTAGAATCCATAGCAAGCCCCGCGTGTGCGGGGCTTCGTTATAAAGAAAGCATTTTCCTCATCGGTTTAAAACATTCAATATTTTTTGTGATGGGAATTTCCATCGCAGTCTTTGTGCTTGAAGGATGCGGCACATCGTCTCCGCGATTTGGCAGTGAAGAAAAAAAATCTTCGCATACGGAAACACGATCGACTCATGGCACGCGTTTCTCGTCGAAAGAAGCGGAAAAGGAAGCAAAAGAGAACGATAAAAAGCCGGATGTGAAAGAAGTTGAACGCGTGACGAGTGGCACACGTGATTTTCGGAAAGAAAAAAACGAAGCTCTAAAACCACTTGATCAGAGCAAGATGATGCGGGAGATTTCAAAATTTATGGGTGTACCATATGTGCTTGGTGGTACCGGAATAGATGGGATGGATTGCTCGGGCTATACAATGACGGTGTATAAGAATTCTATCGGTAAACTGCTTCCGCGCTCAAGTGCGGAACAATCAAAGCTTGGCAAAGCTGTCGAATTAAGCGATTTGAAATTCGGTGATTTGATTTTTTTCAACACGACAGGGGAAAGCGCATCCCACGTTGGTATCTATTTGGGAGACGATCTCTTTGCGCACGCGAGTGTTTCCTTCGGTGTGACGATTTCTTCACTGCAAAGTTCATACTTTGCCAAACGGTATGAAACAGCTCGGCGGATTGTTAGCAATTAGGAACTGTAGAACGCAAATATCAGATTGGGGCTTGGAGAAAATTTTTTTCAAATCTATAAAGTGAATCAAGGTTAATAAAGGTCCGTACGTATGTCTATTCTTCCAATTTACCTTTTCGGGACGGAAATTTTAAAGAAAAAAGCTAAGCAGGTAGAATCGCTGAATGACTCTGCAGTTAAGCTTATATACGATATGTTTGAGACGATGCACGAAGCCAACGGTCTTGGTCTTGCCGCAACCCAAGTAGGTGATCTTCGACGTGTTATTACTATTGATATTTCAGATGTCACTGAGCCAAATGCGGAGGGCGAGACAGAAGATACGATGCATCCGACGTCGCCCAATCTTCCTAGAACACTTGCATTGATTAATCCGGAAATCCTGAGTGAGGACGGTAAATGGTTGATGGAAGAAGGATGCCTCAGTCTTCCGAATCTTCGCGGTGAAGTAGAACGTGCGGAAAAAGTGCGTGTTCGTTTTCATAATGCCGAATTCAAAGAACAGGAATTGCTTGCAGATGGATTACTTGCGCGTGTCATTCTTCATGAGTTAGATCATCTCAATGGAATACTTTTTGTAGATCGTGTCAGCAAGACAAAACGAAGTCTCTTACTGCCGAAGTTGAGAAAGATACGAAAAGGAGAAATCGAAGTGGATTATCCGGTGGTGACGGCAAAGGAGGAATGACCGCATGCGAATCCTTTTTATGGGTACACCGGAATTTGCTGTCCCAAGTCTTCGCATTCTTCTTGATCATTCTTATGAAGTTTCCGGCGTAGTGACTGCACCTGACAGGCCTAGAGGACGCAGTCAGCAAGTGTCTTGCACGCCGATAAAAGAGTTCGCACTGCATCATCGTCTTCCGATTCTTCAACCAGAAAATCTAAAAGATTCAAAGTTCGTTTCAGATGTTCAACAACTCGCGCCCGACCTCATCGTAATAGTAGCCTTTCGAGTTCTACCGCGAGAGGTATACACAATCCCAAAGCTTGGTTCTTTTAATCTTCATGCGTCGCTACTGCCGAGGTACCGCGGCGCTGCCCCAATTAACTGGGCGATTATCAACGGTGAAAAAGAGTCTGGTGTCACGACATTTTTTTTGCAGGATAAAGTGGATACAGGCTCAGTGCTTCTACAAGCGCGCGTAAAAGTCGGTGCGGATGAAACCGCCGGCGAGCTGCATGACACACTTTCTGAAGTTGGTGCCGAAATTGTTCTTCAAACCGTCCGGCTGATAGAACTTGGTATAGCGCAACCACGTATGCAAAATGATTCACTTGCATGCCCTGCGCCAAAGATTTTCAAAAATGATTGTCGTATTGATTGGAAGAAATCATCGCAGCAAGTCCATGATTTTATCAGAGGACTTTCACCGCAGCCAGCTTCTTGGACAACACATAAAGGAAAAACTATTAAAATGTACCGTGCAAAAATAACAGAAGCACAATCCAAAGAAGGGGGGATTGTTCTTCAGCGGACGAATGAAACACTGCTCGTCGGAACCGGAAACGGCGCTGTTTCTATTCTCGAAATTCAGCAAGAAGGGAAGCGCCGTCTCGGCGTTGAAGAATTTCTGCGTGGTTATGCTATTAAAGCAGGTGAGTTATTCGAATAATTATTTCCTGCCGATGATAATACTGATATATTGTTTTACTCTGAAAAAAAGAGGTTAATCGACTTTGCGCCTAAAACTCTTGTAACTCAAAATAAATCTCGTATATTGACACAGACGATCTATAAAAATGTTGCGGAAAAGAGAATGGACAAGCAAACAATTCTTCATCTTATTGAGCAGGTTCTAAACGAGACAAATGCCTACACTTGCACTAAGGACGGCATTTGTACAGACAATCTTTGCGTCATTCACAATAAAGATGGCGTGAAAAATATTGTCCAGAGCGGCGCAGACCGAATCTCTACTGGCATTGGGTTGGAGGAGAATACGTTCGATCCTGACCTTGCGCGGATGATTGATCATACGCTTTTAAGACCAGATGCGACACAAAAGGAAATCGAAAAACTTTGTGCAGAAGCAAAACAATACAGATTTGCAAGCGTCTGCATTAATCCATCAAATGTGAAGCTGTGCGCGGAACTTTTACGCGATACGGATGTAAAAGTATGTACTGTTATTGGTTTCCCATTGGGAGCAACTTCGAGCGCGGCAAAAGCGTTTGAGACAGATCGCGCAATCAAAGACGGCGCGCGTGAAGTGGATATGGTAATCAATGTAGGGATGCTGAAATCAGGTGAGTATAAGTATGTAGAAGAAGATATTCTTTCAGTCGTCAGCGCGGCGCATAGTTTTGGAGTGCTTACTAAAGTGATTATTGAGACCGGACTGCTGACCGACGAAGAAAAAGTGAAAGCGTGTATGCTGGCGAAACATGGCGGCGCAGACTTTGTGAAAACTTCGACAGGATTTGTAAAAGGAGGGGCGACTGTCGGCGATATCGCGTTGATGAGGAAAGTTGTTGGGCCGGAATTGGGAGTCAAGGCATCCGGCGGAGTGCGATCGCAGGAGGATGCACTTGCTCTTATTGCAAGCGGCGCTGATCGCATTGGTGCGAGTGCGAGTGTCAAGATTGTTACTGGGGAGAAGGCAACCTCACCGTCCACTTAATAGAAAGCGGTTTATGGTGAATCGACGTTTCCTTACGATTATTTTATTTTTTGTCAACGCAGCACTGATGCTTGTTGGCTGTGTTCCTTCTGAAGAAACCGGTGGCGGTAATCGAACAAAAAATCCTGTACAGATTTTCGGTCCAATCGATACAACGCATCGTGCGGCACATCGTACAATTAACCAAGATACTACTTTCAAATCAAAAATTGATACCATAAATATTGCACAAATAAAAAAACCGCGAGTTGCTCCAAAATTCAAATCACGGCAAGATACTGTGCGTGCGTCTTTAGTTACAAAGTCAAAATCTTCTTCACATTCGATTATTAAGATTGTACGTCCAGAGCATCCGGTGTTCACCGTACAGGTCGGCGCTTTTAGTCAGGTAACAAATGCATTGCGGGCACAAAAGAAAGCTAAAGAACGTTTTGCATCTCAGCCGGTATTCAATACTTTTGTCAAGCGTGCGAAACTGTACCGTGTTAGTATCGGTAGGTATGAAAATCGAAAAGATGCATTTGCTCTTTACGATTCTTTAAAACAGAAATATTCTGATGAGTACAAGTCATGCTGGATCAACTTCATCCCGTAAAAATTAGAATAAAATTATTTTTAGGAATTATTTTATTGGCAACGCTCGTCGTTGGATGTACTTCTTCGAAACCATTTCTAACGGAGGAGAAAGCAAAAAGCGAACAAATAAAGGAGAAGAAACTTCCGCTTTCTGAATATGAAACTACACTCAACCCTATTGAGTATGATAAAGAGATTGAGCAGAAGGTACGGAGTGATGGACAGAAAGAACAAAACACGCTAGAAATTCCAAAAGACAGTGTGATTGTTCAAGAAGAAGCTGTACAAGGATTTCGCATTCAGATATTTTCATCCTCCAATGTGGATGAAATAACATTGATAAAGAATCTTGCACTAGAAAAATTTGTAGGTGATTCGATTTATGTTGTGTACGATGCACCGGTGTACAAAGTACGCATTGGAGATTTTATAAATCGTTACGAAGCTAATCAACGGTTGCCGGAGTTTGTTGAAAAAGGATACCGCAATGCGTGGATTGTACCTGATAGGATTATCCAACGGAAATTGGTGCGTGTTTCAATTCCGAAGTGATCTCTCAGGAATTTTAAATTATTACAAAGTGGAGAATAATTAACTAACCAACCGGCTTATTTCTTCGTTTTATTCTCTTTGCAAACTTCCTGATGACCCTATCCGAGGTGCCTTTTTTTCGAGGCGTATCTTATCTATCTTTTTTAAGTAGAGATAAAATATTTCTGTCCTTCCATGCCTCCTCTTTAATCAGAGAACCTTTTTAACCTGTTTAGTGTTAAAAATAATAATTGATTTTGCACTATGACTACATAAAATGAATTCAAGCCGCTTTTAGATGAACATCGGGAAAGCTGAGATGTTTATATAACGAGAATATCAACGGGTTGATATATTAATAATGTTCTTCTTGTCAAGTGTTTTTTTGCTCTTTAAAAGTGAATTTTTTTCACTTCAAATTTAACTTGACAAAGGGACTGCAACCGAATATATTTACAACCAGTTGCACACAGAAAAAAGTCTAAAATTGATATTCGTTTTTACTGTTAATTCAAAGTGGTGTGCAATTACCACCCGTTTGTTTTGTTATCACTTGTAATTTGAAAATTGAAATCAAACACGTTGAGCCGTTTTAAGGCGCAATTGTCGATTTATTGTCTTTGATTATTAATGCTTCGCTGCACTTTATTAGGGTAAGGAGTCACAAATGCAGAATTTGCAACCAACCGGTGTTTCGGTCGATTCTCATAACAATTTACACACTTCAGAGAAGCGTGGATTGCGTTTCGAGCGGTACTTTACTAAACGAGGTATTCATCCTTTTAATGAAATTGAATGGGAACTCCGCACGGCAACCATCTCAAACGACCGTGGTGAAAAAATCTTTGAACAGAAAGATGTCGAGATCCCAAAGTTTTGGTCGATAACTGCAACTAATGTTGTTGTCTCAAAATATTTTTATGGTCAATTAGGGACCCCAGAGCGTGAAAAGAGCATACGTCAGCTTGTCGATCGTGTTGCCAAATCGTACTTTAACTGGGGTTTAAAAGACGGCTATTTCGCATCGGAAGAAGATGCGGAAATATTTTATAATGAACTGGTCTTCCTTCTTGTCAATCAGTATATGTCCTTCAACAGCCCGGTATGGTTTAATGTAGGCGTAGAAAAAATGCCGCAATGTTCTGCATGCTTTATTAATTCGGTGAAAGATTCAATGTCTTCCATACTGGAGCTTGCAAAGACAGAGGGTATGCTCTTTAAGTACGGTTCGGGCACAGGTTCTAATCTTTCGACACTTCGTTCTTCCAAGGAACGCATCACTGGGGGAGGCACTGCATCCGGCCCGGTTTCGTTTATGAAAGGATACGATGCATTCGCAGGTGTGATCAAATCCGGTGGAAAGACGCGCCGCGCTGCAAAGATGGTAATCTTAAATGTTGAACATCCGGATATTGTAAGTTTCATCAATTGTAAGGCGGAAGAAGAGAAAAAAGCGTGGGCGCTCATCGATGCAGGTTACGATGGTGGCTTCAATGTTCCGGGTGGCGCGTATGATTCTGTGTTCTATCAAAACGCCAATCACTCCATTCGTGTAGGCGATGAATTCATGAAAGCTGTTCTGGAAGATAAAGAATTTTGGACCAAGGCTGTCAAAGGTGGGGTGCCGGTGGAAAAATTCCGCGCGCGCGATCTAATGAAACAAATTGCCGATGCAGCATGGATCTGCGGCGATCCGGGTATTCAATTTGACACAACGATCAACAACTGGCATACGTGTTCAGGTACCGCTCCGATTTATTCATCGAATCCTTGCAGCGAGTACATGTTCCTTGATGACAGTGCATGCAACCTTGCATCTTTGAACTTAATGAGGTTCCGTAGGGCAAATGGCGATCTCGATGTGGAAGC
>JBEKLV010000113.1:0-8605 GCA_050008835.1 Bacteroidota bacterium | reverse complement strand
ACCTACTCCGCGGGCTTTAAAAGATATTGATACAATTAATCTCGTCTATCAACCCGGCAACCTGATGGGCGGATCAAGACAGCAAAACAATTTTGCCGGTACAATTAGTTATGACGTTAGCGGATTCCAGTTCCGCGTTGGCGGCGGTTATGCTTATAGATCTACTCAAGATGAAGCTGCCCTTCATGATATTTTTGATATGAAGCGGCTCGGAATAAATGATGCTCAAGATGGATATGCCAATTTCAAGGTTACTAATTTCATAACACCAAAAACTTATTGGGAACTAAACCTAAATTATACTTATAGCCATAACGATTATCATGATCCTGACTTCGGAGATAATTTATGGCTTTATGGTGATTCTGCCGCAAATGCAAACCTTGGATACGCTTTGAGAGGTAATGGTATAATATATGACGATTGGTTTATTGCTCTTGGTGCTAATAAGAATGTAGTTGGAAGTCAAACAGCCGCTACATACCTGGGACAATATGCACAGCCAGGCACGCCGTTAGTAAGTGGCGGGTTCAATGCAGGCTACCAAGTAAATAAGAACGAATCCATGGGTGGACGCATTGACCTGACGACACAATTGAAAAGCACTGAATTGAAAGTTGGCGGCGAATATACAAGATATACTTACAGACAATTTCGTCCTGCAGGTGTCCTCCAATGGGCAGTATTAAAAAGCAAAGGAATGACAGGAGATTCATTATATGACCAGTTACTCAGCTATGGTCCGAATAACATAGGTTATGATGTTTTTGGCAATGAAATTGATGCCGATAGATATAATGCTGATGGCCTATTGACGGACCTTGGACCGAGACACCCGGTTAATGCTGCAGGCTATGTTGAAACAAAAATTGAACTTTCTGATATCGTCATTAATGCCGGATTAAGATATGATTATATCAATTCCGATGCTCAATCAATTGTTAATCCGCATTATATCTCGAAAGATACAACGCAAATGACGAGTTTTTTAATTGAGAGTAATCAATATTACGCAACACCGAGTCATGGATATGTAGTTCCAAGATTGGGATTCTCTTTCCCTGTAACTGACAAGACGGTCTTCCATGCACAATATGGCAAGTTTGTCCAAATGCCGTCATTAAATAATACATATGTCGGAGTAGCAAACGGAGCGTTTATTCTACGCGGCGGCAACTACTATCAAAATACATTCGGATGGGGATTAAGACCGGAACGAACGACTCAATATGAACTCGGATTTCAGCAGCTATTATCAGATAATGCGTCGTTAGATATTACGGCGTTTTATAAAGATATAACAGATCAAATACAGTATCAATTAGAAATACCGGCTTCGGGTGCTCCCAATGGGCAATTCCCGATGTTGGTGAACGGTGATTTTGCAACGACGAAAGGTATTGAATTCAAATTCCTTCTGAGACGTACGCAGAGAGTAGAAGCTTCATTTAATTACACGCTCTCGGATGCAGAAGCAACTGGCTCTACATCCAACACTGGAGCTGGCGCAGCTGTAACAGGTACTGGATACGTTCCATTGTTCCTGTTCCCGTCATCGTTCAACCAGACACACCGCGGTAATGCTTCATTAGATTATCGTTTTGCTAAAGACGATGGCGGGCCGATTCTCGAGCAATTAGGCGCTAATCTCTTGCTTAATTTCAATAGCGGGTCAAGCTTTACGAGAATAAATAACGTGCAGCAGAGCGATGCGGATCCCCGTAATAGGGTTCCTATTGAAGCAATCGGTTCATCGACAACAGGCTGGTTTTTCCAACTTGATGGGCGAATTGACAAAGCATTCCAATTTGGGCAGGTTAAAGCAGATATCTATATCTATGTCATAAATATTCTTAACAGAGTTAATCCGATCAACGTTTTTCCGAAGACAGGTGACCCTGAGTCAGATGGATGGCTCGAATCTGTTCCTGGGCAAAATGATGCTGCAAAATTCGGTAATGATGCCGCCCTTTATCAGGCATTATATGCCGCGGTCAACGAGGGTCTCAATGTCAACAACTTTGGTCCCCCGAGACAAATTCGTTTCGGTGTTAGACTCGAGTACTAAAAAAAGGAGATGAAGAACATGCTGAAGTTCAAAATTGTATTCATTGCCGTACTCACCGCACTCTTAGTTATCGGACTCTTTGGGGTTGGTTATGGAAAGGACTCTGATGGGAGTAATAAAGCGGGTAGATTGCAAAAAACAGGAACAAATGATGATTATTTGCCAATGATCATTAACAATGTCCTCAATTATTATAGTAATGGTGGTGATGGATCTTTCAATCCATATTCTGCCGATAACGAGGGGTTTGAATTTCCCCGTGGCAGTGGTGGTGATGTGTTGTATGAAGATGGATTAGTGTGGGGCGGGTATCAAAATGGAGTAAAGAAGGTTAATGGTTCGACATATTATCATGGCGTACAAGCTGGTAAAATTACTACAGCCGGTACAAACGGAGTTGGAATGGTCGCAGCTAATGCATCAGATGCGGCTAACCGTATCTTCCGTGTCAGGCCTGATATCACCCCAAGTACGACTGCAGATCAAGCAGCCGCAATTCTTTCTCAAGAACTAAGCGATAGAAATAGATTCGGTGAAGGCCTCACTATTGCAGGCATTTTAAGTAGATATATTAAAGATTGGAAAGAATGGCCGGCATCTAGCGGCGCACCTTTCACGTATGGGCCTGGCCGTACTTCAGGATTATATGATTGGACCCAGGGTGATGTACCTGGAGTAGCAGGCGCTGATATGAGTATGTGGATGGTTATGAATGATTGCGATCCAACAAGAGCATACTTTATGGGAGGACAAACTCCTATCGGTTTTGAAGTTCAACGTACAATTTGGGCATACAATCAGAGCGGTGCATTGGGTAATACAATTTTCATTAAATACAAAGTTATCAACAAAAGCGGAAGCCGAATTGATACAATGTATTTTACTCAATGGTCTGACCCCGATCTGGGTGGTTCACTTGGTGGAAATGACGACTATGTCGCATGCGACACAACATTAAACCTTGGTTATGTATATAACGGTGCTGCAATTGATGGATTTTATGGTAAAGCAGTACCGGCAGGTGGTTTCTGTTTCTTCCAGGGCCCCGTAGTTCCTGGTAAACCAACAGATCAAGCAATTTTTAACGGCAAGATTATTTATGGTAAGAAAAACTTACGTATGACTGGGTTTAACTTCTTTATTAACGGAAATGCAACATATATTGACCCGCGTCATAATGCACCTGTAGCTACAGTCGATTGGTACAATCTTATGCAGGGCACAGTGACACGGTCAGGGGTTCCATTTATTAATCCGGTCACCAACCTTCAAACACCATATACTCTATCTGGTGATCCGGTAGCGGGAACGGGCTGGCTTGAACAAACTGTCGCAGCTCCTGCAGATCAGCGCTTGTGTATGACGTCTGGGCCGTTCACAATGGCTGCAGGCGATACACAAGAAGTGGTTGTTGCTGCTCTTGCTGCACAGGCCAGTGACAGGCTTTCGAGCATTACATTCTTGAAGTTTTATACCAAGAAAGCTCAAGGCGCCTATAACGCATTTTTCCAGGTGCCGCCTTCATCGCCTACGCCAATAGTTAAAGTTACGCAGTTGGACAAAGAAATTTTACTCGATTGGTCCGATCCAGCAGCTGTAGCGGTCGCTGAAGGTCCGCAGACTTTTGGCTATAAATTTGAAGGTTACAAAGTATACGAATTGACGAAACCGGGGGGAACGGCGACGTTATTAGCTGAATATGACTTGAATAACGGTATTACAACAATTAATGATACGATCTTTGATATAGGATCAGGTAAATTAATAGGTACTGCCGTTCAAGCAGGAACTGATAATGGCATAAAACGGTACTATGACATTAAGATAGATCCAACTGCAAGTGTTCCTTTGGTAAACGGGAATAAATACTATTTTGCAGTAACATCTTATAACTACAATCCCGCTCCTTTGGTAGGATCGACTTCAAATGAAAGCCCTATTGGGGGTGGAACTTATCTATGTATTCCTCAGCAAGCTGCACCGGGAAATCAATGGAACACGACTGAGGGGACTGTTCCGACTATAGATACAAGCATCGTAAGAGTGATGGGTGGGCCAACTGACGGTAGTATTAGTTTGACGATTATTAATCCACAAAAAATTACTAACGATATTTATCAAGTTAATTTTACACAAACGGCATGGGGTACTAAATTATGGAGCGTCAAAGATAATACACTTGGTGTTGTATTAGCTACGGATAGTGTCTATGGTACTAGTACTTCTACTGCTATTGTGGATGGTATCCAATACAATATTTTCGACCCGGGTGTGTCTGGTGGAATCAAGAGTATAGGTGCAACACAGATCGGCACAACGACATATGCTACACCATATAATATCTTGAAAAACCCCTCGCCTGATTCGACATGGTCATTTGATGTAGCCGGCTCCACCAATACAGCCACAGCTTTTTCAAGGTTGAATTGGCAGGGTACGATGGGATCAAATGATTATGAAATCCGAATTACTACCGCTGGAAGCCAGTACTATATCGACGTTGATGGAGGCGCATTGGCAGCAAATCCTCGTGCTGCTAACCGTATGCCGGTTGAAATATGGAATGTGACAACAAATACACGATTACTGATGAAAGTACTTGATGATAATGCTAATGGATTATATGATACTTCATCAGTCACGGGTGTTTCAACATTAGGCGTAAAACATTGGGATAGAATTTATGCTTCCAGTTTGGCACCATATGTTGAGCCTCTAACGAATCCGTCCGGTTCGGAAACAACAGCGGCGACGAAGTTAATGGGTCGCATGACTTTTGTCGACTGGAAAGGTAAGAATGGTTTCCCGCCGGTAGGCACAATAATCAAGTTAATCACAAATAAGCCTATTGTGGCAGGGGTTACATCTTTTGTTGTTACCCCGAGCAAATATGCTGCAATTTATGGACAGAGGAATCTTGCGCTTCAAACTGTTGCAAGAATCAATGTTTATCCGAATCCATACTTTGGGTATAATAAATGGGAGCAGAACAGGTATAATCGTTTTGTTACTATAAACCACTTGCCGAATAAGGCTACGATACGTATCTTTGATCTGGCAGGCGAATTGGTAAAGACGATTTTACATACGGCTACTTCCGGGACAACAAACCAGGAAGAACAATGGGATCTAAATAACAGGGCAGGTTTGCCTGTCGCTGCAGGAATGTATATTATTCATGTAGATATGCCGGACCTTGGTACTTCTAAAGTTCTAAAGGTTGCGATAATTCCTGAAGTACAATATCTTGACCGATATTAATGGATTTCCTTCATCTAAAAGGAGAGATTTTATGAATAGTTTAAAAAGAATATCAGTCCTGTGGCCGGCGTTGTGCATTTTGTACCTATCCTTTGCAGTCGCAGGAGATCAAAATAGGGTCGGAACATCTGGCGGGCAAGAGCTTTTAATTCCCGTCGGTGCCCGTGGAATAGGTGTCGGTGGATCATCGCTTTCGTATGCACAAGGTGTTGATGCGATTTATTGGAATCCCGCCGGCCTTTCATTAATGAATTCAAGCACAGAAGTTACATTTTCACAACTTCAATATATCGCGGATATTGGAGTCACTTATGGTGCCATTGGAGTAAAAGCCGGATCAATCGGAACTATAGGGGTTTCTATAAAATCCGTTCAATTTGGCAATATTCCCGTAACCACCGAATTGCAGCCGGATGGAACTGGTGAAACTTACTCGCCTACATTTATGAATATTGGTCTGACTTATTCGAACCAATGGAGCGATAGAGTGGCATTTGGATTCACTGCTTCATTATTATCTGAACAGATCAGGAGTAGTTCTGCTAGTGCGGTAACTTTCAGCGGAGGTATCCAATATTTAGGTCTAGGTCTGCGTGGTTTGAATCTTGGCGTAGCCGTTAGAAATGTCGGTTCAGGTTTGACATTTAGCGGTTCGAATCTTCTAGCAAGCGCCACTATTGCCGGTGCCAATAGACCTGCAAGTTATTTGGAGGTAACAACTGCAGCAGCCGAGTTACCAACAACGATCGAAGTTGGTTTGAGTTATCTTGCAAAATTTGACGCGAAGAGTACTCTTACCATTTCTGGATCATTCCAGAATAACAACTTCTCTGATGATGAATGGAAACTTGGTGCTGAGTTCTGTTTTGAGGATTTACTATTTCTTCGTGGTGGTTATACGTTGGCGCCAACCGCGGGTACAGATCCTCTTACCGGATCCAACCTCTATCAATATGACTACACTCTTGGTGTAGGTGTGAAAGTGGATTTGGGCGGAACTGCCGTAATGTTTGACTATGGATATCGCCATGAACTGCTCTTTACGGCGAACAATGTATTCACGGTAACACTCGGTTTTTGAGTAGTCGGTAGTAATATTTTTATACACAACGAAGGTTGGATAAGTTATTCCAACCTTCGTTGTTTTTAATAGATTGGGTTGGTGTCTTCAGTGTAATGAAAATATCTAGTGACTAATATTATCGATGAGAAAGACTTATTTATCACACCAGTTTATTTTGATATTGTTGTGGATATTTTCAATTCCTTCCCTGGAATCATCACCAGCAACTCTTATTAGTAAAACAGGAAGAGATATCCTGTTTAATCATCTTAAAGACCTACAGACTAGCACATCGTTTTTAATTGTCTCAACGCGTCCGGGTGAAGAAGATCTCGCCGGGATAGCTTACTTAAGGTTCCATTGTGGGGCAAAAGTGCAAATTCTTTATCTCACGAATGGAGAGTGCCGTCCAAATGACGCCGCAACCGAAGATCTACAGCTTACCGCAACACGCCGCAAAGAGGAAGCGCTGGCAGTCTCAAAAATACTGGATTTTTCACCTGTTTTTTTCAATCTCCCCGATCCTGAAATTATAAGAAACACAGTAGAATTCAATTTGTTGTGGAATAGCGATTCTTTAAAAATACGTTTTCAAGCTTTCTTACGAAATATTCAGCCGGATGTCATCCTTTTAAATATAGGAATATCCGATACTTCCCATGCCAATCCAATAAATCAGATGATTCAACGGTTTTTGTTAGAGTCAATTTACTTTACTTATGGGTTGAACAATAATGGCCCAAACCATGAAGATTTTAACCTAAATCCATTACTTCGTCTTTTTAGTATTCTACCATCGCAAAATTCATTTTCAAATATTTTATTGTCTATGTCTGCCACGAAAAATATGAAATCGTATGCCGGATTCAGGTTGGAAGCCGGATCTAAGTACAAAAGTTTACACTATCAGCTTCCATTATGGCAGAATGATAGAAATATGAATTATTGCCTTCAATATTCAAGAACAAAAGTATCCGCTAATCCACGTATTGATGATTTACTGGCGCTTTCGGTCAAAGATTTTGGTGGAATAAGCTATGAAGTTCGTGAACTTGTGAATGCAATAAGAAAGAAGCCAAATGTTGCAATACTTCCCACTATAACAAAAACAATCTTGCATATCCAGGATGTTATTCAAAACGGAAATTATAGGATGTCAGATCGCAAAGCTCTTGCCCGCTGGAAGAGGACACTCGAAGATGTACGATGCGATCTGCTTGGAATTATCGTTCATGTTACATTCAAGGAGCCGGTGATAGCTCCTATGCAGCTTTTTGAATTGCGAATTGATAATATTACTTCGTTACCAAAAGGAGGCAAAACGATAATCCATTTTGCAAAGAATAACACGGGATGGATTGTCAATGAGTCGGATGATGACCATTTCACTTTAGGTAAATTGCCTGTTGTATTCCGAATACTTTCTCCCGAAAATATTAAACTTGATTTACCAATGGAGAAGAATGGAATGAAGGCGGAAAGTATAGGGACAGAATTTATATATGCCATAATTCATGAAGATCCCCATCCGGAGAGAAATTTTATTTATCAACGTTCATTGAACCTGCGCATTGCTCAGCCTCATACATTTGAACTGCTGACCAAGACTTGTGCAGGATCATCAGGTGAAAATATTATATATAGAGCAACAAATTATTCCAGGAACCCTGCGCAGGCCGAAGTAACAATTGAAGATACGTCGGTCTTCCCGGTTTCTCGTAAGATAAACATTTCACGTCGATATTTGTCCATTACGGATTCTATTCCGGTGGAATGGAAATCACCACCGTCTTGGCGTGATTCAATCATAACGCTTTGGGTCTCGCATAAGGTACCGCACCCTATTAATGTCCGTCTGCTTCCAAGCATTCCGCAAATAGATGGCCGTGTTGGCCTGATTGTACGAGACAAAAATAGTATATTGCCTTTAGCTTGCGATCGTATTCATGTTCATTGGAGTTATATAAATCCTCCAACATTGACGCTTGATAGCCTTCATCTTTATTCAGCAATTATTATCGACAGGGAGGCTGCGGACCTTAGTATAAGTAATTTGCAATCCATCGAACAAATTAAGAATTGGCTGGCACATGGCGGCCGTCTAATCGTACTACCGCAATTCCTTTCTAGGACACTTACCGAAAGCCTTAATTTGAACGAACGATTTAATTACGGAGCCGACTATAGAAGTCTTTCATCGCAGTCCATCGGAA
>JBEKLV010000112.1:0-14762 GCA_050008835.1 Bacteroidota bacterium | reverse complement strand
ATCAATGTGTCCCACATTTACACTATGGTATCTATGAAGACTATCAACAAAACCATAGCCGGGATCAATCGCAATTCCAGTGCCTTTATGCCATAGATAATAACCGCCACCTATAAGCGCCGGGTGCAATGAAATACCACCACCGTAATTTATATTCAATGGTTGGTTAGCAATGTTATATGGTATATTATTAATTAACCCCGGAGTAATTGGATGATCTGAATTGAAATGCCGTATTGGTAAAAATATTGTTTCGTTATAACCAAAAAGTGGTTTTTCATTTAGATAACGTTCTTTCCATCCCGCCAATTCACTGGCCATACGCTTGAGTTGTGTGCCAATACTATACATAATATATTACTCCCTAATATTGTTTAAAGATTCTTTTGCCATTTTGCAAATTGTTTGTGCAGCTTTATCGCGACCTTCACTCCATCCACCATTGGCATGTCTCGGTTTCATTTGAGATAGACATTCCGGACAAATCTCACCTCTTCCAATCCCATTTAATAGATCAGGTGGATAGGTTGAACTGTCAAAAATACATTTTCCTGTGCCTATCGGATGGGGCTTGATATTAAAAAAAAGACTGTACGCGACACGCGCACATTCGCGCGTAAAATACGGCTCAAAATATCGTTCTCCCATAAATTTAATATCTTTTCCCAACCGTACATTAAATTTTGTAAGTGAGTATTTGCTAAAAGGAAGTATAGGATAAAAAGATTTTTTAAGGTTTATCTCTTCTGTTAGAGGGATATCATCGATAAATCCAATTATCCTATTATTCCAAGCTTCAAAAACAAGTGATGGATTTGCTTCTATTAAATCATTTGAAAATATATTTTCTGGCGGAGCGATTAAATCATCCTCCTCATCACAAATGATAAAATAGAAATGATTCTGTGAAGAATTAATTTTGTTTAATACTCCTATCGCTTTATCTCTAAATATTCTATCTAACCTTACGCCAATAATCGCTTGCTGTGCAATCCAGAGTATTTCTGCAACCTTATCATGACCAAGAGTGTCTGGTCTCGTTACACTACATACAGCATGTCTAAAAAGATTTGGTAAATAAGCGGTATCCCAAAACGATGTAATTACAACAACTGGTAATCCTGGCCATTCCATTTGAAGCCATCTTAAAAATTGGACACCAGTTACTTTTGATAGTGAGATAAAACTTTTATAAGATTGATTCGGCTTTTGTACATCAATTGCTTCTCCACTAGAAAAACAGATATCTAACATAAATACATCAGGGATGATTCCTGATTGACCGAACTTTTTTTCCATCTGCTCCGTTTCTTTCTCTGCCTCTATTCTATCTTTTAAAATATCCTGAAAATTCGTTATTCGATTCTTATCATCGTCAAGTAACCATACTTTATCAGGTATTTTCGACATGATTTATTCCTCCTATTTTAAAATCAATTCAGTGGAATATTTATAACAAAACACGGGCTTTCATTTTGTTTAGAAATCAACTCTATTTCGCCTTTATGAATAACCTTTATTACCCATGTTACTAATTTTAGGCCCAATCCTTGATGACTTTCTATTAAAATATTCTGATAAGAAAGTGAAGATAAATTTATAATGTTTTCTAAATTGTATGAGCTATCAAATAGTTTTTGAATATATTCAATTATCTCTAGTTTTGATATTGTTGGACCGTCATTTGATATTTTTATAACTACCTGATTATTATTTTTATAAATTTCAATTGTTATTTTTCCAGAAAAAACTTTTCTTTCCATTGCGTCTTTAGCATTTAACAAGATATTTTCTATTGCATTCAACAATAAGTACCGTGAGCCTTTTATTTCTAAAGGTTGTTTAGGTTGTATAATTTCGATTTCACACTTCCAATTTTTAAGACTCCCATATGCACGTTTAGAATCTTCAATTTCGAATTCTATGCTTTGTTTAATATCATTAAGAAGTTCTTGGACCGTAATAATTTCAAATGATCCTTGAAATTTCTTTTGATAACCTAATAGATTATCTATTAAAATTTGAATGTTTAAAAAACTATTACGAAGCAGCATGATATTAAATCGTCTTTCATTCTTTAATAGTTCACTATTTTCCAATTTAGTACATGCTTTTAAACAACGCTCGATATTTTCGTCCATCCTGTGGGAAAGCATTCTTGCGATTAATAAATTATGCTCAATTTTCTTTCTATCTTCATCTCGCTTTTGATATAAACCTGCATTCTCCAAAGCAATAGTCGCTTGATCCGCAAGGGTTTTTAGTAAGGATATTTCCGTTTCAGTAAAATATTGCTTCCTTTCATCATTCAGATAAAGCACACCAATCACTTTCTTTTCAATTTTTTTTAACGGAATACCTATCATAGAATAAAATTTATTCCTATATACAGAATTAACAAATGGGTTGCTTTTAATATCTGGAATAGAAATTATTTCACCAGTCTCAATCATCTGCCTAGTTAGCCCTTCTCTTTTTTCTAACCTAGGCTTAGGATGAACAAAACCCGGCGGATAATAGCTATCAATTACAGACTTCCCATCATCGCTTATAAGATATATGACACCAGTAGTCGTATTTGTTAATTCAATGGCTCCATCTAATATCTTTCTAAGTAAGTCTCCAATATTCTTAATATTTTCTAAGTTCAGGATTCGATTCCCTATATTCTGTACTATTTCTAATCCCTTCGCCCGCTCAATCGCTATACCAGCTTGTCGTGCTAAGACTTCAACAAAATACTTATCACTCTCAGTAAACCAACCACGCTGATCTTGATCAGCACAAATGATTGCTATTGGACGATCTCCAACTTTAACCGGAACTGCTAACATAGATCGATCCTTACTCTTCCTTTCTCGAGTTGATTTAAAACGAGAATCCTCATAAACATTATCACAAAGAATAGACTTGGCATTAGAATATGCCCAGCCAGCTATTCCTTCATATATTTCAAAAACAGTCTGCTGTATTTCAACATCTTCATTTGTTAACTTTGAAACCAGATAAGTTTTTTCATTCTTTCTAATTGGATAAAATATTATACAATGACTACATCCGAGTTGATTTACTATTTTATCGATCATTGCCGACAAGATATCATCTTTTGACAATATTACACTCATTTCTTCACCAACTTTTGCAATAATCTCTAAACTCTTTATTCTTGTATAAGAATTAACATTGTGGAGTGCTACCGTCGCTTGACCCGCAAGAGTCTTTAATAAAGATATTTCTGTTTCAGAGAACTCGTGATTTCTTTCATCGTTCAGATAAAGAACACCAATCACTTTCTTTTCAATTTTCAAAGGAATTCCTATCATAGACTTAAATTTTTTACAAAGCAAAGGATTAACAAATGGGTTGCTTTTAATATCTGGAATAGAAATTATTTCACCAGTCTCAATCATCTGCCTAGTTAGCCCTTCTCTTTTTTCTAACCTAGGCTTAGGATGAACAAAACCCAGCGGATAATAGCTATCAATTACAGACTTCCCATCATCGCTTATAAGATATATGACACCAGTAGTCGTATTTGTTAATTCAATGGCTCCATTCAAAATCTTCATTAATAGATTTCTAATGTTTTTAATATTTTCTAAATCCAGGATTTGATTAC
Source organism: Bacteroidota bacterium (assembly GCA_050008835.1). GTDB lineage: Bacteria > Bacteroidota > Ignavibacteria > UBA10030 > UBA10030 > Fen-1298. The sequence continues at coordinate 11,143 of JBEKLV010000112.1, read as the reverse complement.
CTATATTCCTTAATGTTTCTAATCCATCTGCACGCTCAATCGCAATACCAGCTTGTCGGGCTAAAGCCTCAACAAAATACTTATCACTAAAAGTAAACCAACCATACTCATCTTGATCGGCACAAATAACTGCAATTGATCGATTTCCGGCTTTAACCGGAACTGCTAACATAGATCGATACTTACTCTTTTTTTCTCGGGTCCGTTTAAAGTGAGGATCTTTATAAACGTTATCACAAAGAACAGATTCGACATTAGAATATACCCAACCAGCTATTCCCTCATTTATTTCAAAAACAGTCTGCTGTATTTCAACATCTCCTTTTGTTATATGCGAAATCAGGCAATCCTTTCCATTCTTTTTGATTGGATAAAAAATCGTACAATGATTGCATCCTAGCTGGTATACTATTTTATCGATTATTGTCGTTAAGATATCGTCTTTTGATAATTTTGCATTAATTTCTTCACCAACTTTAGCAATAATCTCCAACTCTTTTATTCGATTGTTTAAATCCTTGATTAGATACACATTCTGTATGACAAAAGCCGTTTCACTTGCAATCGTTTCTATGAGATATTTAGTGTAGTAATCAAACGCATATGGCTCTCGATTCTGTACAGAAATAACACCGACTACTTCTTTACCCAAAAGCATCGGAACACCAAGCCATGATCGTTGACGTCCCGTAATGATATTTGCTTTTACTGGATAGCTGGATTCAATTTCATCCCAGTCCTCAATTAAAATGGATTCTTTATTTTTAATGACTAAACTTGTCAGCCCTGATGGCTCTTGCGATGGTATTTCTATTTCTCTTCCTTCATAAATCCAAATCGGAAATTCTATTTTATTCTCTTGTTTATCATACAGAGCAATAAAATAATTATCCATTTTTATTAGTTCTGATGTTTTATTATAAATAATTTTTGCTATTAATTTGATATCCGAAGTACTTAAAGTCCGACCAATTTCATTTACTATTTTTAATTCTTCATTATATCGTTTAACTTCTTTCTCTGCACGTTCATGCCTTTGGAAAAATATCATTCCATTCAATGCATTACTTAATTGCAAGCGCAAAGTCTCATAAAATAGCGTGTCGTACAATGAATCTATATCCACCAATAAATATCCAAGTAATTTTTTGCCGAAAAATAGTGATTCTATTAATAACGAGTATGGTTTATTCTTTGACAATAAACATCCGGGAATTAGTTTTAATGATGGATATTTTATGTTTTCATTTTTTAGGTCTATCTTTATTTTCTGATTATATGCTATTATTAAACATAAATTCTTTGGAATATTTAAGTTTTTGGAATCTTCTTTTGTATTGCTTCCATCATCATTTCGTTCATCTTGAGATGAAACAGTTTCTCGAGAACTGAAATCCTTTGAGATGAATGAAATCTCCTTCTCTATATCCTCATAAATTGAGATATAGCAAGTATTTAAATTGAGCTCAGATATTGTTCCACCGATTGCTTTTGTTATCCCATTTAAATCAAAAGAGGTAAGTATCTCTCTAGATAAAGTATGCAATGCATGAGCTGTTTTTTCTTCTTGCCTTCTATGATTATCCTTCAACCGTGATTCTTCTAGCGTTAGTATAATATTTGCTTGATGCCATAGGTTTTCTGCTTTTTGTCTATCGTAGGGATTTGATAAATTCGTTAGTGTTTCATTTCGCATTGATGCTATTAGTTCGTGATAAGTACAAATATTATATACATCAACTAATTTTCTTGTAATTACTTTTTTAAATAATTTTATAAATCGTGACTCCCTTTTCTCTTTTAAATCCGAATAAAATGTATTAAGTAATTGAATACTAATATCTTTGGCATATTGTTTGTCAAATGATGTCATTAAAGAAGAAATCATTTCTTTAAGTATTCGGTCACGATATTTATTAGGAAATGGTTTTAACGTATCAGATAGATTATTAAATGGTATCTCGTAAAACTTATTCTTTAAACCTTGATTTGGGCAATTACAGGACTGCCTTCGAATAAACTTGGTTTTAAAAGTATTACATAAAGGTATTTTTTTACCTTTAAAAGCAATAGATAACATCTCTACAGCAGTTGTACCAATCTCATATATCGGTTGCTTTACAGTTGTTAATGCAGGTAAAAGAGCTTTTGCTTGTTCAATATCATCAAAACCAACAATAGGTATATCATGTTGCACATTTATACTTTTATCCTGAAGAAATTCGAGAGCCCCAAATGCCATAAAATCATTGGCTGCAACAATGACATCGAAATCTATTTTGGGTTTTAATTTTCTTTCACAGATTAATTCTTTTATAGCTTCAGCACCAGAAGGTGGTAAAAAATTACCCGGCAAAATAAGTTTTTCATTTTTTTGTATATGATGCTTTCTGAGTGCAGCTTCATAAGTTTCTAATCTCTGTATTGCATCTGGGTTGCCTTTGGGTCCACAAATAAACGCAATCTTTCGATAGCGATGCCTTTCAACTTTGCCCCAATACTAACTATAGGTAGCGGTCTATAGTAATGACAAATAGCTTCTAAATCTTTAATGGTTGTTTCATCACTGAATATGGAGTTACTAACAACAATTACACCGTTAATATTTTGTTGTCCTGCCATTCTATATACAATATTTCGCTGAGCGAGAAATTCATTTTTTGAATCCACTAAATGCTCACCAGCAAAACATATCACATTGAAATTATGCTTTTTTGATTCATCAATAATTCCAGAAAGCAATATATTTATATACCCTCTAACAGTAGATGAACTAAAATCACTTACTACACCGATAGTTTTTCTTTTTTTAGCAGTCGATGTATTATCTTTTTTTCTGCTATTACTCATTTCGGACCTCGATAGATAGAAGCTTTTCAATAATATCTCGAATAAACAATTCTAATGTTTTCGAAGTAATACTTTTAACATTTATGAAATATTATTTCCATAATTCCACGCCATAAATAGGCTTATTACAGGACGCATGCAATAAATTCCTGTGATACGACATTTTATTGCATTAGATCACTCAAAGAAATTCACTTACCCGACGCCTCGCAGCAAAATAGAGATTCTCTTCTGATCTATGAAATTCTCTGAATATTCTGTAGAGTTTTGTTTTGTATTTGATCATTTGTAGTTAAGGTATCATCCGTCTAAGATTTTCCACTTCTCACTCAAAATACTTCTCTTCCACCAGCAGCCGATAAATCTTTTCCCGGACTTCTTTTGCTTTGGATAGGACTTGCTCGAAGATAGTATTTAGGTATTCCGAGTTGTTAGGCATGGAGTGGCATTGAAATAATTATCTATATATCAATTGTAATTTTATCGATGCAACGAACAATTTCATCAATTTGCTTCTTCGCAAGTAAAACATCTAGACTTGCAGTTATATGTAAAGCTCGCCCGCTTGTAGATTGCGATTCTATTTTCCAGCTTGAGGCTGTGAGTTGGTTTAATATTTTCGGTTGGTTCTTTTCCAGCCATTTGTTAATTGTTTTACGCTCGGAACCACCTTGATCACTCCATTCAATTTTCAAAATCAACTGTTTTTTAGATTCATGTCCAACTAGACTTATTCGAACTCCACTTAAAGAGCTATACATTGCACATAGTTTATCGCTATCCCATTCATAATCATGCGAATATTTTGTCCTACAGAATATTTCTTCAGCAATTAACTCAGCAGACTCAATATTATCCGGTTTTTTCAAAGCTTCTGAGAGTCTTTCGAGTTCGGTTCTAATTTGGCTTATGTCCCAACGGGCGTATTGTTCAAGTCTCGTCGCATTAATTATTAATCGAGAGAATCTATTAGGCAATGATTTCCAAGACGATTCTCTAATTCTATTTGCTGATTCATAAACACTTTTTTGCCATTCTCTGTGTAAGTTTTCAGTTGGGAATGGATCACGTCCAGCAATCATAAAAAATAATGTCATACCAATTCCATAAGAGTCCACTGCTGCATGGCGTGTTGAGACAGATGCGCTTTGTTGAATTTGCTCTGGTGCAAGATATCCCGTAGTAGAACCAGAACCGACAATTGATTTTTCTGAAGCTCCTAGATGCCATGAAAGATCGAAATCAAGTACAACAACTTTCCATTTCAATCTATCCGAATAGAAACCCTGAAGCATGATATTAGGCGGCCTTATGTCTCGATGGAGCACTCTTTCAGGTATTCGATGTGCATTTTCTATTATTTTTGATAAACTTCTCCCAATTTTTAATATATTTTGCCAACCCTGAATTTCTTTTGTCTTAATGGCTAAATCCAAATTGGGTCCATCAATCCAATCCATAACAACAAATGCAGGTATTTCATAAGCCTCTTTATAACCAACCACACCGTTTACATTCCTATTGCTAAGTAACTTCATTGAGCGTACACCTCTGCGAAAAGACTGTAAGAAATCTGGTTTCTTTCTTTCTTCTTCAAGCAGAATCTTTATTGCGACAATATTTCCTTTTTCATCGCGGGCTCTATATACTTTTCCAAACGCTCCTTTCGCATGAAATTTTTCTAATTTGTATCCAAGCAAATCATTTTGCCCATCCTTTTCGCTTGTATACCATGCGCGATAAATAGCCTCATCATAATCACTAAAAAATTTCTCATAAATTTTATATGCTTCTTCTGTTGATTCTGATAGTATTGACTGAGCTTTTTGATTAAGGACTCTTCTAATTTGTTCACTTTCAAGTTTTGCTAGTTCTTTTGGATTTTCGATAATATTAATCTTGTTCGGAATCTTGAGCGGTGCAACGGGTGGAGCGATTTCTTCCTGAGGAATATATGATAAAAGATCACTGAAGAATTCATTAACTGCAGAATGGTCACCGTTTTTCGATTCATATCTTATTATTCTTATACCAAGTTTTTCTGCCCAGTGATCCGTATGAAGATCTCTTCGATCAGTCAACCAGAAATGTGCACCCAAATCATCAGTAATATTTCGAATATTTTCCAAATGTCCGCCGACAGCTTCATCATCGACTGTGATTCCAATAAAAAGAAATGTAGATGTCAAAGCCCACGTTTGGATGAACTCTTTATATCCCGGTAAGGACTTGAGACCATTCAATTCATTTCTTGTGAATACCCATGAGGAATATTCTTCTTGTGTACCATGTATATTACAAATAAAACGTTGAGGCGATTTTAATATATTGAGGTGATTACATATTGTTTTACCGTTAAACTCAATAACTGCTGAACTTAATTTTTCATGATAAGCACGTGTAGCTAGCCTATCGAGATTCAGATTAATTAATCCTCTTATTCGTAAATCCCATAGATATTTATAACTAGATGGAATTGTTACGCTTGGCGCAGTCCGTAACATTTCGCGTATTGTGTCCCTATAAGTCGTCTCCTCAAGTTCCTTTTTCAATCTTTGAAAGGCTAACCAATTGTCATTTAATTTTTTTATTTCTTGGCAGGTTTGAACAATTTTGTCTTTTACTTTATCTTCGAATGTCGAAGCCTTTTTCGCAAGAGTTCTCGTTAAATTTTCTCTCATTCCACTCCAATTAGGCAATTTTGCTTCAGCACTCATTCCGGCACCTACCCAAGCAATGATATCATCTGTACGTTCCGTAATTTTATTACGCAAGCTGATGTATGAACCTTGTGTCGTGTCAAATTTCATCGATACCTCCATCGAGTTCTATTTCGTATTTAGGTATGATTTATAGGTAGATAGTATTCTCTTGTATACTCAAAACGCAAAAAGCCGCCATTGGCTATTTACTATAAACCGTTGGAGGCTTCTCGAGATTTTTTGTAACGCACATTGCCCGATAGAATAAGTCCTAAACGGACTCTTTGTTTTTTTGTGAAATTCTAACGCCGGTAAAGCTGAATCCCGAACTCCCAACGGGTACAACTTTCAAAACCACTGTTATTGTAACAATGCTTTCCCTGAGATGCAATATAAATAGTGCCTGCTGCATTACAACCCAAACATTCCTTGCCTTCAAGCGTTTTGCCACCACCCCTGTACTCTGTCATTTCGATTCCGATGCTTGTCTTGAGCTTGCCTGCCCGCCGAAGGCACGTAGGCGGGTCGAAGGACATCAGGAGAGAAATCTAAACATAAGATTTCTCCTCTCCCGACAGGTCAGGATCGTCGAAATAACAAAAGTGGTGGTTGCTTTATTATATAATAAAAAAGGGCACATCGTGCTTATCCGCCATCTGTTTGGCGGGATGTGCCCCTACGACATTACTTGGCTACTTCGCGGGCCTACCCAACGATCTATTTGGCGGGCTTGCCCGACAATCTATTTAGCGGGTGTTGCCGCCGGTACAGGTGTCGGTTCCGGCTTATGCCGTACACCCGTATCCTTGACTACACGCAGTGTAAAGTACTCGTTGTAGAACTGTGTCTTCGTTGCACGGATCAACTCCATCGCAGGATCAATCTCATCCTCAAGGATTTCATCTGCCTTAGCGAATAAATCCTCCATCGATGTCCGTGCACCCATCCGTCCTGCAACACCGCTTTCCCGCGCTCCGATAGACTCAAGATACGCCTGCGCTTTTTCCTTCAGAGCCGCGATAGAATCGGCTGTAATATTGGACGGCGCCAGGTTTGCTAAAACTTCTTCAGCAAGCGCCGCAATATCCTCACCGCGGCTTGCCAGTTCGGTATCGCGCATCAGCCGCAGTCCGCTTTCTGTCACCTTTGCCTTTTCTTTTAACTCGACATCGTTTTTCTTCTTGGCATAGATGAACACTGCGGATGCAACCGGCAGCAGTGCGGCTATCAGTGCATCCTCAGCTTGATACTTTACTGCCGTTTTTCCGGTCGAGGCGTTTTTCGTCTCCGCAGATTTCGACCGGATGCCCTCCACTGTGGCGGTAAATTCGTCTGCCGATTCCTTCAGCACCTGTACAGAATTCACTGTTTCGGCTTCGTCCAGAAAGAATTTTGCTATTCCTTCATACGCAGTCAGTTTGTTTTCTTGCCGCTTGTTCATAGTTACTCCTTTTATATATGTTATTAGGGGGATAGTAGATTATAGTTGGAAATCCGCGTCCCCTCACGGAATCCCTTATTCCCATTCTTTACCCATTTCTCTCTCTTTGTCATTTCGAAGGAGTGCAACGACTGAGAAATCTGAACATAAGATTTCTCCTTACTACGTTCGTCGAAATGACATAAAGACTCAAAACCAACCATTACTCAAATCCTTCCACTCTGGATTCATCGTTTCAGCAAGCTTGTTTTTCTTTTCTCGCCGCCATTTTTTTATTTCTTTTTCCCTCGCTATCGCTTGATAAACATCCGTAGTATGCTCGTAATAGACTAACTTATGAATGTTGTACCTTGCTGTGAATTCTTTCACAAACTTATTTTTATGCTCATAGAGTCTGCGCTCTAAATCATTGGTCATTCCGATATACATGACTTTATTGTTCCAGCTCATCAGGACATAAACGAAATAATTATACTCTCGCATAAGATTCCTTTACCACCCTACTTTGTAATTTCGATCCCGGTTCTTCCTTTTGTCATTTCGAAGGAGTGCAACAACTGAGCCTGCTTGCATGCCGAAGACACTTCGGCGGGCAGGAAATCTAAACATAAGATTTCTCCTTACTACACCTGCCTTCGCTGAAACGACGCAGCGGTTTCATGCGCGCAGGTTCGTCGAAAAGGTAAAGTCTATATTTTGTTCAGAATTCCACAATATTCTCCCGTCAATCCTCTTCAAACTCCCGTCACCAGGCATTAAGCCTCCGTCAAACTCCTCCAAACCAGTGTAAGACGATAATATTTCATCGTCACTTCTCACCAAATGAATGTAACCTGACAATAAATTTCCGCCAACTGACATTATGTTCCCGTCATCTATTAATAAATCCGCGTCAATACATATCAAACAGCTGACAATTGTAAATATTTCCCTGTAACATTACTTTTAATGACTGCACTGTCTCAATATGTTTATGTCACCTTTCAATAAAACGGTGTACGTTTTCATCAAGTCAATGTAATCCGGCATTAAACCGACGCCGATTTATAATAAACCACTGTCGAAAATGAATATCTCCTTGTAACTTATTTCTCAATTGTTATCGATTATCAAGAAATACATGTTCGTCTGCATAATTATCTGTGGTGTCGGGAATTATTTACCCGTTGTGTTTTATGGCGGGTTTCCTGACACTCAACAGTATCGGTCAGGAGACCCACCCAACAAAACGGCGGGCAAGTAAGCCTGACCGCACCAGAGAGAGATTTACTTTGACAATTGGTAAATATTTTTGAGATTGTAAAACAGGAAAAGTATCGTTACAGCTGCCTCGCCTTTGGTAGATCTGTTATTGCTGTGATACTTAGTTGAAACTCCTGGCTCGCGTTCCGCTGCTTTCCCTTAATATCTTAGTATTTTAACCTATCAATTCTAAATATTTGCAAGATGAATGTCAAGCTATAGAGAGGTGAGACAAGTTTTTGAATGCATAAGTTTTTCTCTAAAGTCGAGGTCGATTTACCTGGTGATGTAATAGATCCACGCGTTCACCAAAGTCGAATGTTCATCATGGTCGACTCGCTCGTTCATTCATGTGTTCGATGGCGATTTTAAGAAGCTCTTTGGGAGAAAACGGTTTTACAACGTACGAATCAGCATCAAGTTCCATCGCTCTATCTATATCCGGTTTATAAGATTTCCCCGATATCATAATAATGGCAGTATGCCGCATACTTGAATTAGCACGAAGCATCTTGCAAACTTCAAATCCGTGAAGTCCTTCCATTATGATGTCGAGAATGATGACATTAGGAGGATTCATCAATGCCAGGTGAACTCCTTCACTGCCTTCGCTGGCAAGTGATACATCAAACCCCTCACGCTCGAAAACAATCTGCAAAAGACGTCTAAGTGTAGAATCATTATCAATAATTAAAACTTTCGGTTTTTGTGAAACCGCATCCATGATTTTTTTTTCTGCTCTTGTTTGATTTGAATTTTATTATGCTATATAAATTTTCTTATGATGTTGCTTGTGAATTTTTTGTGACATCTTTTTAATTCTTGAACTGATAAAAATAAGCCTTTTTTGTGGAGTAGAAAGATACTCTGCCCCTGTCGGTGTCATAACTACCATATTCTCAATCGTTGCGACTCCGTAGCTCGGGATGGTAAGTCGTGGTTCTAATGTAAAGACCATTCCCTCTTCCAATGGATGATACGGTTTCTTTCCGTATTTTTCCCAAGCTGGACCCAATAACGCTGTTCCGTCATGAGCGAATCGACCTACCTGATGGCCAAGAGCATGTGGAAATTCATCATATCCATTTTCCTTAAGTACTTTTCGAGATATTGCATCTATCTCAATTCCTTGGATTCCCGGCTTCATTGCTAAACGTGATCGTTCGATTGACTCCACAATTGTAACAAATCCCTTTTGCACTTCGGGCGGCGCTTTCGTTTCATCCGGCCTTAGGATATAAAATGTGCGCTGAAGATCGGAACAATAATGATCGACCTTAACTCCAAAATCCATGTTTAGAATATGCCCCGGCTTTACTTTTCGCTTTGTAGGATTATAGTGTGCACCAGCTGTTTCCGGACCGGAAAAGACCGCCGGACAAACTTGAGCATCCCATGCTAATTCCAATCCGACTTTCTTTACTTCAACACGCATATACTGAGCGATCTGTTCCTCTGTCATTCCCGGTTTAATAACCTTCGCTACCTTGGCAAAAATCTTTTCGGTCTGTCGAATTGCCTCTTTGATGTGTAGAAGTTCGCTTTTCGTTTTCCGCTGACGCAGTGCAGATATTATTTTCTCGGCAGTTACAATCCGATCTTGGAAATTTATTTCAGAAAGAATTTCAAGAAGTGTCAGATACATCCCGTGCGTCAAACCATCAGCGATTTCACTATCCTTGGAATAGTTCACAGCAATCGATGCCGGATTCAGGCCACTGAGATATTCCGTCAATGGTTTCTTTATTCCCTCCACATAACCAATAACGGTTTTGTAAGCTCCGGTATCTTCTACCATCTTTTTATCGTATTGACCGACAATTGCTATCGTATCTCCACCCTTCGTGATGATGAGGGCACTATGCCAGGTAAGATCGGCAGGCACGAGAAATGGGAGAGTCGGATCACCGTTAATGGCACTTTCGCGCGTGAAGGTAATCCAGCAGTCGATGTTGAACTCTTTCAGAATACCTATTGCTTGTGCAATTTTTTCTTTGATGAGCATAGATAATCCTTTCTTTTTAAGGAAATCAAAATCCCTGATGCTCAGTGCGTGTAATGATTTCATCCTGGAGGGTTTTCCCCAGGTCATTGAAATAATCGCTGTAGCCAGCAACACGCACAATCAAGTCTCGGTACTGCTCCGGATGTGCTTGTGCATTCCAAAGCATTTCCGCACTAACGACATTGAATTGAACATGATGCCCGCCCAGAGTGAAATAGGACCGAATGAGATGCATTAGGTTCTCGACTCCTTTTTCATTTTCCAGAAGTGATGGCGAAAACTTTTGATTAAGTAATGTACCACCTGTCCGTACATGATCCATTTTCGACGCGGATTTTAGTACAGCTGTCGGACCCTTTCGATCTACACCTTGAACTGGTGATATACCCTCGGAGAGCGGAGTCCATGCTTTGCGTCCATCCGGCAACGCGCCGGTGACCGACCCAAAGTACACATGACAGGTCGTCGGCAAGAGATTGATTCTATATACCCCTCCTTTTGTATTTGGCCGGCCATTTACTTCATTATAGAATGTTTCAAAAACATCGAGCATCAATTGATCAGCATAATCATCATCGTTACCATATTTGGGAGTCTTGTTAATGAAAAGAAGTCGTGTTTTTTCATATCCTTCAAAATCAGCAGCGATCACTTTCAACATCTCCTCCATTATTATTTTCTTCTGATCAAAGACATTGTATTTGATGGAAGCGAGACAATCCGTTATTGTCCCAACGCTTACACCTTGAATATAGTTGGTGTTGTACCGAGCGCCACCATCATGGTAATCCTTTCCCTTCGCAATACAATCATCAATGAGGACGGAAAGGAATGGCACCGGCATATATTCAGCATAAAGCCGCTCGATGATATTATTGCCGCAAACTTTTATGTCGATAAAGT
>JBEKLV010000111.1:0-8699 GCA_050008835.1 Bacteroidota bacterium | reverse complement strand
AATTCCACTCCTAAGATCGAGGGTGCGCGGCATTACGCATCTCGGTGGAACGATTCTTGGCACAACTAACAAAGGTAATCCATTGAAATGGCCAGTGAAAGGAAAAGACGGCAAACTGCATGAAATCGATCGCACAGATGAACTGATAAGGATATTTCAGAAAAACAAAATTGACGCACTTGTAGCTGTAGGCGGCGATGGATCTCTTGGTATAGCTAATGTCCTTTCTCAAAAAGGATTACGCGTGGTCGGTGTACCAAAGACCATCGATAATGATTTGGATAAGACAGTTATTACATTCGGATTTGACACAGCCGTCTCGTTTGCGACAGCATGCATTGATCGGCTGCATACAACAGCGGAATCGCACCAGCGCGTGATGGTTGTAGAAGTAATGGGCCGCTATGCAGGATGGATTGCTCTTGAGTGCGGTGTCTCGGGCACTGCAGATGCGATTCTCATTCCAGAAATTCCTTATGATATTCACAAGATTGCAAAAAAAATTAATGATCGCTGGGATATCGGTGCACATTTTGCAATCGTAGTAGTGGCGGAAGGAGCCAAACCGAAAGGTGGAACAGTTTCCGTTGTCTCAAAAGAAATTGGCAGGGCTGAAAAACTTGGCGGCGCGGGTGAACGCGTGGCGAAAGAAATTCAAGATATAACTGGAAAAGAAACGCGTTGTGTAGTACTCGGACACTTGCTTCGCGGTGGAACCCCGACGACTTTTGACAGGTTGATTTCGCTTCGGTTTGGCGCAGCGGCTATCCGCGCGCTCGATGAAGGACAAAATGGCGTGATGGTTGCGCTTGATCCACCGACCGTGCGCTATGTACCGCTTAGCGAAGCCACCAACAGAATGAAAACTGTTCCAATCGATTGCGATATTATTCTAACTGCACGTGATTTAGGAGTCAGTTTTGGTGATTGAAAATATACTATACATGGAAATATAAACGAATAAATGGATACCTATGGCGATAAGAATCTTTATAACCGGTGGGACATTTGACAAAGAGTACAACGAATTAGACGGCAAACTCTTTTTTAAAGACACACACTTGCCGGAAATGCTAAAGCTGGGTAGATGTAAAGCGCCGGTGGAAATTCGTACACTGATGCTTGTTGATAGTTTAGAGATGACCGATGCGGATCGCCAGATTATTGTTGAGCAATGCCGGAAATGCAAGGAAGACCGAATTATCATCACGCATGGTACGGATACTATGGAAGAAACAGCAAAGGTGCTTGGTCAAGCTGGTCTCGAGAAAACTATTGTGCTTACAGGCGCAATGGTGCCATATAAATTTGGTAGCTCCGATGGACTTTTTAATCTTGGCAGTGCATTCGCGTTTGCACAAACTCTCTCCCGAGGTGTTTATATTGCAATGAACGGCCGTCATTTTACGTGGGATAATGTGAAAAAAAATAAGAAAATCGGAGAATTTGAGGAAGCCGGTTAGTATTAGAATATTTAATTAGTGAATAGAAAGCCTGTTTAGCACTGGCTTTTCATTTAGTGGACGCTGTAGGGATCGAACCTACGACCTCTGCCTTGTAAGGGCAGCGCTCTGAACCAGCTGAGCTAAGCGTCCTATTTTCAACTCTTAAACGTAGTTTTTATTTTTCTCACTGATATTTAATTCATTACTAATTTACGCAATGTTCTCTGCTATTGCAAACCTTCAACAATCATCCAGTGTTACACTCAAAATTCATTTTACTACTCTTCAATTTATAGATGCTTGCATAACAGAGAAAGAATTTGATTATATTATCCACATATTAGATTTATGCTATTGTCAACGTTCTTACTATCTAGGAACACTCACAATGGTTACAAATTCTATGTCAGAGAAAGATACCGGGTTGTCAGCCAAAATGGCACTGTGTCTTGCAGCAATCACCATGGTGGGTGCTGACAGCGAATTCAAAGAAGAAGAATTAGAAAAACTTCGCACTCTAATTCACACGGATGAATCGGCATTTTTAAAAGCATTCAGCTTTTACAATGAACGCCCTCTTGATGTTTGTATTAAAGTTGTATCCGCAAGATTGAACGATGAGCAAAAACGGATCACATATCATCTCCTCTACGATCTTGCTCAGGTCGATCGGGATTTCGCAATATCTGAACAAGATCTGCTCGAACAGTATGCAGCAGAATTTAGGCTAGACAAGAAATTTGTTTCATCGATAAAAGATATGCCAAGTCGTGAATATAATTTTATGGCTTTTGAATAATTTGTACGCTGCAAGTTGTGTTAAAGCACACAATAATTAAACGCACCAAGCACATCTACCTATCGATCTCAATCTCTTCCGCTTGCTTCAGTAACTTTCCTCGGTAATCTCAACCTTCCCGCGAAAAACATAATGTATGAAGATTGAATATGCTATCACTATTGGAATGCCTATGACAGCAATGACGAGCATTGTTTGTAATGTCAATGGACTTGAGGATGAGTTATAGATCGTAAGACTATAATGAAGATCGATGGACGACGGTACAAGTCGTGGATAGAGACTGAGCGCCATTTGGCATAACATCGCTGCTATGATCAATGATGAAACGATGAATGATTTGTAAAATTTTCCGGCCTTCAGAAGAATTGGCAGGTACACTATATTTCCTAATAATACAATGATAAAAATATAGAACATTGGATTTCTAAGCGAATCCACGAAAAGAAATGGAGATGCAAGCCAAGTCCACAGCGTTATGATAACATAAAGCATCACATAAACCATCCATAGATAGGATGCCCATTTCTGACTTCGGTCACGCAGATCGCTATCTGATTTAGTTGCAAGATAGATTGCGCCATGCATAGTAAAGAGTACTAAACTCAACAAGCCAATACCGATGGAATATGGATTAAGCAGACCAAAGAATGTACCGAGATAATTGCCATCCGCATTAATCGGTACACCGTGAAGAATATTCCCAATTGCAACACCAAAGAGAAGAGCTGGAAGAAGACTTCCGAGTCCGAATGCCCAATCCCATGCACGTCGCCAAGTTGGCGAATCAACCTTATTGCGGAATTCGAAAGACACCGCGCGGAAGATAAGCGCAGCTAACAGCAATATTAGCGCAAGATAAAAGCCGCTGAACACCGTTGCATAGACAGCCGGAAAAGCTGCGAACAATGCACCCCCGCCGGTGAGTAGCCAAACTTCGTTTCCATCCCAAACAGGACCGATAGCATTGAAATGAATACGGCGTTCTTTTTCATCGCGCCCAAAAAGTGACAAAATACCGACTCCGAAATCAAATCCATCCAAAATTGCATAACCGACAATTAATACACACAAAAGCCAAAACCAAATTGAGTTCAAATCCATAATTATAAACTCCTACGCTGATGTTTGCTGCGGGCCATGTTTTACTTCCCGCACCAAAATATAGATATACAAAATGCCTAGCAATAAATAAATTATACCAAAGAGAATAATTGAGAATCCGATTTCACTTGCGGTTACTATTGCTGAATATGCTTCCGATGTTCTTAATAAATGGTATACAATCCATGGCTGACGGCCGACTTCGGCTGCAATCCACCCAAGCTGACAAGCTGCGAGCGGCAGGGGAATAGACCAGACAAAAAGCCGGAGTAACCACTTCGTTTCAAATAATTTTCTTCTACGAAGTTGTATGGATGCATAGAGTGTAACAGCGATAAAGTACAATCCTAACACGACCATATTGTGAAATGAAACGAATGTCAACCATAGCGGTGGAATATTCTCCGGTGGAAATTCATTAATACCTTTAATCTGTGCGTTGACATCACCAAATGTCATCCAGCTAAGAAGTCCCGATAATTCCATTTTTGCTTTTAACTCCGGTGGCTTTGTGAATGGAATTGCAAAGAAAACAAGTGGCGCTCCCGATTGTGTTGCATAGAGTCCTTCCATGGCAGCGAACTTCTCCGGCTGTGTGCGCGCAACTTGTCTTGCGTGTTCATCGCCAAACGGCATTAGCTCGAGCAGAGAAGTAATTAATCCGAAAATGACAGCAATCTTCAATGCGCGCTGCGCGAGTTCCGTTTCCTTTCCTTTTAAAATGAGATACGCTGCAATACCTGCCACAAAAAAAGCTCCAGTAATCAACGCAGCATCTACAGTGTGGAAATAACGAATCACAGTCGATGGATTAAAAACGGCTTCGTAGAAGCTGGTAAGTTCTGCTCTTCCGTTCCTGAGAATATATCCCGCAGGAGTCTGCTGCCAGGAATTTGCTACGATAATCCAGAATGCAGAGATTGTTGCACCAACTGCTACCATCAGGATTGAGAACCAGTGAACGCCTTTAGAGACTTTGTTGCGTCCAAAAAGATAGAGTCCAAGGAAACCTGATTCAAGGAAAAAAGCAAAAATACCTTCTGCAGCAAGCGGTGCGCCGAAAATATCGCCTACAAATTTTGAATAAACAGCCCAGTTAGTTCCAAATTGAAACTCCATAACAATACCGGTTGCCACGCCGACTGCAAACGTCAGTGCGAGTAATTTCCCGAAAAACTTGCTCATACGTACATAAATTTCATCTTTCCTTTGCCAACCAAGTCCTTCCATAATCACCAATAGCCATGAGAGTCCAATGGAGATTGGAGGAAAAAGAAAATGAAATCCGATGGTAAGCGCAAATTGCAGACGTGCAAGCAAAAGTGCATCCATAAAAAGTTTTCCACATTGGTTAAGAGAACCGATTATGACGTTCAAAAGTAATCTTTATTTCACTAATTCGAAACGATATCTCTGTGTACAATGTCGGGCGAGAAAGCCGGCAGACAGATGGCAATATATTCTGCGCCATCTGATTCTGGAGAGCTATACTGAACCCATTCTCCCCTTGTAACGAGGATCGCTTGGCCGGCCGTGACATCAATTGATCCTGTCTTTGTCTTGACGCGCAATGTGCCGCGAAGGACAATTGTGTGCTCATCAAATTCAGGCGTTTGACCAGGTTCTATCCATCCACCGGGACTTTTCATCCGTGCTATGCTTAAACCATTTGTGCTGGTATTGACCCTGCCTATGAATTCTTCAATGACCTTTGGTTTATTGCCGGCAGCTTTAATGATTGATGGCGATGGAATAAATGTTGGCATAAAACAATCTTTCTACAAAGATATTCTCTTCATCAAGGGAGTACCAAAGAAATTGTTACTTTGATAACTTTGTTCTCAGGATTTCAAGTTGCTCGGGATTGCCGATGACGATAAGCGTATCACCTGTGTTGATAATAGTGCTTGGAGGAGGGTTGAAGATGAAATCCCGTTCATCTATTCCACGCCGCATAGACACAAGCACGACGTCAGAGGTTGAAAGTACATCGCAGCTTTCTATTGTTTTGCCGCGATAATTTGTTGTTGAGCCAATCTTCACTTCATCTACACGCAGCGCTGAACTATCGCGCATCATTGAATCTAAAAATGTTGTTGTATCCGGACGTATCAGTTCAGATGCCATCCGCAGGCCGCCAATGTATGGAGCAGACACAGCCGAATTAGCGCCACTGCGGGAAAATTTCTCTCGCACATCAATATCATCTACTTTTGCCACTATGCGAAGCTTTGGATTCAATCCGCGCGCTGTGATAACAACGAATAAATTGTCCTTATCTTCCGGTAATGTACTTACGAGGCCAATAGCGCGATCTATACCTGCCGAACGAAGAACATCGTCGTTTGAAGCATCGCCTTCAATAGTTGGAATGCCTCGGTTGATAAGAGTCTGCACTTTCTGGGGATCTTTCTCAACGGCTACGACTTTCCGTTTCGTCCTGATAAGTTCTTCCAAAACATAGTGCCCATTTTTTCCAGCGCCGCAAAGAATATAATGATGTGAAATTTTTTTAATAGTGCGTTCCATTTTACGTCTCCTGAGAATTCCGCCAATGCCTCCTTGCACGATGAATTGTGTTATTTCTGATATGCCGTAGAGGATAATACCCATACCGCCTAAAATTAAAAAAATAGTAAAGACACGCCCGGCTGTGGTCAGCGGATGAGTTTCTCCGTAACCAACCGTAGCAAGCGTGATTACCGACATATACAGTGAATCGAAGAGCGACCAGCCCTCAATGAAATGATACCCCAACGTACCTGCAATGAGGATTACCAGTAGTAGATAAATTATTTGAAGTGCGTTGCGCGCAGCATTCATATTGTATAAAGAATTTATCTTTCGTGCTCTATTATCAGTAGAAAATATCTAATTTCGACTTTCAAACTTTTTCCAGTTACTAGCATAGCGTTGAAGTTTCTCATCGGCAAGCGCATTAATAGTGCCGGATTCAAAAGTATTGTTGGATTTCTTTTTTCCTGCTTTCAATCCAGTAAGAATTTCTATTCCCTCATCGATGGACTTTATAGCATAGATTGAAAATTTCTTTTTACTGACTGCTTCGTACACTTCTTCACGTAGCATCAGATCGTTTACATTTTGAATCGGAATAATAACACCTTGCTTGCCCGTCAATCCGCGTGCTTTACAAACATCGTAGAATCCTTCAATTTTAAAATTCACTCCGCCAATCGGTTGAATTTCACCTTTCTGGTTCACCGAACCGGTTACGGCAATATCTTGACGAATTGGAACTTCTGAAAGACTGGAGAGAATAGCATAAATTTCCGTAGAAGATGCGCTGTCGCCATCGATACCGCCGTACGATTGCTCGAATGTAATGCTTGCGTCCATTACTAATGGTTTGTTTTGCGCAAACATGCTTCGGAAATATCCACTGAGAATAGCTACACCCTTGTTGTGTGTCGGGCCGCTTAACTCTGCATCGCGTTCTATATTGATAATGCCATTGCGTCCAAGCGATGTGCGCGCTGTTATGCGGGATGGTTTACCAAACTCATGTTCGCCAATTTCGTACATAGAGAGACCGTTCACTTGTCCTATCTGTGCGCCCTCTGTGTCGATCATAATCGTACCGTTATAGATCATTTCCTGAATTTTTTCTTCCACTAGTTTTATACGATAGATGCGTTCATCCAAAGCTCGCTCTACGTGGCTGCAGAGAACCATCTCGGCTTTCTCTTTTCGTGCCCAGTAACTTGCTTCACGTGCCACATCAGCGATGATGTTGAAGCGAGTGGAAATCTTTTGTTGGCGTCCAGCAAGACGCACACCAAACTCGATGATTTGCGTTAAGGCTGAGGTGCTGAACGGAAGCAGTTTCTCGTCATCACAAATCATTTTAATGAATCGTATGTACTGCGCCACAGTGCCTTTTGTCTTAGGCATTTCAAAATCAAAGTCTGCACGAATCTTAAAAATCTTTTTGAAGTCATCATCGCGGAAATATAGAAGGTTGTATAGTTCCGTTTCACCGATCATAATCACTTTCACGTTAATCTCGATCGGTTCCGGCTTCAAGCTTGTAGCGGAAAATCCAAATAATGGTTCATACGTTTGAATATCGATCAACCCAGTGCGTAGTGTGCGTTTCAAATCTTGCCAAACACTCGGTTCGATAAGTACATCGAAAGCGTTAAGAACAAGGTACCCGCCATCAGCACGCAGAAGCGAACCGGCCTTGATTTTAGTAAAGTCAGTGCGCCATACACCGCCTTTCTCAATGTCGCGTTCTACGATACCAAATATATTTTTATATTTTGGATTTGTTTCGATAACTATCGAAACATGCTGTGTTTCTGAATTATCTACCAACACGTTGACCTGAAACTCTAAAAACCTATCTTCTTCTTTCTTTTCTTCTCCAGCTTCTTCTTGTTGCGCATCTTGAATTGGAAGATTTATCTGTTGTTTGCGAAATCGGTCAAGATTATTTCGAATGTTCGTTCGTACCTCTTCAAAGTACGAGCGTAATTTCGGATGTTCATATGTTGCATTTAAAACACCCATGGCTTCGTCCACTGCCGGCATGACAAGTTGTTCCTCCAATTCGCTTAGCGATACTTGCACTCTTTTTTCGATATTTCGCAGTTCCCGGAAAACAATTGCCATTTGTTTTTCTAAATCCGTTAACACATCGCACATGGCATCGAATTGTTCTTTGCTAAACTCATTCTTCTGAACAAGTACTTCTATTTGATCTAATCCCATGGGTGTACCGTTTACCACCGGGACAATGTCTGGACGCATTGAATTGGCAGCTTGCACTTGTACTAGATCAAAACCGTGTTCCTTTACACGCCGTTCGAAATCTTTAAGAACGCTTTTCTGGCGTTCCTGAAAATGCATTACTAATTTCTTGCGCGCCTGTTGGTAGCGTTGGCTTTCATAGACAGCGGGGATATCGCGCAATAGTTCCTTAATAAAGTTTTCCATGTCCTGTTTAAGTCCCCGTCCCTGGCCGGAAGGAAGGGAGATAGCAATTGGTATGTCCGGGTTTTTAAAATTATACATATAACAGTGGTCCTTCATCTGACCGGGTTTCTTCTCAAAGTCCTGAAGGAGGCGCTTTATAGTAGTTGTGCGTCCAGTGCCGGTGATGCCTGTAACGAAAATATTATAGCCGTCATGTTCCATCTCTAATCCGACCCGCAGTGCGCGCAAAGCGCGTTCCTGACCGATAATTTCGCGTGTCGGATGAATGTCGTTTGTGGATTTTATACCAAGCGATTTTGGATCGCATTGCCAGCGCAATTTGTGAACTTGAAGCGGTTTATGGACAGGTGCAGATTTATAACGAGTTGCTTGAATAATGGTTTTATTTTTCA
>JBEKLV010000110.1:0-8826 GCA_050008835.1 Bacteroidota bacterium | reverse complement strand
TTTAAATTGCGGAAAGGGACGTTTTAGCAGGGTGTTCCATGGTGCCGACGGCGGAATACCTTTCGCGGTAGCCGCCGGCCAGTTTGCGTCATTGTATCCCGGCTGCTGCCATCCGCTGATGCTGTCGCTGCGCGCATAGAACCGCACATTGAATTCCGAAAGACGGAAGTTGGGCTGTCCGCCGGTCGTGGAAATCTGATAGGCAGGGTGCACCATCGCTTTCCAGGTGTTGTCGGAACGCACCGCAGTGCCGCCGAAATTCGCGTCGAATAGAAATCCGCCTTTGCCGCTGCTGTGATGGCTGAAGCCCTCTTTCCCCCAGTACCAGACCTGCACTGCGATGGTGTTTGACCCTGATGTTAAGTAAGGCACAAGATTCACGGAATCGTAATATGTATTATTAGGGTTCGGATTGCGCTTAAGTTGGCCCTCGAATAACACGAGCTGGCCATTTATCCAGAGCCAGTATTTTGAATCTGCGGCGATGCGTGCGTACGCGGTCGACGGAACGGATGAAAGCGTTACGGTTTTTCTGAAACACATCCATGTGTTCGACGGGCCGTCGGCGTTCTGCCAGATCCAATTGGCAGTCCACTGGGAATGTGCCGAAACAAAAAAAGTGCCGAGCATTATTAACGCATGCACTGCCTTGTTTTTTAAAAACATCTTACACTCCTAACATGTTTTATCAGCTCTCAAAACGTTTATTTCGTACTTTAACATACTACATAGATATCTTATGTCAATCATTAAGATATTTTTTTTTCTGGAGCCGTAGGACGCGGCGAATTTAGGTTTTATATCTTGTGCGCGCCTCCAAATTAATTGTCTTGCGGTTTACAGATTGCGTATAGCTCCTATGAAAACGCAACCTAACGGACCGGCGCTAAGCTGCGGCGATGATAATTTTCGTAATGCACTAAACGAACTGAGTTCATGCTGATAAATAAATTATTAAACATCCAAAACTTTGCGCACAATGTAATTTGCACCACGCTCATTCCGTCAGCTTGAGCGCCTGGTTAGGTTGCGTTTTGCCGTGAACTTTTAATTTGATACAACTTTTAAAGCTACACATTTTCAATACCACATTGCAAGAACGCTTGAAGAGATTCGTGAACTTCAAAAAGAAGAGGTCGTAATTCTTCGGTGACTTTTGCAAGCTCTTCTTGCGTTAAAGGCTTAAGAGATGATTCACGTATTAATTGTTCATGCGAATCTGTTAAAGCAAACAAAAACCTTGTTAATTTTTGGCAGGCAACAAGAGACCTTTTATCCAAAAGATATTGTTTGCTGCGCCAAGTATCTACAAAATTTGTATACCAATTAAGGAATTTCTCTTTTTGTTGAAGCAAATGATAGACTTGCACTTTTTTACCATTATAATCTATCAGCCCAGTATATTCGGCACTATAAATATGCGATATTAATTGTTCGCAAAAAGCAAATGATCGCTCAAAACGGAAACGTCTAATAAATACATTATGTTCGGCTTTTTTAGCAAGAAGATTGAACCAAGATGCAATGAATACACCGAGAGCGGTTCCGCCCACTCCAATCAAAGCAGTGGTGATGATAATATTCATAAATAAGATTCCTTAAAAATGAGAATGCAAAAACAGTTTTACATGATGTTCAAAACGCAACCTAACGGACTGGCGCTAAGCTGCGGCGCTGATAATTTTCAACATGCACCCAGCGAAGTGAGTTCATGCTGAAAAAGAAATTATTAAGACTAAAACCTATGTCCGCCATGTTTAACGTACCCGGCTGGCAACCGTCAGCTTGAGCGCCTGGTTAGGCAGCCATAAATAAATGTTACTGACCTAAGCGACTGGCTATTAAACTTCCGGCTATCGAAATGATAAGCGCCAATAATATTCCGCCAAGTATAAATTTACGCCTAGATTCTTTTTGATTAAATTGCTGTAAATAATCTCCCCAGCAAAAATTATATATCGGATAATATCTCATAACTAGGCGAAACAATAAATAGATGATTATAAGTGCAGCGATAATATATATACCAGGTTTAAAAAGTGTTAGCAGCGTCATATCCTCGGTAGTACGTTGAGTCATTATAATTGCCTCAATCGGATCTTTTAATTGACCACTTTTCCATTTTTGTTCAATCAAATCCGCCGTATGCTTACCTCTCTCTGTAAGAGACGGCAAATAGAACAAGATTGAAAACATCAAGATTAAAGCAATAGCAATTGGAGAAAAGAAACTAAATGCTGTACTTGATAAAATCTGATTTGGAGAGAACCTTTTAATCTTTAAAATTCTTTCTTCAATAAGGGAGCTTGTAACAAAAACCCAGTCTCGAGATGCTCCGGAAATTCGTTGCCTGATAGTAACGCTGTCCCCTTCTTCCTTTTCATTCGCTTCTATCAAGCTTATGATAATACGAGTGGACCTTTTTGCTTTTCCAAGATCAGATTTCAGTTGAAGATATACAATTTGACGAGAACCGGTATTATCCTGCTGAACTACCTCATCTATAGAATGAGTTTCTGCAACAATACCATTTCGATATTTAATTAAAAAACAATCTGAAATTTTTTCAACAGAATTAGCTTTGGATAATTGTTCATGGATAACATCGATCAGGCGTCTTAATTCTTGTTCAGTTAAGATAAATCCATGTCGATAAGATTTCTTTGATTCAACTAATGTAGTTTCCATTTTAATCCTCTCTTGAGTTTATGGCTGCCTAACGGATTGCGGCTAAGCTGCCGCACTGAAAACTTTCAAAATGTACTAAACAAAACAAGTTCATGCTGAAAAGTTTATTATTAAACATCCAAACCTCTGCTCGCCATGTAAAATGCACCCACGCTCATCCGGTCAGCTTGAGCCGCTGGTTAGGGCGCAACATGTTTAATCGGAAACTGTTACGACTTGTTGATCCGAGTATTTTTCCATCGGACATAGGTTATACCGAATACTACAAATATAAACCACAACAGTAAGATTCCCATTGAACCTTTGTATCCGGCGTCTGGAATTATTCGAGGAAGTAACATCCAAAAGGCAAAAAAGGCAGCGAACAGAATAACGAAATAAATCCATAAAGTCGGAGTGAAACCTACTATTCGAAGAAGTGCTCCACAGTTATGACATTTGAGATAACCCTTGATGGCTTGTTGAAAACTGACACCACGTGTAAACGCAGTGCAATATCGTAACATACTTATTGCTTGTTGACCACAGGATGGACATATCATAATGCCTCCAAGTTTTTTTTATTGTTGCGCCCTAACGGATGGCGGCTAAGCTGCCGCGTTGATAACTTTCAAAATACACTAAACGAAACAAGTTCACGCTGAAAACTAAATTCATCTGCACTCAACCAACGAGGTACTGAATAGCTACTTATGAAAGCGTAGACCCACCATTAGCAATGTAAATTGCTCCCACGCTCATCCGGTCAGCTTGAGCCGCTGGTTAGGCCGCACTCTCTCACGATGGTGCCGGCAATGGGGGTAGATATGGTCGCTCAATAATTCCTTGCAAGACCTTAATATCCGTGAAGGGTCGACCGATAGATCCTTTCCACTCGGCAAGACCTACAGTTGCGATTGTTAAGACCACACTGACGATCGGTAAAGGCAGGGCGGTTGCTGAAGCACCAATGCCCAGCGACACGCGCAGGCTACGCAAGACATCGTCCTTGACTTTGCCGGGTAGGTTTGCACTGGCAGCGATATCGTGCATAGCTTGAATTCTCTTCTGATCCGCCTCATTTGCCAAAGTGTACCAGTTGACTTGGTCACTAGCAACCTTGATGGCTGAAACGATGTCGAGGAGCGGTTCTATCTTTCGACGGATAAAACCTTGGCGAATACCCTCCAAAATGGAAGCACCCCAAGTAGTGCAACGAGTACGGTCAGCGTGAGATGAATTCCCCAGTGCTGTCTTTCGGAATGCGTGGCGAAAATAATACGATCTTTCCTGTTGAAGGACGTCGTGGTACTGTATAGTACGCGCAAAGACGTCAAATGCGTAATTGCATCGTTCATCCGGAAGGTTCAATACTGTTAATAGGTTGTCTGCAGGCTTGTTGCGCCAGAAGTCATCAACTGCGCGACAAGGGACATGTCTAGTATTTTGCCCGACAATTTCGGGAGTCTCGCGATGAAAGAGCACCAAGTCACGCACCTTCTGCTCTTTTTGACAAAATTCATAGAAACGGTTATATTCAACGGCGAGACGAGCCGGAGTGAGCTCGATTGAATCCGCGAAGGCGTTGAGCTTCAAGTGAAGCAATCTATGATCTAGTGCAATCCGAATCGAATTGGGGAATAATGTCATGTCTAGGTGATCGGCAGCCTGCCTCGATGGAAGAGGAACCGTTACCGATTCGTGATTTATTAGCACGTCTATAAAATCAACCAAGCTTTCTTCGGCCCAAGGATCGCGGTACTCAAACCTGAATAATGAGTCGACACCCCACGCAGTTGTGATATCAAGCGCGGCATGAGGTGCTATGCTATTTGTAGTAGGGAGAGTGCTCATTGCAATTCCTTTATTTATTTAAGGTGCGGCCTAACGGACTGCGGCTAAGCTGCCGCGTTGAATAGTTTCGTGATGCACCCAAGGAAACAGGTTCACGCTGTCAACTAAATTATTAAGCACTAAACCTCTGTTAGCCATGTTGATTGCTCCCACGCTCATCCGGTCAGCTTGAGCCGCTGGTTAGGTGGCCGCCTTCGAAAAAATATTCAACGTTCTTAATCATTTTTTATTGGAGCTAACCTGTTTTTTAATAATAAAGGTAGCCAGAACCTTTGAAGATATTCTACGATCATATGGAGAAAATACATATTGGAAAGTATCAATGTCACCCCCACCTTTATAAGGTAGCGACACAAAGTCAATCGAACCTTTCCACATAGGCCCATCAATGTTGGGACCAGAGAATAGTGTAGAACCAACGGAATCGAGATATTTCACTGATGATCCAAATGATATATTCAACTGCTCTTCTTGGGTTCTGACCGACACTGATGTCCCCCAAAGGGATGGATGAGTAAGTACATATTGATGCTCTAACCATGCTTCTTTAATGGGAACGATAGAATGGTCGGGTGGATAAATGAAATCGGGAATAACCGAATAAGCACATATAAACACGTTCAAAGATTTTGATTCAGCGATGGAATTACTAAAATCTTGCGGATACCAATCTTGCATGGTACGACTACACCAACCCAAAAAGAGACAAGAGAACATAGCTAAAATTATAATTGTGACAATAAGACGATTCCGACTCAAGAGGTATTTGGTCATTGGGACTTAATCAAGATTGCTAATATTGCAAAGTGTTTTTAAACTTCATTCAGTGTTAAGATATTTTATATGCGGCCACCTAACATGTAATTAGACAGACATAGTCTGTATTTTGTCCGTAATAGGATGATATATAGACTTAGTGTTTGTTTTTGTAATATTACACACTATACATCCCGCTCAGGAGAAATATCAAATGCGTGATGCTTTATTCTCATAAGGCGTCATTCTGATAATACGGAATTTATGGTACTTTAGTATACCTCACTTGCGAGTAATACGTTTCTTCCCATGGTCAATTTAATTTTTATGATTCGCATGATCTTGTGTGATTATTTACTCGCATTTTTTCCCCAGCGTTTTAAAATGTGTTGAATATCCGCGATGCGAATCGGTTTTGTAACGTAATCGTCCATTCCGGCTTGAAAACATATTTCTCTATCACCTTCCATGGCATCGGCAGTAACCGCAACAATAATTGGCCGCTCTTCCCGTTTTTTGTTGGAGACAATCGTGCGCGTTGCTTCCAATCCATCCAGCACTGGCATATGAACATCCATGAAAACAATATCATAGAGCTTTTGTTCAACGGCTTCAAGGACTTCGATCCCGTTCTGAGCAAGATCTGCTGTATACCCAAGTCGCTGAAGTATTTGGATTAACAGTTTTTGATTGACGGGATTATCTTCCGCTACAAGTATCGTGAGAGCGAGCTTATCACCCAGTGGTTCTATCGGTATCTGTTGAGTTCTCAAGAATGGTCGTGCAGTACCAGCGATTACCTCCATGATAATATTGTACAGTTGATCATTCTTAACTGGTTTCATGACCGTTGCAGAAAAAAGATCAGCTATCTGAAGTCCGGGATCTGTCACTCCAACGGATGAAAGTAGTATAAGAGGCAGAGATTCTCTGGACCGGAGAGCACGCAGCTCTTTCCCCAGCAGGCGGCCGTCCATTTCAGGCATCATCATATCAAGAATAGCGAGATCGAATGGATCACCCTGACGAACCCACTCAAGTGCCTCGGCTGGCGATGAAGTGGTTCGAGTGAGTAGTCCCCACTGCTCAAACTGCCTGTGGAGTATTAAAGATTCGTCGCGTTATCATCCACGATCAATACCCGTCTACCGCTCAGTTCGGGTGCTTTTCCTTTCAAATGGATCTTTGGAAGAATAAAGTCAGCAGGAGGAACTGAGGATTTAATAGTGAAGAGAAAGGTTGATCCTTTTCCCCACTCACTTTCAACCCGGATTGTTCCACCCATGAGTTCTGTCAAACTCTTCGAGATTGCAAGCCCTAATCCTGTGCCACCAAATCTGCGGGTAGTAGAAGAGTCCACCTGCGAAAATGCCTTAAAGAGCATATCTATTTTATCCGCCGGTATGCCCATGCCGGTATCCTTTACAGTGAAGTTTAGCTCTAACTGATCTCCTAGGCTCCACAATAATTTTGCCGAAACATAAACTTCCCCCTGCTCTGTAAATTTAATAGCATTACCGACAAGATTAACTAGAATTTGGCGGATGCGTTGTATATCCCCCACAATAAATTGAGGCACCTGAGGATCGATCCAATATAGCAAGTCAAGCTTCTTCTGCGATACCTTTGTTGAAAAAAGGGTGAGGACATCTTCGATGCACATTTTCAACTCAAATGGATTCTTCTCAAGTTCTAACTTGCCGGACTCAATCTTCGAGAAATCGAGGATGTCATCAATAATGGTCAGGAGCGACTCTCCACTCACTTGGAGAGTACTAACAAAATCTTTCTGCTCGGGAGTCAGTGGCGTCTGCAAGAGCAGATCTGTCATGCCGATGACACCGTTCATAGGTGTTCTGATCTCATGACTCATCGTAGCGAGAAACGCGGACTTTGCTCGTGTTGCTTCCTCCGCTATTTGTTTGGCTCGTTTGAGTGCTTCCTCTGTCTTTTTGCGTTCTGTAATATCCAAAAATGTGACGACAGCACCAACAATCTTTCCATCACGACGTTCAGGATGCGACCAATATTCGGCCGGGAAACTTGTTCCATCAGCTTTCCAAAGTACATCATCCTCCACATGTGATTTTTCTCCTTTTCGGAACGCCTGAAATATCCGACATTCTTCAATAGGAAAAGGTATTCCATTGGCATATTTAGAGTGAATCTGCCAATGCATGTTCTTTCCTAATAATTCGTTAGTGTTTTTGTATCCAAGCATTTGGACGCAGGCGTTGTTACAGAATGTACAGTTTCCATCGAGGTCGATCCCATATATTGCTTCTGCCGTTGAGTTTAACAGAAGAAGTATTTGATCTTCACTCTCACGCAACGCTTCCTGCGCTTTCTTGTGTTCGGTAATGTCACGGGCAATACTTTGAAATCCAATTATTTCTTTGTCCTTATAATATGGTATTGAACGGACTTCTATGCAATGTACAACTCCATCTTTCCCGATTACTTCATATTCTGCACTTGTATTTATTTTTTCTCCTTTTTTAAGAGCCGCTAATCTATCATTAAAAAGGAACATGTATTGTTGCGGCACAATGTCCCCTAGCTTCATAGAAAGAAGTTCTTCCTCGGTGTATTTGAGGATATCACACATAATCTGGTTTACGGATAAAAAAGTACCGGATAAATCCAAAACGAAAATTCCATCTGGACTATGTGTTACTAATGTTCGATATTTCGTCTCGCTTTCAAATAATGCTTCTTCTGCCTGCTTATGCGCGGTGATGTCGCGGCTGATCCCCACCAGACCAACGATTTTCCCTTGTGGATCACGCAATGGCACCTTGGTAGCCAAATGCCAACCGGTCTTATTCGATGAAAAAACTGTCGGCTCCTCACGGTTAATCAATGCCTCCCCCGATTGGATAACGTGTTGATCATCAGACCAATAGCGAGTTGCTAATTCAGACGGGCGAAAGTCAAAATCGGTTTTGCCCGTAACCTCTTCCTGTGATTCGGCACCAAGATAGCGTATGTGCGCAAGGTTGTTCAGTAAAAATCGGCTTTCGGTGTCTTTGACGTAGATACGATCCGGCAGGCTGTCAATCAGCGTGTGCAACAGGTTGCGCTCTGTTGCTAGCGCATCTTCAGTTTGTTTTCTCTTTCGTTCAGCAAACGTTCTTCTTTTCACCTGTTTGCGAAGAGATTTCAACTCACGAATCAACTCTGATTTAATTCGGTTCTCGTCTTTCATAACGTTCTTCCTTTTAACGAACGAGTGTCAAATCTTTTCAGATGCCTATCGTACTACATGAAAGATAATGCAGGCTCATCAAGATTATGTTACGTTATTTTTTCTGAATTGCTGATAGTGCTTAATCCATACATAAGCATTTTAGTTCTCTGCTTGTCGAATCAATATTGATTTCAGTGTTCTGTGCAACCGGACCAGCGAATGTGCGAGATACTTATGGCAAGGATAAAAAGGAGTATTTGTTTCATTATCATATTTCCCTGTGCTTTAAGGATTTCTGTACTCCAATCATAAAACTGTTGGGGCAGATCCATGGTGTCAGGCGATTGACCAAATGCTAA
>JBEKLV010000011.1:0-29344 GCA_050008835.1 Bacteroidota bacterium | reverse complement strand
TCCTGTTGTTGATTCCCTGGATCATAGAAGCATAGAAACCAAACATGACACTAAACCCAATTACTAATACAACTTTAAAATTCCCATTCACGCTGATCTATCCCTTAGTACTCTGCGATATTTTTATCGCTTTAGATTATCTAAAATGCCTAATAAGTTTTCTTTCCCGACAAATGCCGATGCACCAACCTCGTGTGCGGCTTGTCTTACGGCTTTTGTGTCATCCTGAGAAACAATCATCACCTTAGCTTTGGGAAAATATTCACGAATCAATCCAGTGGCTGTGAGACCATCCATATTATTCATCTTTACATCCATCACCACCCAATCAGGACGATGAATAATATATTCACTAAGTGCATCCACACCATCCGAACATTCGAATATCTTTCTTGTCTTGTGTTTTATAATATCCGCAATCATCGATCTCATCTTTGCATTATCATCGACGATTAAAACACTTAAACATGCATCCATAGTTCCATCTCAAAGTGTATCGGCTTAATTTCTTGGGTATAGTTTATTCTTTTACCCGGACATGTGCAATCGGGGTTTCCCCTTATTTTGTTTCCTAGGTGTTTCCACCTAAGCGGGGGATGAAGAAATCTGTATTATAATGGCAGCAAAATCTTTATCGTGAAATTTTGACCAATTTTTCACCGTAATCGACAATAACGCTTAGAGAAGAGATCTATTCTCCAGAAGGAACCGTAAGAGTGCATGACTGCCATGAATGCCCAATTTTATGCAAATATTTGTACGATGATTTTCAACGGTTTTGGGACTGATGAATAGCTCTTCTGCGATCTGTTTCGTGCTTTTATTCTCTGCAATAAATTTGAGGACTTTCCGTTCAGCCGTCGTTAATAGTTCAAGATCTGTCGATTTACCCGACAGCACCGTCAGTGAACCGCTTCGACGAACTAGATAATCAGTGAACATCGAACTGACAAAATAACGTCCTTCGATTACTGTACGTATTGCTTCTGCAATCTCGGTTACAGCATTTTCTTTGCTCACGAATCCTTTTACTCCAAGGTCCATCGCGCGGGAAAACAGCTCTTCTTCTTTATACATGGTAAGAATGATGATCTCAACGGGGATTTTTTGTTTCGCAACTACCTCTGCAAATTCTAGGCCGTTCATCTTTGGCATGTCCAAGTCAAGTATTACAACATCGATAGAATGATCTTTGAGAAATTCGAGCGCTACCTCACCATTAGAAACATCACCAACGATATGTAACTTTTGTTCGGATTCAATAATACTACGTAGACCACTCCGGAATACGGGATGATCATCGACAATCAGAATATGAATAATTTTTATCCCCATTATCTACAATGGTATATCGACCAAGATCATTGTTCCGATTCCTGGAGTGGAGATACAATTCAATGAACCTTTAAGCATCTTTACTCTTTCTGACATGACTATAAGCCCAAATCCATCATACATTTTTCTCTCGGACGTCATCGTGACCATGCCTTTGCCATTATCAGAGATAATCAAATGAACCATTTTATCATCTTTTGTGATTTTCACATCAGCTTCTTTTGCTTGAGAATGTTTGATGATATTATTAAGCGCTTCCTGAACCAACCTGAAAAGATTAATCTCGGACTCTTTGTTAAAAATATTATCCACTTCGACAATGGATGTAGTAATATCGATGGAAGTCACAGTAGCAATTGTCGCCACAAGATGCTTGAGCGCTTCTGTTAGTCCTAAGCGATCCAACAGAACCGGGCGCAGATTTTGCGAGATCTTCCGAACATCTTCCAGTGTTTGAGAAGCAAGGGATGATATTTCTTGTAATTGTTTAGCCATTTTGGACAGGTTCTTCTTTGATTGCAGCCCTATCAGTGCATAATTCTTTATGATAAGAATATCCTGACCAATACTGTCATGTAATTCAGCTGCAATTCTTTTTCTCTCTTTTTCCTGAAGATCCATCAGCATATGTGATAATTCGTGCTCACTTTTTTGTCCCTTTTTGATATAGCGGTATTGAACAGCACCACCGATATAGAGAGCACATGCACTTACAATAAGGATAATATCGAGCCACCAATTATTCATAAGCAACTAATACGACAGGTGTAAAAAAAGTACGGTTACTAACAAGGAAAAAACGGAGCTGTTGCGTCTACAGGTAATTCTTGAATGTATGTTGCCGATTAGTCGTAGATAAAATGGCTTTACGAACCTCGAGATCAGATGACGAGAAAATCGATCGAGATTGTAAACGGGTTTTGCCCTCCTGCAAATCATCCCGACAGAGTAAGTCCCCATCGAAAGGATCAAGCGGTAATTGACTTTTGTCATATTCCCCCAAGAACCAAGCTATCACATTTTAGGTTTGAATTCTTTTGCACGAGTGGGACAATATTATTTCCCAATTCTCTGTCGTGCTGTTTCGCATAGCTTTCTAGATATACACCCTTGAGAAATCTACACTTTCGAGATCATAATATCAATCTTTATATCGATTTACAATGAATTGATCTATCCAAGAGTATGTACTAATGATAAGTTAGTATTTTTTCATTATCAAGCATTAGCAATCTGATAAGGAAAATAAGTTTCTGATGCTGGGGGCGTTACTTCAACCTGCCAAGACGTCAATTTGAAAGAGTGCTGAACTTTGTCGCAGTTGCGATTACGATTGTTGCTTCAGACCGGCAAGTTTGCGGCTGAACCAAGTAATGGAGATTATAAATATTCTTTCAAATAAAACGCCAATATCAGCTTGAGATCTTCCTCCGCTACTCGAAAGGCAGATTCTGAAAAGTTTCGATTTTTTATTATGACCTAGACATAAACCTTATATTATAATTTTTTCATTTATTGTTGACAATTGCTGAAAGCAACCTTGAACTCTAGGTTGAGTTCAGTTGGGTTCTATCCCTCTCTACAAAACAAAATCGCCCAACTAAAATGGGCGATTTTGTTTTACTTACAATTTATAACACGCTTATCAATATTGCTTATCATTTATCCTCATCGATTCACTGCTTCTTTAAGTAACCACTTCTTCCAGTTGAGTGACCATTCTTCCACATTTTCTTTTGAGACTGGTGTTAATGGAGCGAACATCTGTTTTTCTGTCGGAGAATAGTTGTGGAGTATTTTTTCAAGTAATAATTCGACCGATTTATATCCCATCTGAAAACAGTTAACACCTACCAGCGACTGTACATATCCACTCTTTACATATTCCAGTTCAGATGGAATCGCATTGCCAGCAACCACTTTCACTTCACCAGGACTCCATTTAATACTATTTTTTTGTTGAAGCGCCCAACTGCCAATAAATACCCACCCTTTAATATTAGGGTTATTATTTTGCGCACGAGTGAAAGTTTCAACTGCTCTTTCTGTAATTTCAAGGTTGTGGTAAACATTGTCAGTCGGGAGCGAAATATTTGGATATGTTTTTAATGCATCCTTGACACCTTGCAGACGACGCTGCTGGTTCAATGCATTTTTGTTCCCCGCAAGGACTGCAATAGTACCTTTTCCTTTTAGTTCTTTTGCAAGTTCCTGTAAAAGTATTTTACCAAATTCGACATCGTCCGCTCCATAGTATACAAATCTTTTACTCTTTGGTGCATCTGAATCGAAACACAGGACAGGCATCCCATTATCAATCGCTTTATCGATAACTGGCGTTAGATAATTCGCATCGGTGCACGCTATTGCAATGCCATCGATAACTGTATGAGAAGAGCGTTCAATTGCATTTGCCTGTTCTCTAACATCTTCCACTTTCGGGGTTTGCCAGTCTATAATAATATCAGCCTTGTATCTTGCACCCAATTCTTTAGCCGCTATACACGCACCAGAATACGCAGCAATGAAAACCGGGTTTGTGTTACTTTTGCCAATCATCACAATGGTTATTTTTCGCCGTTGATCGCTATTGACGGCTTGGGCTAAAAACAACTCTGAGCTCATAAGAACTAGGCAAAAGAGAAGAACTATTCTGTTTTTCATAACATTCCTATCCTTTAATTTGTACTTTGGCACTTTTAAAAACGCACTGTTCATTAACAAAGATAATTGACGTTTCTAAGTTTAGAATTGATTCTTCGTTTTTCTGAAGCCCCAATTCATAGCCCTTACAACAACGTATATATCAATATCGTCCTTAACGATTTACTGCTTCCTTGAGTAACCATTTCTTCCAATTAAGCGACCACTCGTCTAAATTTTCTTTCGTGACTCGTGTCAATGGAGCGGCTATCATTTCTTGACTTGGAGCTTGGTTCGTTAGTATCTTGTTAAGTAAAAGTTCAACTGTCTTGTGCCCCCACATAAAACAACCCTGCGCGATAAGAACTTGAACATGATCGCTTTTTATGTACTCTAATTCAGCAGGAAGTGCATCACATGCAACTATTTTGGATCTGCCTGGCGCCCATTTAATTCCATTCTTCATGAATAGAGGCCAACCGCCGATGAACGCCCAACCTCCAATTTGTGGATTAGCTTTTTGTGCTCGAGCAACTACCTCTGCCGCCTTCTCTGGAAGTTCCTCATGATAAAAGACTCCATTTGGGAGAAGACTCATAGATGGATAATTCTTAAGTTCCTCTTTGACAGCTTGAACACGACGTTGAAGATTAGGGGCATTCTTATTACCAGCAATAATTGCTATAACACCTTTTTCTTTCATTTCCTGGGCCAACTCTTTCATCATCATGCGACCGAATTCATCATCATTCGTACCATAGTATGCAAAACGTTTGCTTTTTGGTGCATCGGCATCAAAACAAACTACTTGTATACCGAGATCAACCGCTTTGTCGATAGATGGAGTAATAATTTTTGCATCGCTACAAGCAATGGCAATTCCAGCCGCACCAGAATGACTAAGCCGTTCAATTGCCTGAACTTGCTCCTTTGGATTCTCAGTCTCTGGTGTCTGCCAATCGATAATTACATCCACACCATATTTAGCACCTAGTTCTTTTGCGGCTACACGGGCTCCGGAATATGCGGCTATAAACACAGGATTTGATTGGCTCTTTCCTATAAATCCTATCGTGACGCTCTTGCCATTTCTATTATTCGGCTGTGCTAAAATCAAACCAGAGTTAATTAGAAGAACACATAAAATAATGACTAGTCCGTTTTTCATAATATTCGTTTCCTTTCTTTGTATGAATTTTATTTATAAAACCTTTTTTAAAAAATTTCTGTTAGTTAATTTAGATTTGAAAGTATTATATCCTTTTTCTATTTTTCTGCTAAATTTTTATGAATAGTCGGCAATGACGAATTTTCATTAATAGCGTATTTCGATCGTGGTTTCAATTCAAATGATTTCTGCGGAGACAATGAAAATGCATCACGTTCTTTTTGTGATGTTAATTTGAACTGATTGACAAGTTGTTGAAGAGCTTCCGTCAATCGATTCAGATCTTCCGCTGCACGAGCAATTTGTTGAGTGCCTGAAGCTGTTTGTTGAGTAACAGTGGCAATGGCTTCCATGTTCTTGCTGATTTGTTCGCTGGTGCTCGACTGTTCTTCATTTGCAACTGCAATTTGTGTCACCATGTCCGTAACCTTTTGCGAAGTCTTAACTATCTCCTGCAGCGATGCTCCAGCCCGATCCGCTAACACAATCCCTGCGTCTACTTGCTTTGTTGCATTCGCCATTGAGCTAACGGCACCATGGCTATCTGATTGAATTTGTTGAATCATGCCAGCAATTTGCTTTGTTGCTTTCGTGGTTTGTTCTGCCAGTTTCCTCACTTCGTCGGCAACCACTGCAAATCCGCGGCCCTGCTCACCCGCCCTTGCCGCTTCTATAGCCGCATTAAGTGCCAACAAATTTGTCTGGTCGGCAATATGTTCGATTACACCAATTATCTCACCAATTTCATCACTCGATTTGCCAAGATTTTGAATTGTTCCCGCAGATTCTCGCACAACATTCGCAATTTGTTTCATCTCGGTCACCGTGTCTGCAACGACCTTTCCGCCTTGTTCTGCAGCGGTTTTAGCTTGCTCTGCAGTATGTGCAGTTTCCCCAGCATTCTCTGAATTCACAGCAATGGTTTTGGCCATTTGCTCGACCGCCCTTGCTATTTCCTCCGATTGCGTGGTCTGTTCTTGAGAACCTGCTGCCATCTCTTCTGTGCTTGAGCTTATCTCAGCACTTGCGCTCGCAACGGAAGATGCTGTTTCTGATACTTGAAGCAATGTATCCCGGATAGACTCTACGAACCGATCGAAGGAATGTTGAAGTTGGCCCATTTCATCCTGCCGAACTGAATTTATCTGTGTGTTAAGATCTGCATTTTCGATATTCGTTTGTATCATCTTAATATCTTTGACCAAACTTCGTGCGTATCGAACAGTCCACCATGTGCCTAATATCACGATAATGCCACCAAAACCGAAAGAAATTAAGAGTTGCCTATACATTGCTGACATTACAGACTCCATCGATATACCAACGAACGTAGTTCCCAGCTTTTTTCCCTTATATTCGACAGGACGCGACTCCAAAACAACATCTTTTGTATCTTCTAACTTTAGATTCTGCATGAGTGTTGTTACATTATATTTCAAGTTTCTTGGATTATGCTCAATAATAGTTTGGTTGGATTCATCTAAAATTAAAATAAATACAACATCGGGATCTTTTCTTGCCCAATCGAAGGATGTTTGAACAAGATCGAAATTGCCGTCATTCAATCCCGCACCGGCTGCAAAGGAGAGGGTTTCCGAAAGCACTCGAGCATTGTTGAACAATGCATCCCGTCCAGCCGACTCTTGAGTGATCCAAATTACGGTGACTCCAAAAATGGATATCGCCAATAATGGTAGGATAAAAGATGTGATCATCCTGACTTCTAAAGATTTTCTAAGTTTTTCTATCATGGCTTTGCTCCTTGCCTTGTATATAAGTGAGCGTACTATATTGTTATGTCAACACTAATTGCTTTTTAGTTGTTTATAACGTTTTAATTTCCCTTTAATAGTGTCGAGAAGCATTTCACCAGAAAAAGGTTTTGTCAGATAATCATCTGCTCCTAGACCTTTTCCGTATCGTATCATACCCTCATCAACCATTCCGCTTAGAAAAATGAACGGTACATGACTTAGATGATGCAATTGTCGGACTTTTTCATAGAACGAAAATCCTCCAATTGTTGAAGTTTCGAGATTGATGTCAGAAATGATCAAATCAGGCATATCATTTTTAAGTCCGGTAAGTGCTTCATCAGACGTATTAAAAGCATGTACAGCAAATCCTCCACTTTCAAGTACCCGAACGATCATTCCAAGCGTATTTTCATCGTCATCAATAACATAGAGCGTTGGCTTATTCTGACGATCACCAAATTCCACTAGAACTTTTGCTTCGACTCTTGAATGTGCCTCAGATGAAATATGATACTTTTGTCGGAGTTCATTAATGACAGCTGAGCGCTCCCTCGCATTCATCCCGGAAGTCCAAACGAGCGTGAATGCATGTGCATAGGATTCTTCCTTGGCTTCTAACTCAAGCTGAGTATGTTCCTCCATTGTAATACGGAGTGATGTTCGTAGGTCTCTGAGCTGACTCTCTTCTTCTGGTGAGATTGCACCATCTGCCCAAGCAAGCAGCAACACTCGTTTGTACATATCGTGGGCTTGCTCGCTCGCGGTAGCCGCCGGTTCATTCTGTTGTACTGTTGTCGGTTTTCGCTGTGGCACTGGTTTTTCCTGCGGTACACCCTCAATTTTTCTATGTTGTTCTGGGGTCTTTGAACTAGGAGTGGCGTTAGGCACTGCTTGTCCTTTAACAGCCCGTACCAATTCTTCCTCGTGTCGTTTCTCCGCTTCGAGTTTCTTCTGATGCCACTCCTCTAGTTGTTTCACCTGTGCATCTTCTTTTTTTAACCGTTCCTCTTCCGCTCGCCGACGATCTGCATCGAGTTTGGCTCGTGCCGCGTCTTCCATCGCTCCACGGTTAGATACTGAAATTTTTTTCTTTTCTGCTTCCTCTTTCAGGAAAGCAATTCGCTCTTGGAACGCATAAATGTATGCATTGGTTGGATCAAGCTTCTTTGCTTTTTCGAGATGCTCTTTTGCCTCATCTAAGAATCCTGCTTTAATAGCTTGGTCAACCACTTTTAGAATATGGTTGGCTTCCATTCGAATTTCTTCGGACGCATTCGGTGTTGTAGCCATCACTTGTCGGTCATTCACAATTTCTACACAATATTATTGATAATATTGCTACTACGTCGATAATTCATGAATTCTACAATTGTTCAGTTTTTTCTGGGTACACTATTGTCTACATTAACAACGTTCTTGGTGCCACCATCGTCTGACTATTTCACTAACATTTGTCGGTTCGTTCTTACGTTTCCATTTGTCAAAAAATTGAATGTCAGCACTTGCTGGTTCCGGGTCTGGTCGGTCTATCTGAATACGCAAAGGCATAGGAACAGCATCACCAACAAACAATCCCTCTCCTTGACGAAGCGAAGGGAGAAGGCTTTCAAGACCGGGATATGTATCTGCAACGAGCCGGCAGACATAATTCTGATCAACCGGATTTGTGAGACGCATTACCACAAAGTTGTTACATTGAGACAAAATAGTTTCAGAAATATCAGAGGGTCTCTGGCTTACGATCATACAACTTACACCGTATTTTCTGCCTTCTTTTGCAATACGTTCAACGGTGCGTCTGGCGGATTGTGTGCCTTGTGTACTTGTTGACAAATAGTTATGCGCTTCTTCAAAGACCAATAGTATAGGACATTCACGGCGACTAATATTCCAGAAATTAAAATCAAAAGCTAATCTTGCCATGAGAGAAACGACCGTGTTCACGATATCGAATGGAACACCACTCATGTCCATTATCGTAATCTTCGCGCCCCCATTGGGTCCGAACATTTTTGTTAATAATTCTGAAAAAGAAGCAGAGTGAATAAAAAGTCTGGGTTTAAACATGAAGTCATAACGCGGGTCATTCAATTTGGTATCTAGCTGCACTAAAAATCTGGCAAACTTTCCATAAAAGGGGCCGTTTTTTTCAGAATCAAGTGATTCTATTTTTGAACGAACTTTTTCGAAATCGTAGTATACAGGTGTATCGATCGTCAAGACGTTTTTTAATTCCGGATTTTGTAGACGTTTTGCTTGGAACACGAGTTCTTTCAAAACGGTAATATGAGTTGCTGCGTGTTCATCTGAGGGGTTAATGAATACCTCCGTCATTTCTTGAAAAGTCATTAACCAGAATGGCAATTCGAGTTCTGTCAGATTTAGATACTGACTGTTTTTCGGAAAAGCCTTTTGATATTCATTATGGATGTCTAAAATGATAACTTTTGTGTCAGGAAAGCCTACCACTTTTTGAAGAATTGAAGCGACAGTGCATGACTTACCAGAACCACTTGCCCCAATTACTGCAAGGTGTTTTCCAAAGAATCGATTTGGATCAATAAAGGCGCGTTCGTTTTCAAAAAGCGAGAGTCTGCCTGTTGAAAATCCGAACCGCTGAAACACTGAAAAAGCAATTGCAAGATCTTTTTCTTCCATGATATACACAGGTGTTTCCGCTGTTGGAAAAGTGGAAACACCGCGCTCAAAAATACCATTCTTCACAGATCCAATAAGGGAAATTATCATTTCATAATGAGATTTTGTTTTCCCATTTTCTCCATATTCGAACTTTTTGAATTCTGACACCAAACCAAGCAAGATTTGTCTGCCAGCAGGTACAAGAACATAGGTACCTATTTGTCCAATAGGATATGATTTCCCATTCAACTGCAATGAAAGACTTGATAATTGCGAATCAAGTGCAACAGTCGCAGTTGAGGTTGTGACCTTCCGAATTACTCCGATTCTTTTTTGATCCCAAATTGTTTTAACAGCAGCCATAATATTTTATCTCATTATCTAGCCGCAATACCTACGGCATTTCACCAAATTAATAAATCATTCCACAATGCAGGTCTTTGGAACTTCCCACAATACATTGTTCACGATTTTGACTATATCCTCGCAACTAAAAGGTTTTTGAATGAAGGGCAATTCTTGCATTATCGCTTTCATTTCACCACGCGGGTTGTCCAACATGCTTCCTGTCATACCAATTATTTTAATTTGCGGATTCATTTGCTTGAGTTCCGGGATTGCCGATAGTCC
Organism: Bacteroidota bacterium; assembly: GCA_050008835.1. Classification (GTDB taxonomy): domain Bacteria; phylum Bacteroidota; class Ignavibacteria; order UBA10030; family UBA10030; genus Fen-1298. The sequence continues at coordinate 19,171 of JBEKLV010000011.1, read as the reverse complement.
GCTTAATTTAGGCATCAGCATATCCATCAATACAATATCAATCTTTTCTTGGTTTTCTTTATATACAGTGATTGCATTTTCCCCGTCAAATGCAGACAGTACTTTAAAATTCTGTTTTTCAAGTGTTGATCGCAAAAGGTCCCGCAGGTTTTTTTCATCATCCACAATAAGAATAGTCTCACCATGCCCCGTCGGGATAGCGTAATCTTGTTCGACCTGTACCTCCGCCGCTTCTTCATTGGCAGGAAGAAAGACCTTAAACTCTGTTCCTTTGCCTACCTCGCTATGAACATCAATGAAACCGCCATGGCTTTTTACAATACTTAATGCAGACGAGAGACCTAAACCAGTTCCTTTACCTGGTTCCTTTGTTGTGAAAAATGGGTCGAATATTCGATTGATTATTTCTGGTGGAATTCCACAGCCCGTATCTTTCACAGTTAAAATAACATACGTTCCAGGTGTAGCCCCAAAGTGCAATCCCGCCTCTTGTTCATTGAGTTTAATGTTTTGTAAATCGATTGTGAGTGTTCCGCCATTTGGCATTGCATCACGGGCATTGATCGAAAGATTCATCAATACCTGATATAATTGAGTTGAATCTCCTATAACATACCAGACACCTTTTGGACAATGTTTCACTACTTTTATTATTGGCGGGAACGTTTCTGCAACAAAATTTAATAATTCCCGCACAAGAAGTTTAAGTTGAAGCACAGCACGATCGCCCTTAATTCCCCGTACGAACGACATTAATTGTTTTACAACCCCTTCACCTCGTTTTGCAGAGCTTTCCAGCGTCCTTAAGATGTCTTGACTTGGTTCATCTGTCAATTTTTCTCGCATAAAGGGAACAGCTAAAATTATTGGTGTCAGAACATTATTTAGGTCATGTAAAAGCCCGCTTGCCAGCGTACCTACGCTCTCTAGACGTTGCGCACGAAGAAACTGTTGCTCGATGTTCTTTTTATCTGTGATGTCCGTATTAATGGTAAGAATTGACTTTGGCTTTCCTTGCTCATCTCGTACGATACTCCACCTGCTTTCAACAATAACGCTCTTTTGCATCTTGGTCACTTGGTGCAATTCACCAAACCACGATCCCTTCTTTTTAACATCCTGTAATGCTCGTTCAATACTGTTTAATTCTGTGCTTAACAATTGAGAAGCATTCTTTGAAATTGCTTCTTCTTGCTTCCATCCATAGATTCTCTCTGCACTATTATTCCAATAGATGATATTGTCATTAAGATCACGAACAATAATCGCATCTTGTGCGATATCCAATAAATTCGCCTGCTCTCTAATTTTTTCCTCTGCTATTTTACGTTCAGAGATATCTTGCATATAAATAGCAAGTCCATCTTCCGCGGGGTATGCCCGAACTTGCAACCACGAATTTAAGGCAGCATTGTAATCTTCGAATTCGGCAAATTCATGTGCTGCCATTGCCCGATGTAATGCCTTATATGCCACTGAATCTCTCGCAGCAGGAAATTCACTCCACCAATTCTTCCCCCAGAGGTCTTCACGCCGCTTATTCACTTTTGCCAAAAAGGTATCAGATCGTGGGTTTAAATACATCACATGCCAGGATTTGTTAATAGAAAAAAATGCATCGGTGATACTCTCAAAGATAGTGAGCATTTGTTTCTGAGACCGTCTGAGTTCCTCTTCGAGCCGTGCATTTTTCTCTTCTGTTCTCTGTTTTTCGAGCGCATTTTGAATTGCGCCTGGTAATCGACGAAGACTTGACTTCAGGATATAATCATCGGCACCTTCCTTAAGGCATTCGACGGCTATTTCTTCATTTTTCATTCCTGTGACAAGAATAAATGGAATCCTTTTTTTCTTTTCACGCACCACCTTCAACGCTTCTAAGCCGCTGAATTGAGGTAGCGAATAATCTGCAAGCACTATATCTGGGTAAGATATTTCAAGTTCTTTTATGAACTTATTCTTAGAAGCTACCCGTCGCGCGCTGTATAAAATGTTTGCGTTCTGAAGTTCCCGCTCGATCATTTCAGCGTCAATCGGAATATCTTCAAGCATCAGAATATTTAAATTTCCATTTTGCTGTGTCATTTCATTATGCCCATTATTACATGTATTTTTTTTCTATGTTTTTGAAAGTGTAAAAAAGAACCTGGCACCATTATCCACTTTGCCTTCGGCCCAAACCTGTCCACCGTGTCTTTTAACAATCCGTTGGACAATAGCCAAACCAACTCCTGTTCCTTCAAATTCTTCGGCAGCGTGCAATCTGTGAAATGCACCGAAAAGGCGATCAACATATTGCATATCAAATCCGACACCATTATCACTCACACAATATTTTACACTTCCATTGAACGAGTGTGAATCAATAGTCACTTCTCGTTTTTGTTTGTAGCGCGTATATTTGAATGCGTTCGAAAGAAGATTGTACCATACTTGACGTATCAATGTTGCATCGCCGCATGCAGGCAACAGAGGTTGGACGGCTATTGAAAGAGCAGATGATCCACATTCACATTTCAATAATTCGTCAATCACCGTTTGCACAAGAGGTGTCATGTCAATCAGTGATTGTCGCAGGTCGAGCCGAACAACTTTTGAAAATTCAAGTAACCCATCAAGAAGCTTTTCCATGTGCTCGGAACTTTCGGCAATCTGCCGAACAAGTGCCTGCCCTTCTGTGTTGAGGTTCGCTGCATGCTGCGCGCTTAACCATTTGGAATTGTTCCGCACTACAATTATTGGTGAACGCAAATCATGAGACACCGAATATGATAATGCTTCCAATTCTTCGTACGCTGCATCAGCGCCGGCATCAACGTTAAGATTATGTTGATGAGATTCTATTTGTCTACGTAATATCTGAACATCATTTTGAAGAGTTATTCGTTCAATCTGTTCTTTTTCTAAAATATTCCTTAAATTAATGTTTATATAAAGTGAAGCAAACATATAAGCAACCATCTGAAGTACGTTGATACACTCTGGCAAAAAGAATTGCAAATTGACACTGAATAACGATATAATCCCAACCGTCGTTCCGTCGCTTATTAGTGGTAATGATAAGACAGAACCATAATTATGCGTTCCTAAGAGTACTGGTACTGCTTTCGGCGATTGACTTATTGCTCTTATATTCATGCTCGCGGGACAAGGCAATAGAACTGCTGGGGATAAAAGAATATTTTGACCATCGACTTCTCCCATTGCTTGCAGAGTAGAGAATATATTTGACCACGTATTATTACAAGCCAATACCTCAAATTTACCCTCGGTGGTGTATTTGTATATGCAAGCACCATCAACCTGAAGTATTTCGGTATATACTTTAATAATTTGTTCGGCGAGTTGTTTTGATTCTTGACGATGCAACGCTAACTGTTCTAATGCTCGGAATGCATCTTGAATATTCATCGCTGATGTCAACTTGCCGTCAGTGTTCTCTGAAAATGAGTCATTTAATTTTGAACGCTCGTCCCTATTTTCTAATAGGCGCATGAACGATTTGCTATTCTGCTTTTCGGAAACGCGTTTAGCCTCCGATCCACTAAAAGCAATATTCAGATTTTCATTAACGGTACATTCAATCATATACCCTCTCCCCTGCCGATATGCAGGTATTCTTGAGATCTTAATTTTGTCAATCGGTTAAATGCCACAGAGATATTCTCGAGCGATACCATAGAATCTACAACACCTTCTTCAAGTGCCGCCTGTGGCATACCATATACAATGCAACTTTCTTCATCTTGAGCAATTACATATCCGCCCTTCGATTTAATGCATTTTAATCCTTCGACTCCATCTTTTCCCATACCAGTCATAATGACGCCGAGCAGCGGTCCATGAAACGTTATACCTGCAGATTTCATCATGATATCTGCAGAAGGTCGATATAATGCATTAATAGGTTCATCAGAAATTTCCGTTATTACATTTGGACCATCATTGCGAAACGTCAAATGCCTCCCACCAGGCGCAATTAGTACTTTTCCAGGTTCAACAACTTCCCCTTGTTCCGCTTCCTTTACATTGACTTTGCTTATTATATTCAGCCTATCCGCCAGCGATTTTGTGAAATGAGGGGGCATATGTTGTACTATTGCCATACCGATAGGGAACTGTTTTGGAATTTTGGGAATTAGGTTATGCAAAGCCTCAGGTCCACCTGTTGATATTCCAACAACGACTGCTTGAAAATCTGATGCCACATTTTCGAAAGAGATAATTTTAGATGCTGGTGCAATTTGATCTTTTTTATCGCGCGATGATTGCACAAGCCGTCTCATGCGAAATCTTGTTTGAATTAAACGGCTCCGCGCAATTTGTTTTATCTTGTCAATAAGCTCGCCTTTAATATTCTTGATATTCGTCGAAATGGATGCCAGATCTTTTGAAATGAAGTCAACCGCACCTAAATCAAATGCCTGCATTGTAGCTTGTGCGCTCTCCGTCGTCAACGAGCTAACCATAAGCACTGGCACCGGCATTTGTTCCATAATAATTTTTAAAGCAGTGAGGCCATCCATACTAGGCATTTCAATATCTAGTGTAACTATGTCGGGTTTCAATTTACTAATCTTCTCTATTCCCTCACTACCATCCCGGGCAGTAGCAATGACACGGATTTCTCGGTCCGATTCCAACATGAGTGTTAATGATTTCCGCATAAATGCAGAATCATCAATAACAATTACTTTTATAAAGTTCTCTTCAGATTGCCTCATGACACTTTCATTATTATGCTACTTTTCCAAAATGGCGTGCAAACAATTCGATAAACTGACCAACGTCGATTACTAATATAACGCTTCCGTCTCCAAGGATGGTAGAACCGGCAATTCCAGGAACATCACCCAGATAATCGCCTAACCCTTTAATAACAATCTCTTTTTGTCCCCGGAGGGAATCAACTAGAAGACCAATGCGCTTCTCTGCCCAACCGACTACGACAACATACGAAACTGCCGATGGTTGTGCAGCTTTTGAGTTTCCAATAATATCGGACATCCTTGCAAGTGGCAATATAACATCTCTGACTCGTATTACTTCCCGTCCTTGAATAGTGTATATCTCGTCATGTCCAATGCAAATAATTTCGAGCACTGCGCTCAGCGGAACAGCAAAAATTTCGTCGACCACCTTCATGAGAAGCCCTTGAATAATTGCAAGCGTCAACGGTACCTTCAAAGTAATAATAGTTCCTTTGCCAACTTCGGAAGCTATTTCCACAATACCTTTTAATTTTGCGATATTGGTCTTAACAATATCCATCCCAACGCCTCTACCAGATACATTTGTGATTTCATGCTTCGTACTGAAGCCCGGAATAAATAGCAAGTTGAGAACGTCAGATGCTGACATTTCCCGTGTTTGTGCTTCCGAGATTAATCCTTTTTCCATCGCTTTCTGTTTAATTTGCTCAGCATCAATACCGCATCCATCGTCTTCCATCGTGATTAGAATATAATTTCCATCTCGCTCTGCGTTGACGACAACGATTCCTTGTCGCGGTTTTCCCTGTTTCGTTCTTTCTTCTGGTGATTCAATACCATGATCGATTGCATTACGAATCATATGGACAAGCGGATCGTTCAATTCTTCTACTATAGATTTATCCAGTTCTGTTTCCTTACCATAAATCTGAAGATCAACATCTTTACCTGTCGTACGCATAAGTTCTCTGGCAACAAGGGGAAGTCCGTTGAATACCTTCTCAATCGGAACCATTCGCGTTTTCATGACAGCCATCTGAAGTTCTGTTGTTACAAAATCAATCTGACTGCTGACATCAGCAATATGTTTTGACATCTCAATCCGTTCATATTTTTCTATCAGAGATTGGGTTGCCTGTGAAAGACGATTGCGCGCAAGAACAAGCTCACCAACAAGATTCATTAAATCGTCAAGCCTGCTAATGTCAACCCGGATTGTCGAATCAGCTGCGCGTTGATGCATAACCTCAAATGTTTCAGATGCTTGCGAAGCCTGTTCCTTTTTTTCTTGCACAACATCTTCAACCTGAACTACAGCAGGTTGCTGTTGCATCGCTCCTCGTAATTTCTCAAGAATACCATTCAGTTCAACAGGCTGTTGATTGCGGCTTTCAATTCGCTGCAGGAGGACACTAGCTGCATTGTGAACTTCAATAAGCACATCTATGATTTTACCATCGGCAATAATTTCGCCTCTCCGGAGTTTGTTCAATAAATCTTCACTAGTATGGGCCAGTTCTGTCATCTGGTTAAAACCGAGAAACGACGAAGTGCCTTTGAGTGTGTGTACTCCTCGAAAGATATTATTTAATAAACCCGCATCAGAAGGCTTTTTTTCCAGGGCAAGCAGATCCTGACTGAGATGATCAAGAATTTCTTTAGATTCGATAAGATAGCTGTCGAAGATTTCTCGCATATCCTCATCAAAACCAGCTATGCCTTGTTTATCATTCATTTAACAATGTTCCATTTCTTGTGCATTCCTGATAGAGAAAAACATTTGCCTACTTTGCTTCTTTTTCCTGCCATGCCGTCACGACCTCATCAATCTTTGATTGATGTTCGGGCGTTTTCATGTATGAGGCATTAACGTCAAATGCTTTGGGTCCATCTATCTCCACTTCAACTTTACGTCGAGCATCATCGGTTTTCTGTTTAGCTGTCTCGAAAAAGTTCAACTCGTTTAATAATTCTTTACGGACAGATTCTATTAGATGATTTGCTGCTCCAATTTTTTGCGCCGTTATATCCTGCACTTGCAAAGCAACAGTGATATTGCTTGTATTTTCTTTTAATTCCGCCAGCGTCTGCTTTATACCCGTGAGCATCAAGACTTGCTTTTCAGAAATTCCGGCTTGATCGAATTCTTTCATTCCATTCTCCACCATGTGAATCTTAGTTCCCATTACATCGAGAACGTCAAGAATTTCCACTGTAGCGAGTTCTGTCGCTTGCGTTACTCCATTCAACTGGACTGACGCATTGGGAATTTTGCGAGAGCTTTCCTCAATCGCGTTCTTAATACGATCAAGTAATGTGATAACCTTCTGTAGCGCAGTTATTACACTTTCTGTTGTCCCTTCAACATTTTCGCTTATCTCTTCGTGTGCCATACTTTCACCTTTTTTTTTGTAGTGAATATACAATTTCGTTTTAGTTCAAATTATCACATTTCAGTTTCTATAATTGTCCTGCCCGTGCTTTGCTTAGCAAGGACTCGACCATTTTTTTCCTTTCCGCTTCGCCTACATTCTCCTGTTCGAATCGGATCGACATAGAGGGCAACGGTGGGAGATTCTCTGCCATCCCTGTACTGAAAAATCCGGTCGTGAGCTTTCGAAGTCCTTCGGCAACTGCCTCGATAGTTCCCATTACGGCACCAATATGCTGTTGAGTGATATCCTGCACCTGAAGCGCCATCATTATTTCAGTGCAATCACTTTGAAGATCCTTCAGCAAGCGTTCAAGGTTGCTTGTTGGACCGCTCATTCTCAAACTTTGAAGATGAATATCCCATGCTTCTGCAAGCTTTACAATATCTTCATCCCAACCTGATTTATCTACTAATGTTTTTACGATTGCTGCCATTTTTTTTGTCGCTGCGCCTAGGTCTGACGATATCATACCCGAAGCAACCGATCCGATTATTTCGTCAAGAGTTGCCACCATTCTATCTAACGTGTTCAAGATGTCAGTCGATGCCTGTTCAGTCGCTTGTGTAACCCGTCCGAGCTGATCTGCCGCCTTGGGAATGTTGACCATCGACACTTCTACAACCGCCCTAAGATCTTCAATAGCAGGGCTAATTTCCTTGACGAAAGAAGAGATCTCATCTAGAACTGGTACGGTGCGCTGACCATACTCACAGAACACCTTCAATTCGGCGGCTTTTTGTAAGATGCCATCAAGTTCCTGTTGGTTCATAACTCTATCCTCTCCAGAACAAATTGTATTGAGATTGATTTATTCATCTGTTCTACACTGTATTGACTTGAACAGTTTTGAGAATACCTTCAATCTTTTCTTTCAGTTCCTGCGGCGTAAATGGCTTTACAATGTAGCTATTGACTTTTGCCTGGAGCGCTTCAATTACATCATGCTCCGTACCGCGAGTTGTGATCATCAAAATTGGTAAAGATGAGTATATCGGATTCGCACGGACTTGTTTAATAAAATCCAAGCCGTTCATTTCCGGCATATTCCAGTCTGTGATAATAAAATCCACATTGACATTAGTCAGCTTTTCCAGGGCATCTTTTCCATTTGCAGCCACAATAGTATCTGGGAAACCTACGGTTTTCAATGCATTCGTTATAATGCGTTGTATTGTGATCGAATCGTCCACAATGAGGATTTTCATTGATGTCATAACATTATCCTTTGTTTGGTGTTAGTGTTAAGTTTTATTCTTTTTCTTCGCAGACTATTCACTGTAACTCTGCATCAAAGTGCTATTTTGCTATCGTAAAAGATATAAGTAAAGGAACGATTTGTTAATAGGAAATTTCCTATACTCATCCCGTATGCTGAATTGTTTTACTGACAAATCGAAAAACTTCGCGTTGTATGGCTTCAGTGCTCAATGGCTTTTCAAGGAATGCGAGCGCTCCTAGCTCTAACGCGTAGTCCTTATTTTTCAAATCTGTCATTGAAGAAAGGACAATTATTGGGATGTCGCAATATTCCGGAGTTTCTCGTAGCGTACGAATAAATTCAAATCCATCCATATCGGGCATATTGAGATCTGTGATGATAAGATCGAATTTTTCTGCAGGCATTAGTTCCAATGCCTCAACACCATCCGCCGCAGTAACCACTCGGAATCCTTTCATATTCAGCGATGCAGCTACAAACTTCCTGACTGTCGCCGAATCATCAACAACCAAAACTACCTTGTCCATACTTACATTACTCCTTTTTATATACGGTTGTCTTAGGAAAACTTACCAATTTAAATGCATTCGAGATCTTGTGTAGCATTTCCGAAGAACCTATAAAGAGATACCCACCTCGATTGAGACTATCGTATAAATCTCCGACAACCTGTATTTTTGCTTTCAAATCAAAATAGATAAGAACATTCGAACAAAAAATGAAATCAAAATGCATCATTTGCCGCATTGCTTTATGGTCAATTAAATTATTGTATTCGAATCGTACTAAATCCTTTACTTCCGTTCGCAGCCGATAGAGTCCATTGTAATTATCAAAATATTTTTTCACATAATTTTCTGGTAAAGAACGGATCGCATAATGACTATATTCTGCGGTACGTGCTAATTCGACCACTGCCGTGTTAATATCCGTGCCTATGATTTCAATTTGCAGGTCGGGATATCGAGGCTTGAGATATTCTAAATATAGCATTGCCAGCGTGTAAGGTTCTTCACCAGAAGAACATGCCGCGCTCCATATTCTGAGGATTCGTTTACCAAATGTTTTCTTGGCGTTAATGATTTCCACGGCAAGTTTCTGTTGAAATGCATTCATTTGCGATTCATTTCGAAAGAAAGAAGTCTCATTGATCGTCACAGTATTGCACAGAAGTTCGAACTCATTTTCTCTTTGCTGACCATATTCCAATAATTGAAGATAATCCTCAAAACGAGTGACATTGAGTAATTGCAGGCGTTTCGCAAGTCTTCCTTCAATCAGATATTTCTTTTTTTCGGGAAAATAAATACCAGTTTTTGAATAAATAAAATCTCTAAGCAAAGCGTAGGTTTCGTCAGAGAGCTTTGGAGCGGAAGAAATCTCAGTTCGGATTCTATCTGGAACTTGTTCAAACACAATCATCGTCTCCTTTATCAAGAGATTTCATTCCAACGATTGCTGTACCAATTTCCACAGGAAATCCCGCAGCCTGCAACGACGATATGGCTGCTTCTCGTACCATTTCATTCTCGTCATTTACAAAGCGAGCAATGCATTCAATAGCGCGTCGTGTCGGCATCGTACTAATTTGATCTATTATATGAACGCGAGACCACGGATCCAGCTCAATTAGAGCGTTGTTTAAAAAGGTGACGGCACAATCGCAATTAAGTCGGAAAAGCGTATCCGCAATGGTTTCCCGATCTTCCTCGCTAGCATCCTGCCATGCCTCCTTAGTCACCGCAAATGCCCGTTTCAATTCAATGTCGTTTATTGGGTAAGCACTAAAACCTTTGTACGAGTGAATAAATTCAGTAGCAAGTTTTCCAATCAACATTATTATTTGAATCTTACTTCTGGACGCTCCTTCCTCGAGACACTCAATGGCGGTTTGAAAAACCAGCGGCCTGGCAGACATTTCCGCTATCACGACAAAATCCATCTCTTCAGAAATACCAAGAGAAAGAAGAAGAGTTCTTGTCACATCTCGGTCTTTGAATTGGATCAACCCCTTTGCTGCGCTCAATTGAATATGTTGATTATCACTGTGTAGTGCATGTAACAAATCATCTTTTACTTTATCCTTGAATTGAAATTCTAAGTTACACCGTTCTATTATTTGCACCATTTCGTGCAGTAATACATCTCGAAGGTGTTCCTTGATGTTTTCATAGTTGGCGAGAAGTATTTCGAGTGTTTCGTCGTCTCCAACAATTCCAATTGCGTCGAGCAATGCAAAGAGATACACTCCATCTGCGTTTCGAATAGTAAGCGCTTCTTTGAACTTATTCTCGAGAAAAATTTTGACGGAGTTGCCACCAATTTTTCCAAGCGCTTCGATTGCCATGATACACGCAAATGGATATCGCCCATATGTGTCACCGATTGGTTCGATTGCCGCATCGCTGCCAATATTGCCAAGTGCCTCAAGTGCCGCAACAATGACATTCGGATCTGTATCATTTAAAAGCGGCAACAAATAATAGATAGGCTCTTTGCTTTTTATATCTCCGAGAATATCAACCGCTAATTTACGTACATCTTTGTTTTCAGATCTTAGATATGGAACAAGTGCATGAACTGAGTTCTCCCCTAGCTTGACAAGTAATTTTGCAGCAAGATTTCGGGATGTAATATTTTCGTCCTCAATATGATAGACTATAGCTCGAGCTGCAGCCACCCCGCCAATACTCAGAAACGAACGTGAAACTGCATCTTCGACCCCTTTGTTTTCATCTTGTAAGGCAATCGATAGAACCGCTAAAACATTTCTGTCGCTACCTTCAGCAAGATCTTCTGCAGCTCTACGCCGGACGTCAGGGTCAGGATCTGTCAGCAGAAGACAGACAAGATTTTTCGTTTCTTCATTCATATTGCTGGTTCTTGTTCGTTCTGTTGCTCTCTGTCACTGTGATCTACGATACATACTATTTTATTCTCTTTATAATATTATTTCTCAATCCGGACCCTATACTTTGCAATCGTGTCGATTGGCTTGAAGACACCTCTATGACTGATCTCGACGATTGCTGCATCGTATCATTCTTCCAAGACGAGAGTTTGAATTTATTCGTTAATTGCTGGAGGTTTTCAGTTAAACGATCGAGGTCTTCCGCGGTTTTAGCAATCTGATGCACACCCGCAGCTGTCTCATGCGCTACGCCGCTAATTTCTCCGATACTCTGTGCAATATCTTTGCTGGAATTTGCTTGACGCATATTTGCTTCTGCAATCTGCGAAACCATATCGGTGACCTTCTGCGACAGACTCACAATCTCACGCAATGAATTTCCTGCTGCATCGACTAAGCGTATCCCTTGATCGACTTCTTTTGTTCCTTGTTCCATTGAGCTGATAGCTTCTACTGTATCGTGCTGAATATGTTTAATCATGTCAGCTATTTCTTTCGTTGCCTTTGTTGTGCGTTCCGCAAGTTTCCGGACTTCATCTGCAACGACGGCAAAACCGCGCCCCTGTTCGCCCGCACGAGCCGCTTCAATAGCTGCATTTAACGCAAGTAGATTCGTCTGGTCTGCGATATCGTTAATCACAGAGACAATCTGTCCGATTTGACTGCTTGATGCACCAAGGACGCGCGTCGTTTCGGTCGAAGCCTGGACAACCGTTGCTATTCGCCGCATTCCCAAAACCGATTCATCGACGACTTTTCCGCCATGGACAGCGGCATCTTTTGCTGTATTTGCTGTTTCATGTAGAATGCTGGCATTCGCCGAGTTTTCAATAATCATTTTACTCATATCTTCCATTGCATTCGAAACGAATGCAGTCTGGTCGCTTTGTTCTTTTGTGCCTGTTGCCATTTCCTCAGTACTTGCCGTCAGCTCTGTGCTCGCACTTGCTATAGCCGCTCCAGCTTCACTCACCTGTCCAATAATACGATGGAGATTACCAACCATCGTCTTAAATGATTTGGTCAGTTGTCCCACTTCATCATTTGAAGTCGCTTGAAACCCCACACTCAAATCACCGTTGGCAATCATTTCTGCTTTTGATGCAAGGTCTTTTAATGGTGCAAGTGCTCTCATAATAATATAAACCAACACCACGGCACCGATGGAAAATATAAGGCAAAGCCCAAGCGACCACCATAACGATGCACTCTGCTCCGCATTTATTCCCTCGAGCGAGATTTGCAGTTCCGCGACACCCAATTTATTATTTGATCCCCGAGCCAACACAGGCGCATTGAAATCAACAAGTTCGTTCCCTTGTGAATCCTTGAGCGTAACCCAAGACACCTGTTCACTTGTTTCTTTCTTGTCTGAAGTATTGACGACTGTTTCTCCGCGAGCAATGATCACTGAACCATCATTCCCTAAATATCTGACAGATCGAATTTCTCTATCTGCCATTGCAACATCAATTAATGATACGAGTTGTGTTGAATCCTGCATCAGGACCCCGACTCTCCCATTTGATGCAATGCCTTTGACTCCAGAAATTCCACGTTTAATAAATTCATTTTTGATACTGGTTCCCATCATCATATTGTACATAACACTGAGAGAGAGCACGAGTAAAACGATGAGAATTAATACGGGCAAGAGAATACGTGTTTGTAGTTTCATGAAGCTTCCTCGGTCAAAGATTATTTCAATACATATTTGACTTGGCCTGTAGGATCGTCCAGGATGTTCACGCCAATGACTTGTGCTACTCGTTTATTGATATACACTATCAATTTATTTCCGTCTATTTGGACACAACACAACGCACCTTCGGATACCATCTTCGAGACTGGGACACATAATCCTATTTTATCTTCAAGCGTGGTTTCGCGCAGATATTCAAAGCCCATATTTAAAAGCATCGCGTCATCTTTATCAGGGAGCCAAATTATTTTGATTCCTTTTTTTAAAAGCATATGATACAGTTCTGGAATATCCTTCGGCTTGTCTGCTTTTGCGACAAACACTTTTATGCCAAATGGCAATCCTGCCCTGGCCGTGGCCTGAGTAAATGTCTCTGTTACATTATTTGAAATAATACCGATCGACTTAATGGATGGCATTAGTTTTATCATCACGAAGATTTGTTGTCCATATCCAGCCGAAGTTTGCGCCGGCATCATTGATGCCGTCAGCAATGTCAAAAGAATAACGGAAGTTATGACCCGAATGCCCGTTCGTAAATCAATCGGTCTTCTAATAAAGAAATCGTAATGATTCATATCATATAGTTCACAACATCAAATAAATTATTAGAACGTCAATTAACGAAATTCCTTCTCATCGAATCATTGCGTCGATTCAAGTTGATGTTTTTCTTTCTCTAGAAGAATTCGTTCGAGGTCTAGAAGAATCAACAGACGGTTTTCCAACTTCGCGACCGCGGTGATGTACTCCGATCCAATACCAGCAACAATAGGTGGAGGAGGTTCGGTAATGTTCTTTGGAATCCGAAGCACTTCACTAACTGAATCCACCACAAAGCCGACAACCATACCGCTTAACTCGACAACAATAATTCGTGTATTCCTGTCACTTTCCTTTGGAGGGAATCCAAAACGTTTCCGCAGGTTAATAATGGGAATAACTTTTCCACGTAAATTAATCACACCGGTAACGAATTCAGGCGAGTTTGGTACTCGTGTAATTTCCACCATCCGGTTGATTTCCTGAATACTTTGGATGCCCAATCCGAATTCTTCTTGACCAATATTAAAGCTCACAAGCTGAAGAAGTTCTTCCGTTTGTGTTTTCATTTCCTTTTGAGCTTTCGCATTCATCGTGGTTGTCATCAGAATACTCCTTTCATTGAGACGTAAATTCTTAATTCTGCAAGTAGCCAATGTGATGAACTAATGCAGGGTCAATTTGCATAAAAGCGGCAAGGAACGGTATCGGTACAATCCTGATTCTTCTATAAGATTTAACCTACTCAGGATGGTGCTATTAAGCGAATTCAGGTTTATTTGCCGATTGTTTTTAAAATTGCATTATTTTGCCAGCTTCAATTCCTAAAAAACCTATTGAGAAGTAGCATAATCGAACTTGAGATGCAGTAATAAAGATATGAGTAGAAAAGGCCTTTAATAAGAAATATCGAATTAGATAGTTAAGTACTAAAGAAGTATCTATGCGGCTTCATAGAAGATATCGCTCGAGAAGGATCGTACAAAAGAAAATTAAGATACTTCTTACAGATTATCCAAGTACGATGATCTAAAGAAGGTAGTTATGTCAGCAGATTATTTTGAAGAGCGTAGGTTACGATTTGGGCGTTATTCTCCAATTTCATTTTCTGTAGGATGTGCGTACGATGTGTGCTTACCGTTTTAACACTTACTGAAAGTTCTGCACCAATCGCTTTTAACGACATACCTCTAGCGATCATTAGCATGATTTGATATTCGCGATCAGAAAGATGCTCATGCGGAAGTTTAGGTGAACCTCGACTTACATTCTGTGCAATTGATTCAGCAAGCAATTGTGAAATATAAACTTTTCCTGAAGCCACGCGTCGAATTGCCTGAATAAGCTGTTCAAGTGCGGTATCTTTAGAAAGATATCCGGATGCACCGAGATTCAACGCACGAATCCCAAACACTTCTTCAGGATTCATACTCAACACAAGAATAGCTAAATCGGGTTTTTCTGCTTTTATTCTTTTAATAGCTTCAAGACCGTCGAGCTTTGGCATCGAGAGATCGAGTACGATAACATCAAACTCGGCATTTCGAATCTTTTCCATAACTTCAAGACCATCGCTTGCCTCATCTTCAACTTTAATATCCGATACATCTTTCAGGATCGTTTTGAGTCCTCTTCGGACAATCGGATGATCATCGGCAATAAGAACACGAATCATGATATACTATCTCCATTCTTTTTCGTTTTTTTAAGAGGAATTTCCACAGTCAATATTGTCCCACTTCCTGGCTTACCCTCGATAGTGAAGGTTCCTCCAATCATCCGGATCCGTTCACGAATACCGACAAGACCTAATGATGTCGTTCTCTTCAATTCTTTTTTTGTGATCCCGCGTCCATCATCTCTTATTGTAAAGATTATAGAACCCAGCCGTTGAGATAATCCTATAAATATTTGCTTAGCTTGTGCGTGACGCAGGACATTGGTCATAGCTTCTCGAAATACGCGATAAAGGACAGTGCTAATTTGACCTTTTATCTCAACATCTGCAAGTTCGCCAGTCACGATACCTTTCAGTCCAGTCTTTTTTTCTACCTGATCAATATCCCATCGCATTGCGCCAATTAAACCGAGCGCATCAAGTTGCGGTGGTCGCATCTCTCTCGCGATCCGTTTCACTGATGTCAATGCGGCATTTACCGATTCCATCATTCCGTTAATTCTTGTAATGGTGTCGGAATCGCTATTAACCTCTTCTAATTTAAGCCAACTTAAGTCAAATTTCAAGATAGTTAACAATTGACCTAGTTCATCATGAAGTTCACGCGAGATTCGTTTTCGCTCTTCTTCAAGAATATGCTCTAGGTGTTCTGTGAAATGCTGCAATTGCTTTCTCGATAATTCAAGTTCTTGTTCGGCTTTACGTCGATCTGTGATATCGCGGCTGACCATAACCATCCTTTGTTCACCCGAGGATGTATAATAGACTCGCCCTGAGGATTCAAACCAATGCCAACCACCCAAATGATCTCGATATCGGTACATTGCACTTCCACCTAATTTGCTTAGAATCTCTCCAATTGCAGCTTTATCTTTCCCATATACTCTTGATAGTACATTAGTGCCGACCAGATTCATTGGTTCAAAGTCTAAAATCGACTTAACATTAGCGCTGACATACAGATATTTGCCTTCAGCGCTAATCTCGGTTACAATATCCGTTGAATTCTCAACAAGCAAACGATAACGTTCTTCACTTTCGCGTAACGCTTCTTCTGCATGCTTACGTTCGGTAATTTCAAATACAAATCCTTCGTAATAAAGAATTTCAGATGATTTATCTCGCACATCGTGGACAGTCATTAAGATCCAGATAATGGAGCCGTCTTTTTTCTTCCATCGAGTTTCATGACTCAAAGTCACCTTTTTTTCAAAGGAGTTATCTTCAGCAACAAAACGTTCCCAATCTTTTTCATCATAATAAATAGTTTGCCCAATATTATTTCCAACCAATTCGCTCACATCATCATAACCCAACATTTCTGCAATACGACTATTACCGCTGAGCAGCTTCCCTGATAGAGTTGATTGGTATATTCCAACTGGGGCCCAAGTAACAATATCTCTATATTTTTTCTCGCTAACTTGAAGCGCCATCTCCGCCCATCTTCGCTCGGTAATATCCGTCATAGCTCCTACTATAGAAATTGTTTTTCGGTCCTTTACAACAGGTGCTTCCTGAATTTCTACCCAGACACGGCGCCCTTTCCTACCCATTAATTCAAGCTCGTAGGTTTCCTGCCGTAAACCAGTCTGGATTGCTTTCCCTGCAAGCTCACAACCAAGTTTATTGATCGGATTGTCTGTCATGAAATCTGTAAAACGAATTAAGGCTTCATCTGGCTCACAATCAAAAATATCTCTGGCTTGAGGGCTGAGGTACGTGAACACCTGATCGGTATTACGTGAATAAAAAAGGTTTGTACTATGTTCGACGATGTTTCGTAATTTTTCATTGCTTTCTTGTAATGCATCTTCTGCACGTTTTCTCTCAGTAATATCGTGACCGATGCCTATTAAGCCAATAATCTGGCCTTGTTCATTTCGAAACGGTAACTTCGTGGTAAGCAGAAAATGTTTCTGTCCTTGTACATCAACCACATATTCTACTCTGTCAATCAAAGGCCGGCCTGTCTGGATAACATATCGGTCATCAGCGATAAACTTATCCGCCATTTCTTTCGGGAATAGATCATAGTCGTCTTTTCCTAAAACTTCTGCCTCTGATTCACAACCCATAATATATACATCGGTTTTATTTGTGAGTGTTTTTCGACAATTCGAATCCTTTGTATAGATTGCATCGGGCAGATTATCGATTACCATCCGAAGTAAATTACGTTCCTTCTGGAGTTCTTCTTGTGCGATCTTACGTTCGGTGATGTCGAACTGGACTCCTTGAGTGCCGATAATTTTCCCATCGGAAGCGAAAACCGGTGATTTCACAGCATGAAAATACTTTGTTGTGCCATTTAATTGCGGATAGACTTCCTCTACTTCGATAGGTTTTCCTGTGCGCATAATTATTTCATGGTGGTCTGCACCTTGATCTGCCAGTGTGTGTTGCACGGCCATCATTATAGAGGGGCGAGTGGTCTTAACTACAGATACGAATGCCTCGAGTTCATGCGGTGATTTACCGAGGACTTCATCCACCTTCAGACCTTTAAGTTCACAAAACAGCGAATTAACAAAAACATAACGACCTTTACTGTCTTTACGGAAAACACTGGCTGGCAAATGTTCGACAAACGAATGGTAGAGAGCTTGCGATTCTTGTAACGCTTTTTCAGTTTGCTTGCGTTCGGTTATGTCGGTAGCAACTCCAACCAGACCAATCGGCTGTTCTTTTTCATCATAGACGATTGATGAAGAAAGAAATATCGAAAACAATGTGCCATCTTTTTTTCGATTCAGCAGTTCTCCCTGCCATCCACCTTTAACCGTTTCAGCAAGCACCATTTGCTCATGAACAATTGGATCGCAGGAGACAATGCTGATTGATTTTCCAATAAGTTCTTCTTCAGTGTAACCATATGTTTTTAAAAAAGCCTCATTGACGAAAATAATATTATTTTTAAGATCTGTAATGCTGATCGATTCGCCGATGCTTTTAACTGTATGACTGAGTAATGTCAACACTTCCATTGTGTGCTTTTGCTCTGTAATTTCTCGACTTGCACCCACAAGCCCAATAATCCGACCTTGTTCATCTTTCATAGGTATCTTAAAAGTTAGCAACCAGACTTTCTTGCCATCTTTGTCCAAGAAAAACTCTTCTTTATTAAGCACAGATTTCCCGGATTGGATAACAGAGAGGTCGTCGGCATAAAATCTCGCCGCAATATCTGCCGGGTATAAATCAAAATCTGTTTTACCTAAAACCTCTGCTTCAGATTGTCTGCCCATATTACGAACATCCGCTACGTTAGCAATTGTCTTGCGAAATTCTGTGTCTTTAACATAAATGGGATCTGGTAGGTTATCAATCAATAGACGAAAGAGATTACGTTCACGTTTAAGAGATTCTTCTACATATTTGAGTTCAGTGATATTGGTAATCGTACCTATATACCCGACTATTTGATTTTCAGGATTCGTTTCCGGACTTGCCTGTCCTATCACCCAAACAATCGTTCCATCTGGGTGCACAAAACGATATTCAGAAAAAGATGTTTTATGAAGCTGGACTGCCTCTTGCCACCCCTTGAATAACTTTTCCTTATCATCCGGATGCACTGCACGCAGCCAACCATTTCCTAAAGCCTCTTCAAATGATAATCCAGAGATTTGACACCATATTGGATTAACATACGTGGTAAGACCTTTTTCATCAGTATGAAATATTCCGACGGGAGAAATCTCGGTGAGATTTTTATATCGTTCTATGCTTTCTTGCAATGCTTTTTCAGCTCGTTTACGCTCAGTGATATCTTCCATCACCCCGTCATAGTACAGAGTTTTTCCATGAGAATCGCGGATTGCTTGAGCACTCTCTCGCACAAAAAAAATACTGCCATCTTGACGAATCCATGCTGATTCAAAATCATTTATCTCACCATCTTTTTCGATTGTATCAATAAATTCCTTGCGTTTATACATTGGTTCATAATCATCTTCATCAAGGTTCCT
>JBEKLV010000109.1:0-8831 GCA_050008835.1 Bacteroidota bacterium | reverse complement strand
TAATGAAATAAAACAAACTCTAGCTGCAGACTTTAGATACTGTTTGAGCATTTATTATAATTCAAAATGCGCGTGTATAAAAATCTTCCTTTTTCGTGTGTATGAATTCTCAAAACTCCAGCACGTACAAGTTGTATGAGTGAGCGTGACGCTCGCCTATTGGAAATATTCACAAGCTTTGAAAATTGTTTCACCGTAATGCGCTCGTTTTCGTCTAAATATTCAAAGAGATGTCGCTCTGAATCTCCTATAACTATACGCAACGGTGGAGCATTTGGGTTTTCTGCTTGCAGAATATGCACTACTTCTTTGCTTGCTTCTACGGTTTTGTCGTTCACGCGAATATATACTCGTGTACCACCGTTCTTTTCTTCGTTATCAACATTGAGGTAATGCGGTTTCTGATCGCTTTCTTCTACAGTAACAACAACTACATCTCTGCCTTTGTATGGAACAGTATCAATGTGCGGTTCAATCGGGGGATCGCAGTAGAAGCTTGCAGCCGTCTGAATTAGTTCCATTTCTTCCTTCTCGCTGCCGACTCCAACAATAGTCCGATCATCATCAACTCCGAAGAGCACAATACCGCCTTTTGTGTTCGCAAACGACATTAAAGTCTTTGCCACTTTGATAGGTGTAGAGACTTTGCGTTTGAACTCCAATTCGAAGCTCTCGCCTTCTTCGATCAACAATTTTAGGTCACTAAGTTTCATAATTAGATCTATTTACATTCCGCGCGCTTCCATGCGTTCAAGTATCAACTTGGATCGCCGCAGCACGTACTTTGAATCTACATCCGCACGATGTTTGCGAGGGCTTGGAATAATCGCCGCAAGCCGGGCGCATTCCTCACGATTTAAATTCGATGCTGATTTATCGAAATAATAATGCGATGCAGCTTCGATGCCATACACACCATCGCCCCATTCAATCACATTAAAATAGATTTCGAGAATACGCGATTTGCCTAACTGTTGTTCCATATACCACGTCAGAATCCATTCCTTAAATTTTCGCAAAGGATTTTTTGATGATGAAAGATACAAATTCTTCACCAATTGTTGTGTAATAGTACTTGCGCCGCGCACCGCACGCCCTTCTTCAAAATTCCTTTCGATGGATTCTCTGAACTCAAACCAATCGAATCCATGATGCGACCAAAATGTTCCATCTTCCGAAATGATCACCGCATCAATTGCATCCTGAGGAATTGACCGAAGCGATATCCAGTATTGTATCTTATGAAACTCACGATTCTCATTCTTTGCATTCGCTGCCTGTTCGCGCATAAATGCTGTCTCACCTGCATTTTTCGTCTTCAACTGCCTGATATTATCAAACGGTAAAAGTAGAATTTGAAAAAAAATAACAATAAAGAAGGAAATGAACAGTGATTTGAAAGGATTGCGTTTGATAAGCTGGGCGAACTTCATCACCGCAGGATGCTTGCGGAATATTGAATGAGGCTTGCCTTGTTGGATTCCTTCTTCCATGGTTAGCTTGAATGCGAATGCTTCGTATTATCTAAATACCCTTGCAGGATGATTGCCGCTGCCATAGAGTCTATGCGGCCATCTTTCTTCTGCCTTTCTTTCTTCTTCGTTCCCATTGCAAGCATAGTCTGATGTGCAATTGTAGTCGTGAAACGCTCATCCCACAATACAACCGCAATATCGAGTTTTACTTTCAGAAGCTCAATGAATTTTTGTACTTCATCAGCTTTTTGAGCGCGCTGGCCTTTTAAGTTGAAAGGCATGCCGACTACGATCAGTTTCACATTTTCACGAGCGGATAATTGTTGAAGACGGATAAACAGCGATGAATCGTTTTTCAAAGCTTCAATCGGTTGAGCAATAATACCTAGCGGATCGCTCAATGATAAACCTACACGCTGCGAACCGTAATCAACTCCAAGGACACGCTGGCACGTTTTAGTCGCCTCTACGATGTTAATCCCCTTTTCCAGAGAATCGTTCTACACTCTCTATACCAGGAATATTTTTAATCTTTTCAATAATGCGCGCAAGATGGTCGGTATCTTTCACATAAAGGATAAACTTTCCGTCAAATAGAGATCCGTGTGAATCCACATTAACAGTGCGGATATTTGTATTTTGGTAGGTGGAGATGGCGTGAGTAATGTCGCTTAGTAATGCAGGGCGGTCTTCGCCGCTTATGTGAATTCCTGTAATAAAGTCTACATTATGTTCCGACGGCCAGCCGACTTCGACTATACGTTCGCTTTCTGCAAGACGGAGCGTGAGAACGTTTTTGCAATCCTTTCGATGGATCTTAATACCTTCGCCTGTTGTTACAAAACCGACAATAGCATCGCCAGGAATAGGATTGCAACATTTTGCGTATTGATGTAAAAAGTTATCATTCACACCAAGGACGGAAATACCGCTTGTAAAATCGCGCGCTGTGTTAATGAACTTTGAAAATAGAGAATCTGAATCCGGCGTTTGCACTGCGTCTTCTCCAGCCGGATGTTTTGATCGAATAACGTATTGCTCTATTAATGTATCAACATCAATTTTTTGGTTGACTATCGCAAAAAAGAATTCTTGGACATCTCCATATTTTAGACTATGAACAAATTTTTCGAGTTCTTCTTTGCTGATAGTTATTTTACGGCGTTTGATCTTTTTTTCCCAAGTATCTTTCCCTTCTTCGGCAAGCTTCCGGGATTCCTCACGAATAAATCTTCGAATATGCGCTTTTGCTTTATGCGTTACTGCAAATTGTTCCCAGCCGGTGCTCGGTGTTTGGTTCTTCGAGGTAATAATCTCAACCTGATCACCACTTCGTAATATTGAGTTAAGAGGGACAATGCGTCCGTTCACTTTAGCACCAATACAATGATAGCCGACGTTCGAATGGATTTCAAATGCAAAATCAATAGGAGTGGAATTCTGTGGCAGAATTTTGAGGTCCCCTTTCGGCGTGAAAACATAGATTTCATCTTGATAGAGATTGAGTTTAAAACTTTCCATTAATTCTTTTGGAGTATCATCACTTTTCTGTTCGAATATTTCACGCACCCAGTTAACCCAACCCTCCAGTTCCGCGTCAAGCGATGAATTGTTCTCTTTGTAGATCCAGTGTGCCGCAACTCCGCGCTCAGCTACCTCGTGCATTGCCCGCGTACGGATTTGCACTTCCACCATTTTGCCATCGGGGCCAATCACTGTTGTGTGTATGGATTGGTAACCATTTTTCTTAGGAACTGAAATGTAATCTTTAAATCGCTCTGGAATTGGTTTGTAAATTTCTGTGACAATGCTATAAGCTATGAAGCATTCACTGTTATCCTTTGTATCAATGACGATGCGGACAGCAAAGAGATCATAAATTTCTTCTAACGGTTTGTTGCGCTTCAACATTTTATTGTAGATGCTGAAAATATGTTTCGCTCTGCCGGCAACTTCAAAATTCAATTTTTCTTCAATGAGCCGCTTTTTGATCGGTTGAATAAATCGATTGATGTAATGATCGCGCTCACGTCGCTTAGAACGCAACTGACGCGAGATTTTTTCATACTCCTGGACATGCAAATGCTTAAAAGATAAATCCTCCAGTTCCCACTTGATTTGTGCTAATCCAAATCGGTGTGCAAATGGTGCATAAATGTCGAGAGTTTCTTTTGCAAGCCGCAGACGTTTTTCAGGCGGCAGATATTCAAGTGTGCGCATATTATGGAGGCGGTCTGCAAATTTCACAAGCATCACGCGGATATCGCCCACCATCGAAAGCAACAGTTTGCGATAACTTTCCGCTTGCGTTACTTCATGACTTTCGAAGATATCTGTAATTTTTGTGATACCATCTACAATATCTGCTACAGCATCGCCGAATTCTGCGCGGATATCTTTCAACTCAAAATCTGTATCTTCTACTACATCGTGCAAAAGTGCGCTTGCAATAGATACATCATCCAGTGCAATCTCCTTTGCGACAACCATCGCAACTTCAAATGGATGTATAAAATATGGCTCGCCTGAAGCACGCAAATTGTTCTTGTGCGCTTCAAGACTGAGAAGAAATGCACGCGTGATTAGATCTTCGTCCACCGAACGCAAATTCTTCCGGCAGACGGCAAGAAGATCGTTGAGTTTCTTTTGGTATATACTGTCTATCATTATGAACTCTGAACTACAAAAGAATATACGGATTCCCTACCGAATGTCAAGACACATTGACTGCAAACGTGTCGATATTCATCAAGCTAAATTTTAGTTTATTTTGATGCTGCCCGTTGTTTTTCTATTTTTAAAAGCAGTTTCCGCGCCTCTTCAAACTTTGCCTTTGCACGGGATTGGAGATTGGCAGGAAAAGAACACGTCTCATACGAAAGAAGTGTTTTTAGATGATAAAACACATTTGTCGTATCGTTTAAAGCGATTTTTGATTTGACAAGATTTAACCGGCAAACTATTTCATTATACGGATGCGGCGCATGAGAGTAAACTATATTTTTTAGAAGATTTGAATATGCCGGCACAGCTTCAGCAAAACGATTCTGCCGATCAAGTGCCGTAGCAAGACCCCACAAAAATATTCTATTCTCTGGATAAAAATTCAAACTCCGTTTTGACCACTCTTCTGCTTGCTTATAATTTTCAGAATCAAGATAAATTGCGATAAGTGCGCTTATTGCGGCAAATCGGTTATATTCGGATTGCTCTGCACCGATAATGAGCATTTTGATTCCAAGTTCACGGTCATCTTTGACGAATGGCAGCCACCGAAGGAACTCTGTTTTTCGGCTACGCCAGTAATAATAAGTACCAATGCCAACATATGCATCGTAAAATGAAGAATCCTTTTCAATGATTTCTTCAAACTTTGATGCTGATGCCATGCTTTTGCGCACTCCACCAAACCAATCTCCACTTTGCACCCGTTCATATGCGTCATAACCATCTGCTGTACCAAAGAAGTATCCGCCCCATGGCAAAGAGATTTTTTCTGCAGCACTCTTCCCTATCATTAATAAGGAATCAAATTTATCTTGTTCAATCGGCACATCGAAATCCATATTGTATGCTTGCATCACTGCTGCCCGATAAAGATAACCAGCCGGATGATCGGGGTAACAATTAGTAACAACGCGGAATAGTGAATCAGCTCGCTCATACTCCTGTTTCAAGATAAAATCAATTCCGCTGACAACGAGAGTGTGAAGCGAAGGTTCCAATTTCCACTGCGCTTGGGAAATCGCCGCTCCAAACACAATTGTAAGTATGATATTGAAAGCTCTGTTTTTCAATCCAATTTACTCTGTTCCAAACATCCTATCGCCTGCATCACCGAGGCCCGGAAGAATATAACCGCGTTTGTTCAACTCACGGTCAAGTGCACAAGTATACATTACGACATCAGGATGTGCTTTGCGTACTTGCCTAACGCCTTCAGGTGCCGATACTAAATTGACGAGACGAATTGTACGGGCGCCTCGTTCTTTTAAAAATGTAATCGCCGCTACGGCACTTCCACCCGTCGCCAGCATCGGATCAAGAATAAGAACTAATGCACGATCAAGATTACGTGGAACTTTGAAATAGTAATCGACCGGTTTCAGCGTTTCTTCGTCTCTGAACAACCCGATATGCCCCACTCGTGCATTCGGCATCACTTCTACAAATCCGCCGACTAATCCAAGCCCTGCACGAAGAATCGGCACTAAAACGATTTGCTGATCGACAGCGACTCCTTTCGTTTTTTCCAACGGTGTACGAACTTCAATCTCTTTCATCTGAAGGTCTCGTGATACTTCATACGCCATGAGACTCGCAGTTCGGTGAAGAATTGCGCGGAACTGGTAACTCGGCGTTTTTTTATTACGAAGCAAAGTTAAATCACGCTTTACGAGAGGATGATCGATAATAATCAAGTTCTTCATTGTCATTTTCCTGTATGTGAATTATTTGATTGAATCCATCCGCTTACTAAGTTGATGTGCGGCAATAAGAATCGGGTCCCACAGTGGTGAGAATGGTGGAGAATACAATAAATCAAGTTTCGATATTTCTTCAACTGTCATTTTCTGTTGAATCGCAATGCTCAGAATATTTGCACGCAAGGCGCTTCCACTTCCGCCAACGACATTTGCTCCGATAAGCCGATTACTATTTTTATCGGCAATCGCAATGATATGAATCTTTTCGTTTCCCGGATAGAATGATATTTTTGAATCACCAACTATATGCTCTACGATCGAATTAAATCCTGATTCTTCCGCCTCACTTGAACTTAAACCGACCGATGCAATTTCCAATCCAAACGCTTTCACTGCAATCGCACGAATTGCTCCTTTGAAGATTGCATTTCCACCCGATGAATTTTCTCCAGCCACCCACCCTTGCCGTGCAGCGTACGTCGCAAGTGGTGCATACATCCAGCGATTGTTCACAAGATTTTTTACTTCACAACAATCGCCTGCGGCGTAAATAGAATCCACTGAGGTCGTTTGATGTTGATCCGTAAGAATACCTCCGAAGGCTCCAAGTCGCGCCCGAATAGATTTTGCAATATCTACGTTTGGCTCGACACCAATAGCGAGAATTACCAAATCCGCTGGATAGCTGCCAGAATCCGTCACAACTTCTACAACTTTTCCAGTGTTGTCTGATTTGAATGCTTTCAGTGTCTGTTTCGAATGAAACTTGATGGAATTTTTCGTCAATTCAGCGAGCACAGTTTTCCGCGAGTCCATTTCAAGTTTAGACATCGGCAATTCATCTCGATGAAGCAGTGTTGTTTCTAAACCAAGCGTTCTGAATGCTTCACACATTTCAACTGCCACATAACCGCCACCGATAATGACAGCGCGTTTTGGTTTCTCTTCATCGATAAAATGTTTAATTGCCAATCCATCCGACAGCGACTTCACATGAAATACATTTCGTGCGTTTTCGCCTGCCATTCCAATCGTTTTCGTTTTCGAACCTGTGGCAAGAATCAGCTTATCATATTCATATGTTAGCATCTTATCATGATACAAATCGCGCACGACGATATGTTTCTTCACTGGCTGAATTTCTTCCACACGATGCAGTGTGTGAACTTTCACGCCGCGCGTTCGTTCTAAATCCAATGGAGTGAGAGTGGAAAGTTTCTCAACGTCTGTAATAACATTTCCGATGTAATAAGGCACTTCGCAAATACCGGAAGAAATGTATTCGCCTTGCTCGAAGAGAATGACCTCGGCATTACTATTCGTGCGCTTTGCCTTGCTCGCAGCAGCCGGCCCTGCCGCAAGTCCTCCTATAACCAGAATACGCTGCCTCATTTTTCCTTAAATGTGATTCCCAATGGAACACCTGAAAAACCAAAATGCTCGCGTAATTTGTTCATTAGAAAACGCTTATACGATTCCTGCACAAGTTTCGGATAATTACAAAAAAAAGCAAACATCGGCGGATTGGTTTTAATCTGTGTCACAAATTTAATTTTGATTTCTCTAGATGTCGATGATTTCGGTGGTGTGATTTTGATATCTTCCATAATTGATTTATTCAACGCACTGGTCGATATTCTTCGCGATTGCTGTACATGGACTTCTTTTGCCGTATCTATCACTTTTGTAATGCGTTGTTTTGTAATCGCGGATACAAAAATGACAGGGAGATAATCGTACATACCAAGATTCTTTTCAATCGCAAGGACATATTGACGTGCGGTGTTCGTTTCCTTTTCGATCAAATCCCACTTGTTCACGACAATAATTGCAGATCTATGGCGTTCTATTGTTGCATCAACAATTTGTAAATCTTGTTTATCAACTCCCTGCTTGGCATCAAGGAGAATGACAGCAACATCGCTGCGCTCAATTGCATGCAATGTCCGGAGTGTGCTGTAGAACTCGATGCTTTCCGAAATTTTACTCTTCTTCCGCAGCCCTGCCGTATCAACAAGAATAATTTCTTCACCCTGATATTCAAGAATCGTATCGATTGGATCGCGCGTAGTGCCTGGAATATTTGTAACCACTTGGCGCGTATTGCCAATCAATGCATTGACTAACGATGATTTGCCAACATTTGGCTTTCCAATCACAGCAAGACGAAGGCGTTTTTCCCTTTTAACTCGTGTCTCTTTTTTAATATCTGATGTAATCAGATCCAGGAAATCACCGATCTGTCTTCCGCCAAGGGCAGCGATGCCGATGGGTTCGCCGAGTCCAAGAGAATAAAATTCTGCTATGGCATTTTCGCGCTGCGCGGAATCTATTTTATTGACAACAAGATGAATTGGTTTGTTGGAACGACGAAGAATATCGGCAATTTCTTTGTCGAGCGGAGTCAATCCTTCTAATGCATCTACAACGAACACAATAGAATCGGCTTCCTCAATTGCAATATTGGCCTGTTCGCGTATAGCTTTTTCAAACACATCATTGGATTCTGGAACAAATCCACCTGTATCAATCATTGTAAAGGATTTGCCCGCCCATTCTGCTTCTGCATAACGGCGATCACGCGTTACACCCGGTGTATCGAAGACTATTGCTTCGCGTGATCCGAATATACGATTGAAGAGCGTGGATTTACCAACGTTTGGACGTCCAACGATAGCGACAATATGTGATGACATAAGTTTTGCTGACTGGAAGGTACGAATAGAAATTTATGCTGAAAAAGAACGTCGCTATTTAGTATTACGCGTCGGGGTGGAGAAATTTGTCACGAAGTGATGGCTTCGCCAAACTCCCGACCTTGGCGCCAGAAGCGCCACGCGCTAGACAGGCAAATTATTCTTACTAAGATATCGACCTGCTCCACACGCTTTAATCTGTTTTTCTTTCTTGACTGCCTCTGATCTCGTAT
>JBEKLV010000108.1:0-8871 GCA_050008835.1 Bacteroidota bacterium | reverse complement strand
TTGTTAAAGATCAATCAAAAATAGTTGTGATTAATTCTTTTGAGTTCAATTTTATTCGGCCGGACACTATTCTTGTGGAAAACGTTAAAACAGATACGTTAGTTTTAAAATTACTGTTTGGCGAATCAGATGGATTTCATAAAGATTTTCCATCCCAGATATTATTAACTATCGCGCAATTCAACAACACCTTTCACTTTATTGCATCTCACAAAACTTTTAATCACGTAACAATAAAAATGAAAGATCTGAACGAACATTACTTCGGATTAATTGAAAAGCTGTATCCTCATAATTCAAGAAATCCGGATTTGCGAGGTAATGTCGTCGATGTTGAAGTTTACGGCAATGCGAATCTGGACTATGCGGAGAATTACGCATCTGCCTATTCGGCATTCTATATGAGCAGCGCTGGATATGGCAGCTTCTTCGATACGTTTGCTAAGGGCCGTTATCAATTCGCTATTAATGGAATTACAGAAATCTACCATCAAACTGGTTCGCTGGATTGGTATATATTCTGCGGAAAAGATGGAGAAGCGATCCACAAAGAATATTTTCAGATTACAGGCAAGCCTAAATACGTACCTATTTGGGCTTGCGGACCAATATTCTGGCGGGATCAAAATAATGGCGGGAAGGACGAAATTTTAAACGACATTAAAATGTTTTCAGAACTAAAAATTCCATTAACTGCGTGCTGGGTGGACCGACCATATAGTAATGGAGCCCATGAATGGTCAAAAATGGATTTTAATAATAAATTTTCCGAACCAGGAAAATGGATTAAAACAATTAACGAAAAATATGGAATGCAGTTCATGACTTGGATAGGACCCTTGACGAAGACTGATAAAGATTTTCCCGGTTTGTTGCCTAACGACCAGGGATATATCGATTTAACGAATCCTGAAGCATTAAAAGAATTTGAGAGTCGCTTGAATAAAAATCAGTATGCAGTTGGTGTCAGGGGGCACAAGATGGATCGAGCTGATGAAAACTTCCCTGTTACTGCTCAATGGTACCAACCAACATCGAAATCCGAAGCGCGAAACAAATATATCTATCTCTATTCAAAAGTAATTCATGATTTCTTATCGAAGGCGAATGGGAAAAACCAGTTCAATTTTGCACGAGCGGCTTTCCATAGGTGTCAGCCATTTTTGAGTGCAGTGTGGGGAGGAGACAGCAGGTCAAATTGGCAAGGCATGGCTGGTAATCAGGCAAATGCCATGAGATGCGGCTTCTTAGGTTTTCCGGTTTGGGGCGGTGATACCGGCGGTTATTTAGGAGATGGCCGTATTGAGGAGGATTTGTATATTCGATGGCTGCAATGGAGCGCTTGGAGCGGAATGTTTGAGATAAAGATCGATGGTGCAGGAGGCAATGGCGAAGATCGTCCCCCATGGAAATATTCGGTTCAGTTGCAGGATGCCTTTAGAGATGCATGTGAGTTTAGAATGGAAATGTTGCCTTATATATATTCCTGTGTCAACACATCGTACGAAAATGGCGTTGTAATGAAACCGCTTGCATATTTATATCCAGCCGATGAAAATACGTATCATATTTGGGATGAATACGTCTTTGGCAACGCTTTTCTGTTAGCCCCGTTGTTTACGAAAGACAATTTGCGAACAATATACTTACCTCAGGGAAAGTGGTACGATTTTAATAATCAGAGTATTGAATATAACGGACATATGATGTTCACGCAAAATGTATCTATTGCTACTACTCCAGTATTTATAAAAGGGAATTCTATTTTTGTTACGGGACAAATTTACGACAGTAATTCAAGAATCTGGAAAAAGAATTTAAACGAAGATAAAATAATTGTAATTCATTTGTATCCCGGAGAAATCAATGAACAGGCAACTTTCAATTATGTTGATTATTTTGACAACGACAAGGAAAAGATAATGGTACTAGAGCATCAGGCCACTAAAATTGTATTTACTTCCGAATCGTTGGGAACGACATCAACCATAGAATTGAAATGTGCTATGAAACCGGTAAAAATATTATTTAATAAAATGCCCGTTGAATTCAAGTATGATAAAACAAAAAATATTGCGAGTGTCCAAATAGAGAAAAATAGATTTGTCGATTTACAAATGTTTTATAGCCCATAATAAAAATAGAAAAACGCAAACATCGTGCGAGAAAATGAATCTTTGGCTGGTAATCCCGCCACTCATTCACCGAAGGAAGGATAATCACGCATAGAAACGTGATGGGATATACGGAACAAGCCACCGCTCAAAAGGACAAACAGGAAATGCTTGAGAATATTCTGAATTCGTATTTATTCGATTGATTATTATTGTCATTTTCCGTACGTATGTATAAAAATATAAAGACAACAATATAGATTTCCAGAATCACAGATAAGACTCTAAAACGCAGTCTGGCTGATTGCTATAGAATATTTCGCGCAAACATATTGTAGCACACAAATAAAAAAGGAGCGCAGATATTATGCGATATAGACTCGTTCTTTTCTTCTGCATAGTTCTTATTGATATTATGCAGATAACGGTCCTCGCCGGCGACAACAATTCCGGCAAACAAAAAATTACAATCGGGATGATCGGAAAAATGGGGTACAACCCTGTTTTTATAGCCGCATATTCTGGTGCAAGGGTCGCGGCTAAAGAATTGAGCGCAAAGTATAAAGTTGATATTGTAATCGACTATCAAACCCCTACTGAAGAAAACGTTCAAGAACAAGTAGCTGCACTGGAACGTCTTTCACATGCAGGTGTTCAAGGTATCGCGATCTCATGCACTGACGCCAATTATTTAACGCCCACCATCGATAAAGTGGTTGAGAACGGAATACCAGTAATGTGTTTCGATTCGGATGCGCCAAAGAGTAAACGATTTGCCTATTATGGTGCAGACGATGTCGAATTTGGCAGAATGCTTTTGAAGGAACTTGCGGCAGAAATTAACGGAAAGGGAACCATCGCAATCCTTGCCGGGAATAGGAATGCATTGAACCTGCAGCGCCGCCTTCAGGGAATTAAGGATGAATTACAAAAATATCCGCAGATTACTCTCCATCCCGAAAACGTGTATCATAATATAGATATTCCAAATATAGCATCGGAGACTGTTGCACGCGAACAAAAAGCTCATCCTGATATTACGGCTTGGATATTTATCACAAGTCCGGCACTTCTCATCAAGAATAGTATCAAGTGGAATCCGGGTGAAATTAAAATAGTGGCAGGCAATGCAGTTCCTGGCGAATTAGAGTATGTAAAGAGTGGCTATGTGCAAAGTCTTGTTGGTGTAAATTGTTTCCAATTGGGATATAAAACTGTTGAGATATTGCTAGAAAAAATACTTAATAACCATGCCCCTGTTGAACCGCGTATGTATATTCAACTTACTCCGGTCTCGAAAAAAAATGTAGAGGAATGGTCGCTGAACTGGAGAAAGTGGCTGCTTAAGGAAGCAATGTCTCATTGAGTGTGGAAATTTTGACATTTGTGTCGGCTCATCTTAACGGATGTATGAGAATTGAACCGCATGTCAAATAATCATTTGAAGATCGATTAAAAACAACATTGCCCGATAATATGATCGGGCAATTTGTTTTTAGAATTATGGTAAGCATTGAATTAAGGGATGGATAATTGTAAGTCTTTATAGCATTGCATCATTCGCTTGTCTTTATAATAATTTTACATGCATTTTGCCGGAGGTTACAAATAGTTCACATTACTTAGCGCGTAATCGAATATCTCCCTTATCGCTGTTGAACACAAGTGTCGGGCCACCCCCATTGATTTTCCCGGAGTAATCATAATGGTGGTGTTTTCTATCGCGCTTGTGTGTTTCCACATCGAAGTCTGTACTAAAAACTACACGTCTTTCGAAATCTGTTCGCAATTCAAAGCCGGTTCGTTTTGGAATATTCACAGTAATCTTTCCCTTGTAGGTCTCGAAATGGCTGTCTCTTTTAAGCGCTGTAAAAGAAATACGCACATCGCCTTTGTATGTTTCTAAATCGATTCCCCCACTAAGATCAAATATTTCCATAGTACCTTTATACGTGTTGAGTGTCAGGTATGAGGTCAATCCTTCGATGTGTGATTCTGATTTGTAATCTTTGATCCTCAGTTCCGCGGAGCAAGGCATTTTAATTGTGTAATGTACCGATGGGAGCGAATTCGATGTCTCGTGCGGGTCGGTGATCCAATCCCAGAAATTGTGATAATTGTTTCGCTCCACTTTCTTATAGTTGGTATGAAGTCTTACCTCTCTGTCGGTGCTGTGAATTTCAATTTCTGTATCCTCTACATCTCGTTCGGCATCCCGGGAATCTACGGCGTCCGATTCTATCTTTACGTTTACCTCAACCCGCGGTTTATCATTAGTGGTAACAGTAATGCCTCCTTTGTAGGTGTCAATGATGAGAAGCCCATCCGATTTGAGTGGGATAGTTTTAGAGATTTCCCGAGAAGATTGGGATATCGCGGTTGAAATAAATATCGACAAGAAAATTGCTAGGAACAAGGACAATCGCATGATTTCCTCCGATTTAAATAGGATGATGTAATTACATACGGTAGATACTTAGTAAGGTTGCAAAGGAGTCTTCCCTTTAACAGTTGTATAATCTTGGGTTATGTCTTGCTTGACAATACTTCGAGCATTGAGGTGAATTGCTGGGAAAGCAAAGCAATTACAGCCATTTAGAAGATTTCTTTGAATGAAAAAGAATTAGTAGAAACAGGAGGAAAAACGAAATCAGATTGAACTTTTAACGTTTAAGAGGTTCATTCTCAGAAAATATCAATCGCAGTAGTATTTTAGGGATAGAATTATATGTGGTATTTTGATTTCAGCCAATCGTAAGCCGCATTAATTTCTTTTGATTTTGTTTCGGCTAATTTTTTAAACTCAGGACCTAAATGTTGAACCCGATCCGGATGATAGAGAGAAATCAAACCAATGTATTTTGAGCGGATTTGTTCCTTTGTTACTTTTCCCATCAAACCAATTAATTGTCCGTAGTAGGCACTTTTTTCTTCATCAGTAGCAGTCGCAGAATAAAATTTTTGAGAGGAAGAAGAAGTATGCTGTCCGTATCTTTCGTAGCGCTCATATTGTTCGTATTTATAATATTGGTCGGAACGATACTGATTGTACTGAAATCGATAATAATAAGGGCCAACAATACACGATAATCTTTTAAATAGCTCTGTCTTACGTTCTCCGATATTTAGAAGATAATCAAGCAACAGACGATTGATTGATTTCAATTTATCATCCTTACATTTCTGAGCATCTTCTATAAGAAGTTTTTCGACATAAATTCGAGGATAATTTGATATAATCCGTCTTACTCTATTGCTTCTGTCAACTACAGCGGTAGCTATTGAGAAGATAGGAATAAGTTTCCGTTGCTGAACAGGTTGGAGGGCGAGCGTATAGAGAACGGCAAATTCATTTAAAACAGCATCAGGAGAAATCTCCTTACGCACTTGACATGATGAGCTGATACATTGGAGATGGCCTTGCATGACCCGGATAAATTCGCTGAGCATTAAAGAAAGATTTATATTATATATCCTAGCGCAGAGTACATTGACAGCAGGTTCGGGATATTGTTTCCGAAGCAAATAATCGGAAGAAATTCTTGGTGTAAGGTAACTATTAGAATATGCTGATAAGCTGCATTGCACTGTCCCAAAGATACTCCAGATTTGACGGTACAATTCATCAAAGACAGTATATGCTTCATTGTACTTTCTTTGATTGACTAGCAAATCGGCGACTTCCCGCATTTTTTCTATTGTGTTCATATGCATACCGCTAGTTGTTTTTGGATTCATCTTTTGAAACATTGTTCTTAGGAAGAGTCGAATAATTGCCGAGTATTTCTCGCATGTGATTCAATAATACTTTGTTTTCCGAGAGTTCCGCTAGAACAGAAAAGCCAATATTCGCTTCAATAAACTCCTTTATTTTCTTTTTCAACTTTGCATCATCAAGTGCCTGAACTTTTATCTCATGTGTTTCCGTATAATAATGAAAAGCCTTGATCAACGGTAGGCCGTTAATTTTGATTGAGGACATCCAACTCTTTAACGTGTACGATTCATTGGGGTGAGATTTAACGGCTTCACGTGTGGTGCTTAACGGGACTCTAAGCGCTTTTGCGGTCTTTTTCAGAAGGGCATCATTAAATGGGCGTTTTCCTCGTTCGAGATTGGAATAATAACCCTGGGATATTCCAAGTTGAACGGCGATATCCACTGTCGTCAATTGTTTTGCCCTACGAATTTCTGCTAAGGTTGCCATTATACGTTCTAGTTCAATAATACGATATATATCAAAATATATCAAGAAATAAAAAGATGTAAATCAAAGATCCTTTTCGAAACATGGAAATCTGAACTCTTGAAATAAAGCGGGGAATCGAGCTAATAGCTTTATAGATAGTATTGTATTTTTACAGCAGGGTAGAATGATAGCAGGTATTAAGGAACGTGTTTGAAGATTTACTATAAGTGATATTTCCAGTGGAGAGAAGATTCTGTCCGTATTCATATAATAATAAATGAGCACTGTATAATATATATGCTTGCATCTGTACTCAGTGAATTGTATTTTCTATAATATTTAAAATCAATCTGTGTGGTAAATTGAAAGGGTAGAGTATGAAAAAGTTGGTGTTTTTGTGCGTTTTTCTCGCTGGAGTGAATATTTTATATTCTTATACACCAATCAAAAGGGATACTGTAATGAATAGAAAAACTCTTTTTGGAAAGCTTTCGGATGGAAGAGAAGTGTCTTTGTACACATTAACGAACGCTTCCGGGAGTCAAGTAAAAATTATCAATTACGGAGCAACCGTTATTTCTCTTGTTATTCCTAACCGTAATGGAAAAATGGAAGACGTCGTACTTGGATACGATTCGCTTCAAGGGTATATCGATGGCACGACTTACTTTGGTGCCATCGTGGGGCGTTACGGCAATCGCATCGGGAAAGGAAAGTTCTTGTTAGAGGGAAAGAATTATCAGGTAACAGTGAATGATGGCGAAAATTCTCTTCATGGCGGGAAGGTCGGCTATAACAAAGTACTGTGGAATGTCACAGCGGTAGAAGACAGCGTAGAGCCTGCACTGGAATTAACATATATTAACCCTGATGGCGAAGAAGGATTCCCTGGTACTGTGACATTGACCGTTACTTACACGTTGACCAACAAAAACGAATTACGTATTGATTACAAAGGCACGACAGATAAAATCACTGTTCTTAATCCTACACACCATTCGTATTTTAACTTGTCGGGTTCATTTAATAATACAATTCTTGATCATCTTTTAACCATTGAAGCTGATTCAATCACGCCTGTTGATAAAGGGCTTATTACAACTGGAAAATATTTGGACGTAACAAAAACTCCTATGGATTTTCGAACTCCAACTGCAATCGGCACACGAATTAACGATCAGTTTGAACAGCTTGCTTTCGGCAAAGGGTACGATCATAACTGGGTCTTAAGAAGTTATACAAAAGGAAAGGTTCGTAAAGTTGCAGAACTCTATGAGCAGAAGAGCGGGCGCCTGATGACCGTTTACACTGATCAACCTGGAATTCAGTTTTATTCAGGAAACTTTTTAAATGGTAACGATAAGGGTAAAGGAATCGCATACCAATTGCGAACAGGATTGTGTTTGGAAGCGCAATGTTTTCCTGACTCTCCGAACAAACCGGAATTCCCATCTGTCACTCTCAGACCGGGAGAAGTATATCATCAAACCACTATTTATCAATTTACAACCAAGTAACTCTATTAACATTAATTGAAAAGCAAGGAGAGTTATGCTAGGAAATCTTCATTCACATCTCGTATTATTGTTTGCCAGCCCCTCAAGTATTATGTCACTTGGTTGGGTGGATTCGCTTCTCATTATTATTTATTTCTTGTCTGTGCTGGGCATCGGATATTATCTTTTACGATTTACAAAAACCGGCGACGATTTTTTTATGGCAGGAAGAGAAATGACAGCATGGATTGCCGGACTTTCATTTGTTGCTGCTAATCTCGGTTCGTTAGAATTAATGGGCTGGGCTGCTTCAGCGTACCAGTACGGAATTCTTGCGACGCATTGGTACTGGATCGGCGCGATTCCGGCAATGCTCTTTCTCGGTATCGTGATGATCCCGTTCTATTATATATGCAAGACTCACTCGGTCCCGGGATATCTGAAGCTGCGGTACGGTGAAGGCGCCAGCCAGCTTTCCGCAGTTTCGTTCGGGTTTATGACGGTCTTCATGAGCGGTATCAATATGTATTCGATGGCTATCGTGATGAAGGTGGTACTTGGCTGGGATATTAATTTTAGTATTTGGGTTTCTTCGCTGACCGTGATGGTGTATGTCGTGCTGGGGGGATTGCTCTCTGCGATCTTTAATGAAGTTCTGCAGTTTATGTTAATTTGGCTCGGTGCATTAATCGTTCCCATTGTCGGAATGATTGAAACGGGCGGCTGGGCCGGCATGGTTGCGCGCATTCACCAGAATTTTCCTGCAGGTGATTACACACATCTGTGGAGCACCATGGGATCGTTTCAAGATAATCCAATGGGAATTCATTGGACAGGAATTGTCTTCGGTTTGGGAGCGATCATTTCTATGGCATACTGGACGACAGACTTTCTCGTCGTGCAGCGTGTTCTTTCCGCGCGCGATCTGCGTTCAGCAAAGCTTGCGCCGATTATTGGCGCTGGATTTAAAATGTTTGTTCCGCTTATTGTCATTCTTCCGGGGTTGTTGGGATTAGCGGTTCTTCCGGGCCTTGTGGGAGAAAACGAAGCAAAGCTCATTCCCGGCGCCCAT
>JBEKLV010000107.1:0-8880 GCA_050008835.1 Bacteroidota bacterium | reverse complement strand
CTGGATTGCTGATCGGCATTGCACCGACGGAATTTGCGGTTTCTATAGCAGTGTTCCTTATCTTTTTATATGCATTCAGATATGTCTCGCTCGGTTCCATTATGGCGGCGGCATCGTTTCCGTTATCGCTCATCATTCGATACAATATTCTCTCGGATGAAATTCACAGCTATAAAACATTGGTGTTCTTCAGTACCGGTATTGCACTCTTCCTTATTTATTCACACCGCGCCAATATCAAGCGATTGATTGAAGGAACTGAACGGAAAATTACAAGTTCTAAAAGCAGGACTGACTCGGTCGAATCCTAAACTACGTTCAGTTCTGAGGAAGTCACTGAATTTCTAATCTAATGTGCCGTCAATGATATGAAGATCACTGTTCTTGGTGCAGGCGGTTGGGGAACTACGATTGCTCTCGTTTTGTACGACAATCATCACGACGTCAATCTTTGGACGTTTGACAGTGATCAAGCAGACCTCATTCGCAAGAAGCATGAGAACCCTCAGTTTCTTCCCGGTGTTGTCCTTCCAGCTGAAATAAAAATCACAACCGATATCGAAGCTTCATGCCACGAACGCGATATGATTGTCGCGGCAGTGCCATCTCAATTTCTTCGTTCCGTTCTCCAACGCATCGCTCATCTCGATTTACAACATACGGTCATATGTAATGTCGCCAAGGGCATAGAGAATGGTTCTTTGATGACCATGTCCGAAGTTTTATTGGATGTGCTCATGCATGAACGCCGTGAGAATATTGCAATTCTCTCTGGACCAAGTCATGCGGAAGAAGTCAGCTTGAAAATACCGACGATGGTCGTGTCGGCTTCTTTTAAGTTGAAAACTGCAAAGATTGTACAGGAAGCATTTGTGAATGACTACTTCCGCGTATATGTGAACGAAGACATTCGCGGTGTTGAATTGGGCGGCGCCATAAAAAATGTTATTGCAATTGGAGCCGGCCTGAGCGATGGCGCTGGTTTTGGAGATAATACAAAGGCGGCAATTATGACGCGTGGAATCTATGAGATTACACGGCTTGGCGCTAAAATGGGAGCTCAACCAATTACATTCGCAGGCCTTTCCGGTATGGGAGATTTGATTGTCACTTGTATGAGTCACCACAGTCGCAATCGCTTTGTCGGTGAGGAAATTGGGAAGGGTAGAAATGTCGCAGAAGTGCTGAGCGATATGACGATGGTTGCAGAAGGCGTTGCCACTGCGAAGTCTGTTCATCAACTTGCGCACAAGCATCACGTCGATATGCCGATGGCGGAAGAAGTCTATAAAGTACTTTTTGAAGATAAAAATCCACGCCAGGCGACATTGGACTTAATGCTTCGAGATACACGCGGCGAGGGCGCTCATTAAGTTTGGTATTCAGTTCTTAATTCTTACGCAATTCCTATCTTTCAGATAAATAAAAACCCTCGAATTACAATGAATAAAATAATAACAATTTTTGGTAGCTCACGACCTATGGAAGGCGATGAGGAATATCAATTAGCATACGAAGTCGGAAAACAATTGTCGCTTGCCGGTTTTACCGTATGTAATGGTGGTTTCGGTGGTATTATGGAGGCATCAGCTCGCGGTGCAAAAGAGGCAGGAGGCAAGACCATCGGAGTTACTTTTGATATTAAGGGACGTGTAGCAAATCCATGGATTGATGAAAATATTCATGTTCCTGCTTTAATCGATCGGATGATGAAGCTTGTGGAATTGGGCGATGCGTATGTTGTGTTGAAAGGTGGAACCGGAACATTACTTGAGCTCGCTGCCGTGTGGGAATTCATCAATAAGGGTTTACTTACCGAGAAACCGATTGTGATTATCGGAGACTTCTGGAGCGGTGTTGTGGAGACATTACGCGAAGAATTGTTGTGGGAAGGTGTTGGCGATTGCACAAAATTTATTCACTGCACTTCTTCGCCGGAGGAATGCGCTTCATTTTTGAAGCGACAACTTATCTAATTTTCTTTTGAAACCATTGTTGTCTATGCCGCGTGTTGTGTGTTCTTTATTATTTTGTCGTTAAATGTTTGCCGATAATCTATTGAATGGTTTTTATTACTAGGTCACACAGTTATTACGACTTTTCCACGGGCATGTCCTTCTTCAAGATATCGTAAGGCCTCAGCAGTCTCGTTTAATGGGTAACATTTATCTATAATTGACTTAACTTTGCCCACTTTAAGTAGCTCTACAATGAATAGCAGATCCTTTTGGTTTATATTCGCAACCATAAGTCCCATATTCTTAGCGCCAGTCATTGATATGAACATGAGTTGGAATATTCGAGCCATAGAACCTCCTGCCAAGATATAAATTCCATCAGAGTTTAATATACGTTTGTACTTTAAAATCGAACGGTATGCTGCAGTATCAAAAATCAGGTCATATTGCTGTCTTTTTTTAGTGACATCTTCTTGAGTGTAATCAATGACATAGTCTGCACCAATTGAGCGCACAAAGTCCATTTTTTTTGTGCTGCAAACGCCAGTTACTTCAGCTTCGAATGATTTGGCAATTTGAACTGCAAAAGTACCCACACCACCAGAGGCTCCATTGATTAAAACCTTTTGCCCTGCCTGAATTTGTCCTTTATCGCGAAGACCTTGCAAAGCTGTGAGTGCTGCCATTGGAACTGCCGCTGCTTCTTCAAAAGTTAGGTCAGCCGGTTTCAACACAAATCTATTTTCATCTACGCATACATATTCGGCAAATCCTCCGTAGCTGCCTTCTCCAAAAACTTCATTGCCAGGATGAAATTGCTTTACATTGTTGCCAACCGCTTCAACCTGTCCAGCTACGTCAGCTCCGAGTATTTTGTGTTTTGGTTTTAAAAGCCCAGCGCCCATTAATCTGATCAAGAACGGATCGGCTCTTACGTGACGCCAGTCATATGCATTTACGGATGCAGCATGAACTTTTATCAATATTTCATTGTCCTTGGGAAAAGGTTTTTCCACTTCTTTAAGTTGAAGAACATCAGGTGGTCCAAACTTTGTATAAACTATTGCTTTCATTTTTATAGAGATTCTTTATTAAATGACGCACCACGTTTTGCGTTATGGATAGTTGCCGATTTCGAAGCGGTTTTCTATCAGGATAAACTAATGTCTAATAGCAGTCAAAACGCTGAATCCCGCGCTGTGACGGCAATTAACTATACTGCTTGTTGTGTGTAGCTAAACCATTAATCTAAAAATCCAGTTTTTCTAACAAAATCTATTAGTCTGAGTGACTTCTCCCTATTTTCCAATGAAGGGATCCACTTATCATAAAACCAATCAAGATATGTTTTATATCCCATCTCTTTCCATTTTGTGTAGAGTTCTAATTCAATCTTATCATATTCATTAACAATTGAAATAGTTTCATCTTGAGTATAACTCCTATACTTCCCGTAATGTATAATATGTTTAATATCAATTCGGGATTTTTTGCTTACTTTTTTATCTTTAGGATAACCAAGACATAAATATAGTAATGGGAAACAACCCCTTTTTGGTAATTTAAAAAGGTTAAAAATGATATCTAAGTCTTTAGTGTAAGTATCGTTAGTAACTAAATAGCCAATATCAAGTGAATTAGCCGCGATTACTGCATTTTGAATAGCCAAACTAACATCAATTATTCCTGTTACAAAGGGTTGAAAATGAATAAATGAATTATTTTTCCCTAAATATTCTTTGAGACATTCATGCCTATAAAAGTCAATAATAAATAGTAAAACTTTATCACCATTTAGTTTCAACTTCTTCTTTTCTTCATCGTCAAGAATAATAATAGAATAACTTTGTCTATTCGATGCATTTGGAGCTTGTACACAAGACTTTAATATAGCTTCAAAATTTTCACTTGAGATTTTTTTTCTATTAAAATTACT
Organism: Bacteroidota bacterium; assembly: GCA_050008835.1. Taxonomy (GTDB): domain Bacteria; phylum Bacteroidota; class Ignavibacteria; order UBA10030; family UBA10030; genus Fen-1298. The sequence goes on along the minus strand of JBEKLV010000107.1, from coordinate 4,986 downwards.
ACTTCTCGTAGTTTTAAGATTATAGATATTCTTTATTGTTTCATTCATGGTATTGGGTCTCATATAATTGGCCACAACGGTTTCACATATGGCCAGTAGTGCATTTTGAAGCAATTACCTATCACAATCTGCATAGAAAGTTGATTAGATGTAAAAACTATTGATAATCAGTTAAGCCCCAATTTTTTATATGGCGTGTTAGCTGCTGTTTTATTTTTATGAGAATAAAGTCGCCTTGGTACAACAATGGCTTTCTTTGTTTAATAAACTTTTTTCTCGAAATCATTGATCAAGACACTAGATTACTTGTCATATATGTATTTAAGCATGATTTCTTTAAATTTTTTCTCTTGCTCGATCCATATATTATGGCCTGCATTTTCAATTTCAATATATTTTATGTTATTTGATTTTGGTAACTGATCTTTGAGGAGCTGTGGTGAAAGATAGTCGCCAGAACCCTTAATAAATATTATGGGGGAAGTATGATTTTTTATTGAAGAAGTAAAGTTCCATGAATCAGGTCTATCTTTTTGTGCCCATATAGCATTAGCCGCACGATTACTAAACAAAAAACCACTCCCTGTCATATCTTTATCCCAATTCTGATAATTAGATATTTTACCAGAAGCCGACCATAAAAGTTGGAGTTTCATAAAGTCACTTTCCTTTATCAGGCCTTCTCTTCTTTTTTGTCTATATGCGGCAGTGTCAAGTCCATATTGTCTTAATGCAGCTATCCAGTATTGTATTTGCTGAGGGAAGATCTTCTTATTAAAATGTTCATCTTTGTAATCGTTCCATCTCTTTTTTTCATTCGCATCATCATTCTTTACGGCAATTGAACTTAATAAAATTAAACGGCCGGTTGTTTCAGGATATTTCTGCAAGTAACTCATTGCAATAAGAGTACCCATAGAATGAGCTATTATATTCACTTTTCTAAGCTGAAAAGATTTTCTTATCCTTTCTACATCATCAACATGTGCCGCAAATGAAATAAGTGAATCAGGGCATGGAGAACGTAATGAACCTCGTTGGTCATAAAATATGAAGTGAACTTTATCAGCAAGTGGTAGCAGCGCATCCATCATATAACTATGCTCCATTCCAAAGCCGCCATGAATGACTAAGATAGTATCCTTACCTTCTCCAATTTCCCTAATAAAAAGTGGCACGTGTTCTTTTTGATTAGGATTTTTACTATAAAGGTCTAATATCCAGTCAAATCTTTTACCATACCACATATAGCAAGAATAATCCTTGCCTGATTTTTCCTGTGCCAGATCATGCTTCTGCTCATTATTGTTTTGATTATTGTAACAAGAAATGGCAGATGTCAATATTATTATTAGTCCGAAGGATAGAAAACTTAATTTCTTCATTTTTTAAATGATTTTGCGATATTTTCAATTTAAAGAATTTTATCTATCTATAATAAAAACTAATATTTCATATCGGCGCACTTCAAATGGCAGATAACTACCGTAATTATGAATTGCGTTGTTGATGCAAATTCTGTGTCATGGATGCACTTTTTGTGCGTTCGTGCTTTTTTAATCTTATCAATTTATTCTAATATGAGCTAATGACATTATCTTCAGTGCATCAGTTATATTCATGCCAATTCTTCTTATCACCGGATAATTCTTTTTATGCTCTTTATACATTGGCATATTGCTAATAACTTTTATATTAGTATCCCAATTTTCTATTTCCAGAATATTATTGATTCCCCATTTTAAATATGCAGATTTATCCATTCCCCCTTTTTCAATAACCTTTTTGTTTGACATTTTTATACCTAATTTAGAGGCATAATCAAAAATAATTTCTGCTCCTGGAAGAAAAGTATGGAAATCGTTTAAAAGTCCTTTCACATCCTTTTCATCAAAGTAATACAGCACTCCAGCAATCAGAAGCATTACATTATTTTTTTTCTCTATTCTGTCATACCAACTTGTATCAAAAACGGATTTAGCAATGAAATGCCTTCTGTCTGATTCAGATATATACTTTTTTCTTAAATCAATTGTATCTGGTAAGTCTAAGTCTATCCATTGGATTTTCCCGTTGTCTACACGGTCGAATGTTGTATCAAGTCCACAACCAATATTGACAATTGTTGCATCCGGATGTAAATCTATAAATGCTTTTATTTTTATATCAAAGAATATACTTCTTGCAACCCATGAAACCCGAATTAACTTATTGATATTTTTAGAAATTACGGTAAAATCGTAAGGAATACTGTTTATTATGGAAACGGCTTTGTTGTCTACTAAAAGAGGCTTTTGCTTTTGTGCTTCAACTGCTCTTCCCCATAATGGAAGTAACAATGTTTCTTGTACACTCCCAAGCTTTATTTTGCTTGAATCTCCCATAATATATCATTATCGGTTTTTTGTATCTTCTTTCAGCATGACAAGCGACTATGGTATTGACGAAGTGCGTCCATGCCGCCGCAGTACTTGCTCAATCACATCGAGCATAATTTCTGCTGACTTATCCCAAGTGAGGGATTGAGCGTATTCCAATGCACCTTTTGTGAGACGCGAGCGGAGGTGTTCGTCGCGAAGAAGAAGTAGAATTTTTTCTGCAAGCTGTTCGATGTTGCCGTATTCATAGAGCAATCCGGTTTCGCCGTCTTTTACGGCATCGTGCAGACCGGGAACATCACTCGCAACTGCTGGCACACCGCATGCATTTGCTTCCGTCACTGTCAAACCCCATCCTTCTTTTGCGGACGTATTCACGACTATTTGCATTTGATTGAGAAGCCGAACTTTTTCTTCCGACGGAAGAAATCCGGTAAATGTTGTAGCGTGGTTAATCTGAAGTTCGTGCGAGAGCTGCTCAAACGCCGGCTTGCCGTCTCCTTCACCAATGATAATAAGCTTTGCTTCCGGCAGAACTTTTAAAACGATGGCAAAAGCGCGCAGTAGATGATCGACGCTTTTGTACTTTTTTATTCTTCCCACATATCCAATCATTAGTTCAGTTTTTATCACGCCGGGAAGTTGACGGTACGCTGAATGATTGACGGCGCAAGGAACGAGAAAAACATTTTCCCGCGTACAGCCGTGCGAAAGCAATTCCGTGCGTGTGCTTTCAGAGATTGCAACTAATGGAGTTTTGCGATAGACTGACAGAGCAAGTCGTTCTGCACAATAGACATACGATGCTGCCGGAATGGAAGCTTCCCTAAAGATACTCGTACTAAACAGGTGCATCACCATTCCCAAAAGAGGTTCCCGAACATATATAGGCGTGTAGAATGGGATTTTGTTGATGTCGTCGATAACAATATCATAGTGCTCGCGGTGGAATTTTCGCTCGTACTCAATCGGAACGATATAATTAAACAGGTTGCGGTTTCCTTTCCGCACAATATGAATACCATCTATTACTTCTTCTTTTGGAGCATCGGAAAATTGCGAGCATAGAAGTGTGATCTCATGTCCTTGTGCGGCAAGCCGTTTGAAAATTTGCTGGAGATACACCTCTGCACCGCCGCCTGCCGGATTCTTAATGTCCTGCCAATTGAGAAGAAGTATTCGCATTAATTATTCTTGTCTTATTTTAATTTGTTTCATCTGGTGTTCGACCATCATCTTCACGAGATCGGAAAACGATATGCGCGGCGACCATCCCAATTCGGTTTTCGCTTTTGTTGCATCAGCAACAGTAGTGCCGGTTTCAGTCAACCGAATGAAACGTGGATCAACAATAACGTGTTTCTGCCAGTCCAAGCCAACGCTTCCAAACGCTTCTTCGCACAATTGCCGCACGGTTCTTACATCTCCGGTACCGATCACATATGTCTCCGGCGTTTTATGTTGTAACATCATCCACATTGCTTCTACATAATCGCCGGCAAATCCCCAGTCACGTTTCGCATCTAAATTACCGAGGGCAATAATTCCTTTTTGCACAATAGGTTCGCCTTGTTCATTCAAATCAGGTGAGTTAAGAATTCCCAATTTTATGCATGCAGCACCGTATGCAACCTTTTGCGTGAGGAAGTGTATTCCGCGTCGTGGACTTTCATGATTGAAGAGAATACCGCAAGCGATAAAAAGTTTATAGCTCTTGTTGTAGATTTGTGCCATTGAATGCGCATAGAGTTTAGCGGCACCGTATGGATTAACGGGTTCAAACGGAGTATGTTCATTCTGCGGCACAATCGTCGGTGTGCCAAACATTTCGGATGAAGAAGCTTGATAAATTCGGCAATCCGGTTTTACATTTCGAACAGCTTCATAAACACGTTGCGCGCCAACGCCTGTTATTTCCGCCGTTTCTACAGCAAGTCGCCACGATTCGCCTGGATATGATTGGGCTGCAAGGTTATAAACTTCATCAGGCTGATACGAACGAATAGTTTCCATGATGGAACCCATATCCAACAAATCTCCATAGGCAATATTTATTTTATTGGAGAGGTGTGCAATGAGTGAACTCGACAGTTCGATTGACCTGAGCATTAATCCAACTACCTGGTAATTCTTGGAAAGGAGGAACTCGGCAAGATAAGAACCATCTTGTCCCGCAATGCCAATGATGAGTGCTGTTTTTTGTTTCATTTTATCCCTTTTTCAATTCGAATATCTTCCTATACAGGTCGAAAAGAAATATTCTAAATTCTATCTCATTTTCATGAATTTTGCGATATAAAATTTCACAGCTAATGTATAATGAAAAGCGTTGAACTTCAAGAAGTTTCAGACGGATTGATTAATGAAAATGACTGACATATTTCATCGCACACGAGGTACCCTTTTGCAGTGAGCCGAAATCGTCCGGCTTCCATTCGTGCATGTCCTTGTTGAATCAATTCGGAGATGATGAACGAATTCTCTATTGAAAGATCGCGTGCAAAACGCATGCGAAATTGTTCAAAGTCAATTCCTTCGCTCCGTAAACCAAGAAAGATTGCTTCCTCCATCAATTTGGTCTCGGAGAGATGTTCGCCCCCCGATAATG
>JBEKLV010000106.1:0-8889 GCA_050008835.1 Bacteroidota bacterium | reverse complement strand
AGTTTCTTTGATTATACCTGTGCGTTTACCGATGGGGAGAGCGATGTCTTCGATGCAAATCAGATTTTCTTTGCAGAGAATGCTTGCCCGTTCGATTACATTTTCTAATTCACGCACGTTACCGGGCCAATCATATTTCATTAGCAATTCAAGCGCCTTTGGTTCTATCATTTTCAATTCACGTGGACGCACGCGATTCTTTAAAAAAGAATCCACGAGTAGAGGAATGTCTTCCGGTCGTTCCCGCAACGAGGGCACAGACAGCGTGATAACATTAATACGATATAACAGATCCTCGCGGAATTTTCCATTACCGATTTCGTCATGCAAATTTTTATTTGTAGCAGAAATCACGCGTACATCTGATTTAAAATTTTTATTGCCGCCTACACGCCTATACTCACCAGTTTGCAAGAATCGTAAAAGTTTCGGTTGAATCATTAAACTAATCTCGCCAATTTCATCGAGGAAGAGCGTCCCGCCATTGGCAATTTCAACAATACCCTGCTTCATAGCGTGTGCATCGGTGAAAGCGCCCTTCTCATAGCCAAATAATTCACTTTCAAGCAGGTTCTCCGGAATAGACGCACAATTCAATGCAACAAACTGCTGATCTTTGCGCGAACTATTTTTATGTAGGAAGTTTGCAACAAGTTCTTTGCCTGTGCCGCTTGCACCCTGAATGAGAACGGGAGAATCGGTCGGCGCAACTTTGGCTGCTATATTCAGCAATTCCAGCATCGGTTTGCTTTCACCAACAATATTGCCGGTGAAAGTATGGCGTGCAAGTTCCGATTTCAAAACTTTATTTTCGAGACTGAGTCGCTTACGCTCCATTGCATGTTCAATAACAGCAAGGAGTTCGTCTCCCGCATAGGGTTTCGTAATGTAGCTGTATGCGCCCAATTGCATGCACTCGACTGCAATTTTCACATCGTGCACACCTGTAAGCATAATGACTTGCGTATCGAAGGAATGGTCGCGGATAAACTTCAACACTTCCACACCATCCACGCGGGGAAGTTTTACATCCAGCAGAACGAGATCAAATATATGCTGTTGCAGAGCATTAATGGCAAGAACGCCATCTTTCGCAACTTCTACTTTGTATCCTTCTTGAGTAAGCAATACCTGAATGACTTGAAGGAACGGTTCCTCGTCATCGACTGCAAGAATGGAAATAGATTCATTTTTCATGATATATTTAGAATGAAAAAACGTTTATCGGATCGGAAGTGCGAAATAGAATGTGGCACCTTTCCCGACTTCCGATTCGACCCAAATTTTTCCGTTATGTGCTTCAATGATACGCTGCGAAATAACAAGTCCAAGCCCGGACAATTTTTCTTTATTTGACTTCTCGGAGACGAGATCGCGATAGCGATCAAAAATCAATGGTAGTTCTTCCGATGGAATGCCGGTGCCGCTATTAAACACTGAAACCATTACATGCTCAGTCGGCTGTTGTCCTTCTTCCAGCACAAGAGCGACTTTGCGCACTTGCACAACGATGGCACCTTGAGGCGGTGTATGAGCAACAGCATTGCTCATGAAATTTTTTATCACTTGTTCGATTTTTTCTGAATCATATTCAAGTGACGGCAAATCAGGTTCTGTGTAGAAATCTAAGGTGATGTTGCTTGATTGAATTGGGACATGGAATTCCTGTGTTATATTTTGCGCCGATGCTCCAAGACTGCTGATACCTTTATTCAATCGTATGCGTCCGCCTTCAAGTTTTGTCAAGTCCATCATATCAGTTAAAAGATTTATCACTTTGTCGATAGATGTAGTCATGTAACCAAGCAATTCTTTCTGATGATCTCCGAGCGAACCAGCCATTCCTTTAAGTAAGTAACCGATGCTTTGGCGAAGGCCAGCGATAGGATTGTGAAGATCATAAAGTAAGCGAGCAGTGTGTTCCGCTTGCAGGCGGTGAATGCGGTCTTCAGCATCACGTGCGCGGATAATTCCTTTAAGTTGAGGTACGAGTTGGTCCATATCAATGGGCTTGGTAAGGTATTCCTTTGCGCCAAGCTTCATCGCTTCAACTGCCATACTGACATCACTCATACCCGTCATCATGACAACTTCTGTCTGTGCTGAATTCTTTTTGATATAGCGCAGAACTTCCAAACCATTGGCGCCAGGCATTTTGATATCGAGAATGGCAATATCAAAATCCTTCTCCTGCACTTTCTTTATCGCTTCTACGCCATCGGCTGCTTGTTCGACATCGAATCCTTCATCAACAAGCCAAGCGACGACTGTCATACGAAGCGGATCTTCGTCATCGGCGATGAGGACTTGAATTTTTTCTTCACTCATAAGCGATCACTTTTGCTTGGCAAGGCACTTTACCTATCACCACACTCTAATTAATGCAGCGTCGAAGCTGGAAAGAATTTCGTATCGATAATTAAAGGCTTTGTAAATTCTACTAACGGAAATAATAACCAGATTCGCTTGAAAAGTCAATTGCTTTCTCCTTTTATGGTTGCATGGAAGGGTTGAAATTGACACCAAGCACTGCTACATTAGAGTACGAACTTCTATCAATCGATCGGTTTACAATGAAAAACCACATTCTCGATGGCAGCCAGCTTACTATTCCTCAAGTATTTGACCTTGCAAATAAAACCGCCCATGCGAAAATAGGTTTAACTGCGAAACGAAAAATCTTGCGAGCGAGAAAACTTGTGGATCAGTGGATAAAAAACAGTGAAGTAGTGTATGGTGTAACCACCGGTTTTGGAGAATTTGCCAATGTATTGGTAAAGGCAGAAGATATTGAACAACTTCAAGAAAATCTGATTTTCAGCCACGCTGCAGGCGCCGGCGATCCATTACCGGAAGAAGTGGTACGAGCAATGATGGTATTGCGGGTCAATGCATTAGCGAAAGGATTTTCGGGAATACGGCTTTCGACGGTAGAGTTATTGATGGAAATGTTAAATCGCGATATTATTCCGGTCATTCCTTCACAAGGATCCGTTGGAGCAAGCGGTGATCTCGTTCAGCTTGCACATCTAGTATTGGCGATGATGGGGAAAGGAAAAATAAATCAAAAGGATAAAGAACAAAGAACAAAGTATAAACTTGTTGATTCGAGTCTAGTACTTCGGAAGAATGGACTGCGGCCGATTCATCTAGCTGCAAAGGAAGGGCTTGCACTCATCAATGGTACACAAATGATGACAGCGTACGCCGCGCTGGCGGTTCATCAATCAAAACTTTTAACAAAGATCGCAGATATTGTCGCTTCGATCAGCGTGGAGGCGCTGCGTGGAAGTGACAACGCGTTTGATGAACGGATTCATCGGCTTCGTCCTTACAAAGGTCAATTGACAGTTGCAAAGAATATGCGGAGGTTGATGTACGGCAGTGAATTGCGAGAGTCTCACCGGCGCAACGACACGCGTGTGCAAGATGCTTATTCGATGCGATGTATTCCGCAAGTGCATGGCGCTTCACGCGATGCAATCGACTATGTGTATGATAAAATTTCTATAGAAATAAATTCTGCGAATGACAATCCTCTCATCTTTCCTGAAGATGGCATTCATCTTGAAGGCGGCAACTTTCATGGTCAGCCAATGGCGCTGGCAATGGATTTCCTTGCTATTGCGTTGTCAGAACTCGCTAATATTTCTGAACGGCGCATTGAGCGATTAGTGAATGGTTCACTAAGTGGTCTGCCGCGTTTTCTTACTCCCAATGGCGGACTGAATTCCGGTCTGATGATTGCACAGTATACAGCCGCTTCACTCGTTTCAGAAAACAAAGTACTTGCGCATCCGGCGAGTGTAGATTCAATTCCGACTTCCGCAAATCAAGAGGATCACAACAGCATGGGTTCTATCAGTGCGCAGAAGGCTTGGCGTGTACTAAAGAATGCGCAGACAGTTCTTGCCATCGAATTATTATGTGCCAGTCAGGGAATGGACTTCGCAAGAACGTTGAAAGATAGAAAACAACTCAGGGCCGGCAGGGGAACAGAAGTGGCATATCAATTTGTTCGAAAGAATATCAAACATCTTAATCGAGATCGAGTGCTTTACAATGATATTCAAAAGGCGCTAAGATTAATTTTGGATGGAAGCATTCTTCCTATAGTGGAAAAAAGAGTTGGAAAATTGGATTGATGAAATAATTATTACACTTAAACAGAAAGACGATTTATGAAATTCAAAAAAGAATTCATCAGAACTCTGCCAAAAGTTTTACTGCACGATCATCTCGATGGCGGTGTACGTCCGCAAACTGTAATTGAATTAGCAAAAGATCAGAAGTACAAAAAACTTCCGACTACTGATGCAGGCGAATTGGCAGAATGGTTTCATCGCGGCGCTACCCGTGGAAGTTTATCGCTTTTCCTTGAAGGATTCGAGCATACGTGCGGCGTGATGCAAACGGAAGAAGCGCTTGAACGCGTGGCGTATGAAACGTTGGCAGACATGAAAAAAGATGGAGTAGTGTACATCGAATCGCGGTTCGCACCAGTGTTTCATATCGGCAAGGGACTTGATCCGCATAAAGTAGTGATGGCAGTACTGCGTGGATTTGAGCGTGGGAAAAAAGATTTCGGAGTTCATTACGGTTTGATAATTTGCGCAATGCGGCATATGGATCCATCCGTTTCGTTAGAGATGGCAGAGTTGGCGGTTGATTTCCGGAATCGCGGAGTGGTTGGTTTCGATCTTGCTGGCGAAGAAGGCGGTTATCCGCCCAAAAAACATGTTGATGCGTTTGAATATATCCAACGTGAAAATTTTAATATCACCGTTCATGCGGGTGAAGCATTCGGCAAGGAATCGATCTGGCAGGCGATTCAATGGTGTGGTGCGCATCGCATTGGACATGCAACGCGCCTAATAGAAGATATGCGTGTAAAAAAAGGCGAAGTGTTGAACATGGGAACACTTGCACAGTATGTGTTAGACAAACGCATTCCGCTCGAAATCTGTCTTACCAGCAATGTACACACCGGTGCGGTGCAAAGTATGGAAGAACATCCATTCGGTATTCTCTATCGTTATAAGTTCCGCTGTACGCTTAACACCGACGATCGCCTTATGAGCAATATTACGCTCACAGATGAGTATTGCAAGGCGGCAGAAATGTTCAACTTGAAATTTGAAGATTTGGAAAAGCTGACTATTAATGCGATGAAGAGCGCATTTATGCCGTACAAGCAGCGCATTGCATTAATTTACAATGTGTTAAAACCTGGATTTGCAAAAGCTAAAGAGAAATTGAAGGGGTGAGAGTAATACAGATTTTTGCATGAGTCTAAAAATAGCGATTATAATTAGTGCAGATCCGGCTGGACTTACTACTGCATATTAACTTTTAACGCTTACTAAAATAAAACTTATTATCTTCGAAGCAACGGATATCGCGCATACTCTTTCACTGCTGATTCTTCAGTATGCACCGGTACAATAATATGGATCACTCTATGCTTACAGCGATGACGGCAATGGATAATATTCTTGCGAATGTTAAAAACCGAAGATAATCTTGGGAAAGTAAATACAGAAACTGATTATCATGAAGGAAAATGAAATGAAATCTTCCGATGTTTGGAAGTTTATTCTTGCTGCGTTATTTTTTATAGGATTATATACGGCCATTGCCTATCTCCAGAATAATTTTGCATTTAATAACTTTGATTACGGAAAAACGAACGGATTTTTTATGAAATGGATTGCAGATCCGGAATTCCAATCGTTCATCTGGAAGCTTCTCTTGCTACTTCCGGCGTTAGTTCTGCTTGCTTTTGCCTTCGTGCAAACCAGCATTCGGATTTCTTTCCCAGAAAAGATCAATGAAAAAATTGTTGTGGGAACGGTCATGGTTATTGCTACGATTATTCTTGTACTATCCACTCAGTTTGTCTTTCACGAAACGCAGGTCACGGATGATGAAAACACATACGACTTTCAAGCGCAAACCCTACTTGCCGGCAGAATTGTTAATCCTCCTCCTCCGGTAATAAAAAGTTTTAAAAATGTTTTTATCATCAACGATGGCTATTGCTGGGTTGGAAAATATACACTGGGACATCCGTTAATTATTGCATTCGGAATGTTGTTGGGCGATCGATATATCGGTATTATTGCGGTCAGTGTACTGACATTGCTTCTGATATATCTTATTGCTCTTGAATTATATGGCAATAAAAATTTTGCATTGCTTACATTGTGCCTTGGTGCGGTCTCTCCGTTCTTTTATCTTGTATCATCTTCACGATTAAGCCATACAACAAGTACATTCTTCCTTTCCTTGTTTATGTATTTATTCCTTCGTGTCCGCCGCATTGATGATGATAAGGTCAAAATGCTCCTCTCATTGCTTGCTGGAATTTCTTTAGGATACGCCTTCAATACGCGCACATTGTCTGCTCTCGGATTTGCGTTGCCATTTACCGTGATTGTCGTAAAGGATGCTGTCAAATTTTCGAAAAAGACTGTTGGGATTATATTTGGTATGGGAATGGGATTTTTCGTGATGTTTGCATTGACGTTGTGGTACAATGCTCGTGTAACCGGTAATCCATTGCAATTTCCGTTCCATTATTATAGCCCATTTGAAACTGTTGGGTTCGGAACGTATGGACACACACCGTTGCTTGGTGTTAAAAATTTATTGATTGCGTTATATCGCTTGAATATTTCGCTGCTGGGAATTCCGATAAGCTTGTTGTTTGCATTTGTATTGTTTATTACTAGTAAAGACCGTCGGGATTATTTCCTATTTGCTATCCTTGGCAGCTTTGCTGCACTTTATCTCTTTTATTATTCTCCCGGTGTTTCCGATCTTGGGCCGGTGTACTATTATGAAATGATTATCCCACTTCTGTTGTTAAGTGCACGCGGAATTAAGTTTTCCCTAGAGTTTATTTCACAATATTCTGCTCATGGCAAAACGATTGTTGCTACTTTTCTTGTCGTTTTATGTATTGCAGCATGGGTAACTTATGTGCCGGAAAAAATAATTCACATTAGTCGATTGACAAATCAGATTAGGGAACCGTACGAATTGGTCAAAGCTTCCAATGTACACCATGCCGTTGTAATGATAGAGCGGTTGCCATATAAGGGCTGGGTTTTTGGTTATAAAAACACTTCTCCACTACTAACAGATGACGTTGTGTATTGTTTGTTAACTAACAAAGAGTCGAATAGTGCGATAGCAAAGTATTTTTATGATCGCGAGATTTATGTGCTTCATTATGATGAAGCATTAAATAAATCCTCATTAAGTCTTGTCAATCGGTCAACACTCTAATAAAAAAGTGTTTTTTGTTGGTAAGCAGTTATCATCGTCATTTGTATCAATAATTCTCATGGCATTTGATTATATTGTTTTTGCGATAATAGATATAGAACGATAGGAACGAAGATGAACTCATTTTTCTTTATGTTTGTATACTCCTTGTTGCTTGGAGGTTCTATGGAAACAAAATACATTCACTGGTATGGCCAATCTTCGTTTCGCATAGAAGACGGGGCAATTAATATTTATATCGATCCATTTAGATTGCCGGAACGTACTCCCAAGGCTGATATTGTTTTTATCACCCACGCACACTTTGATCACTTTTCAATGGAAGATATTGCTAAGATTAGAACAGGGCATACAATTATTGTCGCTCCAAAAGATGTTGCGTCTAAATTTGGAGATTCAGCTATTACAGTTGTTCCGGGAAAAGATTACACTATCGGCAAATTGAAAGTGACAACGGTGCCGGCGTACAATATAGATAAGAAATTTCATCCCAAAGCAAACGGATGGTTGGGTTATATTATTACATTGTCGAACGGTCAAAAGATTTATCATGCGGGGGATACAGACTTCATTCCAGAGATGCGGGAGATTATTACGGATATTGCGATGCTGCCGTGCGGGGGCACTTATACAATGACGGCGAAGCAGGCTGCTGAAGCCGCGAATGTCTTTAAACCAAAACTGCTTATTCCGATGCATTATGGAAGCATTGTCGGTTCTAATGCAGATGCGGATACGGTGAAGAGACTCTTCAAAGGTGAAACGGTAATAAAGACACAGGAAAAGTAATTTTTTTAGGGGCGATATATGTATCGCCCTACTATATCATCCATGTGCAATCTGCAATCGGCCTCAAATCTGTGAAATCAGAGAAATCATTTGACCATCTGCAAAAACCTTTCTTTATCTCTCCTGTGAATCCGTATTTTCATTTTCACTTTTCCATCTTCGTAAGTTCGTTCTAACACTTCACCTACGTCATGCAACTGTGCAATAATTTTTTGTTTTGAGTCTGGCAATACAATTTCTTCGATCAAAAATTCCTTTTCTAACATTTGAGCAACTGCTTCTTTGAATCCGAGAATGTTTATTCCTCGAACTGCGGAGATGAACACACAGTTTGGATGCTTTTCGGATAATGTTGGCAAGACGCTTCGATCCTGAAGCATATCAATTTTATTGAAAACAATTAATGTAGGTGTATCGCCAGCACCAAGGTCTTCTAATGTTTCCTGCACAACTCGGATTTGATCTTCGAAGTACGGACTCGATATATCCACCACATGGAGAAGAATATCGGCTTCGGTTATTTCCTCCAACGTACTCTTAAAAGATGCAACAAGATGATGCGGCAGTTTGCGGATGAAACCGACGGTATCTGTCATAAGAATTGAAACGGCTGAATCGAGTGGCACGAGCCGAGTTGTCGGATCGAGGGTCGCAAAAAGTCGGTTCTCAACGAAAACATCTGAACCAGCAAGTAGATTTAAAAGCGTTGATTTACCAACATTGGTGTAGCCCACAAGCGCAGTGCGAGTGTGCTTAGTACGCCCTTGGCGTTGTGTTACACGCTGTTTAGATATACGCTCAAGCTTT
>JBEKLV010000105.1:0-8951 GCA_050008835.1 Bacteroidota bacterium | reverse complement strand
TCAGGCGTCAGAGGTAGGTCCGCAATATTTATCATGTGAATAAACATAACTAAATCTCCTCTATTAATTTTTACGGAAATAAATTCCTTATTTCTTATTAATGAATAAACTGAAATGAGACCAGTTACAGAATACTGCGATAAGATGGAGAAGGAAACAGATAAAACGAGACGAAATTAAAGAAGATTTCCAGTCATTTGTTCAAAGTGTGTACGGTAGCTTCTGCTCAGCCTTAACTTCATTCCGCTAAGCAGACAAACGTCAAAATCACTATGCTCATTAAGGCGGAGTGTCTTAATCTTTTCAACATTGACGATAGTAGAACGATGGATACGGATAAATTTTTGCGGGTCCATTCTTTGTTCTAGTGCGGTTAGTGTTTCCCTTAAAATATGTTTTTGTGAACCTGAATGTACGTACACATAATCACCGGCAGATTCTATCCACTCAATCTCATGGATAGGAATAACCGAAACGTGGTCTTTGAATTTAATCATAAGACGGTCTATATATTTTTTTTGAGTAGCCGGCGCCTTGTAACCTTCAGTATTCTCTTCAGTTATTTCAAGATAATCATTCACTACAGCTTTCAATTTATTTGTATAGAGCTCAAGATTACGATGGCTGATTTCCGAAAGCGCAGATTGGATTGCATTTTTAAAACGATCTTCTCTGATAGGTTTCAATAAATAATCCACTGCATGGTATTCAAATGCTTTTATGGCATACTTGTCAAAAGCAGTTACAAATATTATGACAGGTAAAGGTGCAACAGTAACTTTCCTTAATACTTCAAATCCATTCATCTCAGGCATTTGAATATCAAGAAATAATAGATCAGGTCTATGAGAATTGATGGACTTGACTGCTTCAATACCTGAAGAACATTCGCCTACAATTTTTATATTCTTAAATTCTTTTAGGCGAATTCTGATGCCTTCTCTGGCATGAGGTTCATCATCAACAATCAGTGTCCGTGTTTTCACAAAATGCTCTCCACGACAAAAGCAGCTCCCGATTTGACAACCATTTCCTTAAATGGTATTCGAATCTTTACGATAGCTCCTCCCTCCTGATTCAATTGCACTATCAAGTTTTGCTGATTTCCATAGAGATGCGATAATCGCTCTTTGGTAATATCTAAAACAATCCCCTTTTCTTTCTCATCGATTGTGCCCCCTGTAATTCCTGTTACCTGATCCTCTATCAATACTTCAAGTTGTTCGCCTGCTTTGTAAGCACTTATGATAATCCTATGCTGGCGAGTATCTCGTCCAGGATTACGGTAGACCAATTCTTCCACGATAGGTTGTAATAGAAAATTCGGAACTACTGCGTTTGAAACGTATCGCTCGATATCTTCATGGATATCGAATGAATGGCTCGACCGCACTTTCTCTATCTCCAGATATTGATTCAGAAACCGCACCTCTTCTTCCAGCGTAATTTCATCGCGTTCATTATCGTATACGGTCGTTCGTAAAAAATCGCTGAGTAAAGAGAGAATATGGTTCGCATCTTTATTTCTGTGTGCTCGGATCAATGTAAGGATCGTCTGCAAAGTGTTGAAGAGAAACGTTGGTTGTATTTTGCTTCGAATTTCCTGTAGCTTCGATCGAATGAGCTGCACTTCCAGTTGCGCGCATCTTATCTCATTCTCTCGGCTCATTCTTCTATATTCTATTAGATAGAAACTCAAAAGGAAGATGATATACACCATGGTCTCTATCCAGAATGATGGATTATTAAAGAGTGTGTACAGCAATGTCGCCTTTGGTTTTGTCCCCCAGATCAGTGTATCAGCACCGAGCGTGAGCATCTCATGGACAAAGAACGAAACCAATAGCGTTGTCAAATGGGTCAAGAACCACGAGATAAATGTCTTTCTTTTCAACTGGACCCGTTTTGAATGCCACTGAACAACCAATGCCAAGAGAGAAAAGTACCAACTATAGACCAGTTTGGAAAGAAGAGTGCGGAATAGAATCGGCAATGTGGCAGTACCGGTATAGATATCATAGTACATTTTGAAGGAATCTACAAGCGCTATCAGGGTAAGGATCAAGAATAAAGGAATAAATACATTTAGATCCAGGCGTGTTCGGGAAGATGCAATATATTTCCGCAGGGACTTTATCATTACAATACTACCATAGATGCACTATTGGCAAAGGGGATACTGATGGTGACCTTCACTCCTCCGGACACTAGGTTCTCCAACTCAAACAGATGATCAGTCCCGAAGAGCTGAGCTAATCGTTCCTTTGTGATTTTCAATCCAATACCTTCCTTGGGTTTTTTCTTTTTCATCAACGTTAAACCGGGTCCATTATCTTCCACGCAAATCAATAATTGTTGACCCACTTTTTTTGCGCTGATTTGAATAATGCCGTTGGAAGTTTTAGGGGCAATCCCATGGTAGATCGCATTTTCAACAATAGGTTGCAATAGAAGATTCGGAATTTGTGCCTGCAATGTTTCCTTTGCTACGTCTTCCTTCACTTCTAATTTATCGCTGAAACGAACTTTTTCAATCTCTAAATAATCCTTAACAAATCTGAGCTCTTCTTCTAAAGTGATTTCCTGGCGCTCGCTCAGAAACACTGTGGTCTTTAAAAAGTTGTTCAACAGCGAGAGCATACGCTCTGCTTCGGAATCATCTGCTTTTAGGATTAAAGTGGAGATTGTATTGAGTGTGTTGAATAAAAAATGAGGGTGGAGTTGGCTATTCAGCGCACTCAAGTGCGATTGTGCCAATTGCGCTTGCAGTTGTGTAGACCTCAATTCAGTCATTTTATTCTTATGTTGATATTCTACTACTCGAATGCCGATAAGGATCGCAAAGTACACTATGAAATCTAACCAAATCCACGGATTATTGAATAAACGCCAATAGAAGAGCACATAAAAATCCGACTTATCCGGCAATATCGATGTAATGATAAGCGAGGCTACAATTTGACGGATGACCGCAATAATGATTGGAAGAAGAAAACAGACAATTAACCAATGCAGGAGTTTCACCTTCTCCAACGGTAGACGGATGGTGATCCAATACATAATCGGGATGAACAGGAACCAATTCCACCACAAAAAAAGTTGGAATGGGATATGCCACCAAAGAGTATATTGTATCCGTTGATAGACATCGACGACGTACTCATGTTGGAGCGCACGTGCTACTGCGATCCCCGTTAAAGCGAGAAAGATAATGCCCGAAAGATATCCGTTGAAGGAATACCTTCTAATCACATCCGAAAGCGATATACGGAAATTCTTAATCATAGAGAGATCAATTGGAATTGAATCGAGTATTATCAAATAATATAGACAAACGCATGAAGATTAGTGATTGTCATCTACAATAATTGCATCTTTTTTTCAATAACTCTTACTCCTGCTTTACTGCATCAGCCTTCACGTTCTTCTCAAGCTCAATCCCCTTCTTTGCTTGCTTGAAGTCAACGCCGATTAAATGGATATTTTCCGACCTCTCGCCGAAGACCTTCAGGAACAGATCAGCTGGCGCTGGATAGATTCCGCCTTTGATTGTAATATTTCGGCTTTGAATAACATTGAATACATTTCCTGATGTCGGAACGATCATGCATCCATCCATTTGAACTCCATCCGCATCGGCAATGTATGCACCTCGTTTTGATGTAATGGAAACATTCTCAAGTAACATATTCTTAATAGACAATTCAGGAAGACCGTTAATCACAATTGCACGATCTGCACCGTTGCAAACAATGTTTTTGACGAAGAAATCCTTAAACTGCGGTGTCCTTTCCGTTATCGGCTCCGCCTTTCGAATAGTCAGATCTTTCCTGGCTTCCACACGAGGGGCGCCGCCGGAATAGTACATATCGAAGAGAATCGCATCGGTCACAATCCCGCGCATCTGGATTCCATCGATGAATATTTTTTCAATTACTCCGCCTCTTCCACGCACTGATTTAAAACGAAGTCCAACATCTGTACCACTAAAAATGCAATTGCGGACGGATACATTGCGTGCACCCCCGTAAGTTTCACTCCCAATGACGAACCCCCCATGCGCATGATAGACCACACAATCCGCGACCACAATATTCTCACAAGCCGGACCCGGTTTCTGACTGGAGGTTATGCTTCCGGGCTTTAGACATATTCCGTCATCACCGACATCGATCATACAATTATAAATCACCACGTTGCGGCATGCCGCTGGATCGATGGCATCGGTATTTTTTCCAAAGACCGGTGCAATTACTTTCACATTGCGAATGATCAAGTTTTCGCACTGCTGCGGAAGGATATTATATCTAGGCGAGTTCTCGAATGTTGGACCATCGAGTAAGATATTATTGCACTCGATAAAGTTGACGAGATTGGGCCGAAGGTATTCTTTTGTCGATTCGTAATCCGCTTTTGATAGTATCTTCTTTGCATCTACACTTTCTTTGAAAAATTTTTCGGTTCCCATCGCTTCCTTCGAGGGCCACCACTCTTCGCCATTTGCCGAAATAACACCACCTGAGGCAACAAGATCTTTCCACTGAAGCTCTGTCAAATCCTCCCTCAGCACATAGCGCCAAACTTCTCCAGCTCCGTTAAAGATCCCGTCGCCGGTGATGGCGATATTTTTCGCTTTATAGGCAGAGATAAGCTGAGCTCTTCCGTATCTGTTTTGCCTGCCTCCTGCAATTTCAACAAATGGATAGTCATTGATATTCTTGTTGAATTGGACAAGCGCACCTTTTTCCACATGAAGATTGACATTGCTTTCAAGTGTTATTGGTCCGGTTAGCCAAGTACCGGCTGGCACAACAACGGTCCCACCACCGCCTTTCGCACAGTCATAAATAGCATCAGCGAAGGCTTTCGTGTTCATTGTGTGCCCATCGGGGACGGCACCAAATTCAACAATACTGACACTGTGTGGTGGAAATTGCGGCTCAACCATTTCCGGCATTGTAAATGGGAGATTAGAAAGATAATCCTTCAATTGTTTTTGTTCTGCCGCTACAGATTTCATTATGAACAGAAAGGCAAATATAACCACAATATTTTTTCGGGATGCTGTCACTTTCATTTCATCATATTCCTATATTAAGTTGAATGACTATATATTGACAAAAATTAAGTATTTTAAAAAGTGTTAGTCTATAAGGCACATGAAGTGCTTTCATAACATACCCGAATAATTCTTGAAAATCCATTTTTACTTCACAACCATTACTTCTGGATAATTGCCTGTGGGTTTACATCTTCCCCAAGGTCAAAATCTTTCTTTGCATTCTTCAAATCTGCATCCAATAACCGGATATTTTCTGTTCCTTTACCGACGACTTTCATAAATAAACTTGCGTTGGAAGTATAGGTAGGATGTTTAATTGTAATATTGCGAGCGTTGTCAATATTAAACACCGGTCCTTGCGCTAATAGAATTCTTATATTATTGAATTGCAGCCCTTCAGCATCAATACAGGTAACACCGATTTTGGCGGAGATAGTAATATTCGTAAGCTCAATATCTTTAACGAATTGTTCCGGCAGGCCTTGGATATAGATCGCCTGATTGGCGCCGTTGCAAACGACATTATTGATATAGAATTTTTGAAATTGTGGAGTCCGATCAGTGATCGGCGCACTGACACGTACTCCGCCTCTTTCAGGTATGTCATCTTCATAATACGAATCAAAGAGAATTGCATTGGTAGCAATATCTTTCATATATATCCCATCAACATATATATTCTCAGTCAACCCGCCGCGACTGCGCGACGATTTGAAACGAAGTCCGACATCAGTGCCGATAAACGAACAATTACGCACAAAAATGTCTCGTGTACCACCATATGTCTCACTTCCAATCACAAAGCCGCCATGGCCGTGATAAACAATACAATCGGCAATAACAATATTTTCACAAGCTGCAGTCCAGTTTCGTCCTTTATCAATAACGCCTGGTTTAAGACAGATCGCGTCGTCACCAGCATCGACCATGCAATTATATACAATAACATTATGGCAAGAACCGATATCGAGGCCGTCGCCATTTTGGGCATTCCAATCATTTTGTATTTTGATATTACGAATCACTAAATTTTCGCATTGCACAGGATTAATACAAAACTTAGGAGAGTTGCGGAAGGTCGGTCCATCGAGCAGTACTTTTCTGCACGAATAAAACACCACCAAATTGGGCCGTAGGAAATCTTTTGCTCCGGTAAAATCCTCTGCAGTCAATGTCTTTTTATCTCTGCGAAGGGTCTTTAAGTAGTCCACACCATTCATTGCTTCAGTAGAAGGCCACCACATTTGGCCATCGGAACTTATCACACCGCCAGATTTAATTTTGTCGTTCCATTGTCCTGCCGTATATTTAATTTTTTTCATCGGCCGCCATTGCTCTCCCGATCCGTCAATAATTCCATTACCGGTTATTGCAACATTCTCCAGATCGTACCCATAGATAGGATACGCACAGGCAAAATTCTTTGAACTTGGTGATGGAACGGGAATCAATGGAAAGTCATTTCGATTTCTGCTGAACAGAACAACCGCACCAGTTTCCAAATGCAAATTGATATTGCTCTCAAGGCGAATAGGTCCTGCAAGCCAGAGACCTGCCGGCACAATGACATTCCCACCGCCTGCCTTCGCGCAGGTTTGTATGGCATCTGCGAATGCTTTGGTATTCATTGTTTGCCCATCGGCAACCGCACCGTAGTCCGCAATATTGACACTTCGATCCGGAAATGTTGCAACCTGCACCTCTTGCATTGAAAATGGCAGTCCAATCATATACGATGCTGGAACAGGCTGAGCATAATCTAAATTAATTGCTCCACAAAGCATAGAAAACATCAACACTATTGTGACTGTGGAGTATAGCTGAATGGATCGATGAGATTTCATCTTATTGTTCCTTTAGTATTTCCATTTAATGAAAATTAAAAAAATTGCCCGTCTGAAATTCATCGCTCTTCTGCAGAGGAGAAATAGACGGGCAAATGCTCTTTCTTTATTGCCAAACTAAAAACCTTTATTCACTCAGCTTATTTCAAAAGCAACATTCGTTTAACGTCAACCGATGTGCCTGCTTGCAAACGATACATGTAAACACCGGAACTGAGATGGGACGCATCAAACGATACATCATGCATTCCGGCTATCTGATTACCGGAAACTAATGTCGCCACTTCCTGACCTATCAGATTATATACCTTCAAAGAGACATACGACTCTTTGGGGATATTATAACTGATCTGAGTTGTCGGGTTAAACGGATTAGGATAGTTTTGATTTAAAGCAAATACTCGCGGCATTCCTGAAAAATTCTCTTGAACATCCGTTGATGTTTTAGCCGCAGTGTATGGCCCTGATAAGGTACCGGACAAATTATACAATGCATTCGTGATCGTTAACGATTGAGATGATGTAACACCTGTCGCATTATTGACAGTCACATTGTACACAGTTGCAGGCATTAAAGTGCTCGTTACTTGAGCAACAGAGCCGTTGAACACAAAATTACAAGCAGTGCCAAAGGTTACTGTCCCAGAAGTAAGGCTAATGTTTCCAATTAATCCGCTGGCACTACCGCAAATAAATGTTGCTCCATTTGCCATTGTAAACGATTTCGCACCAGTGGTGCCCATAGTACTGGAGCTTCCCATAGCAACTTGTGCCCCGGGAGATATAACAATATTAAAATTGGTTAACTCAGAAGTGTTAGTGAGTGTCTGCACGCCTGTTCCACAGAATACTAATGTGTCGGGATTTGTGTTGTTGGTCGTAGGAGCAAATGCAAAGATTACATTTCCCTTTACCCACCAGCTGCCAAAACATCCACTGCCATTTGCTAACTGAAACGCACTAACTGCATCTGCACAGTTCAAATTTCCATTCACGATAACTCGTATGTAATGTGTAGGCGTTCCGGAACCTGTCGCAGTGAGATAACTGACACCGCTGACATTAACATTTCCATTGATCGTAATAATGTTCGGTGCCGTGGCAACTTGACCGTATGTATTACTCGACATCCTAAAACCATTTCCGATTGCCCCAGTTCCTAAGACGTTCAAATTACCACCGATTGTATTGCCATTCCATCCCACGTTTAATCCACCTGTTTGGCCGGGGCAATTCCATGTAAAATTGTAAAAATTTTGATTTGCATTTGATGGTGCACTACTTGTTGCACCTGTCACAAGGCAGGTAGATCCTGTTGCCCACGTGGCTGTTGGAATCGGACCACCATTAGCTGCATGTTGATACGTGCCACCATTAGCAACGGTTAAGCTGCTAGCGCTTCCTACCGTGCTTGGACGAGTACTTTGGTTCACTAAAGTACCTGTAATTATCACGGGTACATCAAAAATAACTGAATCCGTGCTGGCGATCGTAATTGTGCCGGCACCAGTGGGCACTACCCCGCCCGCCCAGGTGGCTGCAGCACTCCAATTGCCTCCGCCTGTTCCATTGGTTGTTTGCGCAACTGCAACGACCGATAACGCAAACACTAAACAAACGATCAACACTGTCTGCATTGTTCTCATGATGTTTTTTCCTTAATATTAATTAATGAATGATGAATTAATCGATGATAAGAATCAACCTATTGAAATACAACCTGTCTGATAGATAAAATATTTATTGTAAAACACTATTTATTCTATTCTGAACCAATAATAATCAGCAAAGCCACCGGAAACTGACTGTGGGGGTCGTACCGCAAACAATCCAACTTTTGCTCCAATCCATCGGCCTTCGCGTGCTGTGAATTCAGTTCCAACATAAGTAAATATTTTTCCATCTACGCTATAACTAAACCGGCATACCGCACCTGTGTCAATACTTACACGCAGGAACACTGTCTGTTGAGCATAAGGAACATCGGCTTGAACAGTTTCTGCATTTCCTTTATCCGCATCTCCACAGATACCGGTAAGAAGGTG
>JBEKLV010000104.1:0-9147 GCA_050008835.1 Bacteroidota bacterium | reverse complement strand
TCACGTCCGCAGAAGACTGCCCTTTGCAAGCATTTTTACGGAGACAAATCACCGCAACGATTGAGGTGGAAAGGAAGTTATGTCTGACTATATCAACAAAGTAATAGCCCAGGTTAAAGCGAATAACTCCAATGAACTGGAGTTCCATCAAGCAGTGGAAGAAGTGTGTGAATCCTTAGAACCAGTTTTCGCACGTCATCCGGAATATCAAGCGGCGCGAATTCTTGAGCGTATGGTCGAGCCCGAACGCACCATTATCTTCCGTGTTCCATGGATGGATGACCAAGGTGATATTCACATCAATCGTGGATTTCGCGTGCAGATGAACAGCGCAATCGGTCCGTATAAAGGTGGACTACGTTTCCACCCATCTGTGACGCTAAGCATCCTCAAGTTCCTTGCATTCGAGCAAGTATTCAAGAACAGTCTCACTACGCTACCGATGGGCGGCGGCAAAGGAGGATCAGATTTCAATCCTAAAGGAAAAACCGATAATGAAGTAATGCGTTTTTGCCAAAGTTTCATGACGGAATTGTACCGTCATATCGGCGCGGATATAGACGTGCCTGCTGGCGATATCGGAGTGGGTGGCAGGGAAATTGGATTTTTATTTGGGCAATTCAAACGACTCACGAAAGAATTTAATGGTGTGTTGACTGGTAAAGGATTGAACTGGGGTGGCTCGCTTATCCGACCGGAAGCAACCGGATTTGGGGTCGTCTATTTTACAGAAGAGATGTTGAAAACCAAAGGTATGAGTATTGCAGGAAAGACTGTTGCAGTTTCCGGTTTTGGCAATGTCGCATGGGGTGCAGTAACGAAAGCGAGCCAATTGGGCGGTAAAGTGGTAACGCTTTCCGGTCCGGATGGATTTGTTTACGATCCGGATGGTATCAAAGGCGAGAAGATAGATTATATGCTTGAATTGCGTTCGAGCGCAAAGGACGAAGTAAAATCCTACGCAGATAAATTCAAAGTGCAATTCATCGCTGGTAAGCGGCCGTGGAGTTTGAAGGTTGATGTTGCAATCCCCTGCGCTACTCAGAATGAATTAGATGAGAATGATGCGAAAGAACTTGTAAAGAATGGTTGTGTTTGCGTATGCGAAGGGGCGAATATGCCCACTACAATGCAGGGATTTAAAGTGTTTCATTCGGCTGGGATATTGTTTTCTCCGGGAAAAGCGTCCAATGCCGGCGGTGTTGCGACGTCAGGATTGGAAATGAGCCAGAACAGCATGCGCTTGCCGTGGCCGAAAGAAGAAGTTGACACTCGGCTGCATCAAATTATGAAAAGTATTCATGCCACTTGTGTGCAAACGGCTGAACGTTTTGGTGAACCGGGTAACTATGTGATGGGCGCAAACATTGCCGGCTTTTTGAAAGTTGCCAACGCAATGCTCGAACAAGGATTGATATAACAGAAGGATGTTTAATATTCTAGATGTCAATACAGATGGCGCCCTTATCTTTGAATGCATTAATTACAGCGCAGGGATAAAGGCGCCTTTGTTGTTTATTCTTTTTTGAGTGGATAGAGAATGAACCGTATAAAGCAATTATCAACAGAAGATATTTATGGAGGTCGCATCAAATCGTTTCAAAAGTTGATGCGCTTTAAGGTACGGGATATTCTGCTCGTCGCCAGTCTTTATGACCAATATCTTTTTGAAGAAGACGGCAGATTGTATGAATTGATTCGGCAGGAATTTCAGGTTCTCAATCTTAGCCATCCGCCGGAGATCACGCACGTGACGAGCGGAGAGGAAGCAATTGAACTTCTCACTTCCGGCGAGAATTTTGATCTCGTTATTACAACGTTACACATCGAAGATATGCCGGTTGTTCGGTTTGCGCAGGAAGTTCGGCAAACAGGCCTCGATATTCCAATCATCCTGCTGGCGTATGATAATCGCGAGAAAAAGGAAATCATCACCAATTACGACACATCTGTATTCGACCGCATCTTCATCTGGCATGGGGATTACCGTTTGCTTATTGCGATGATTAAATATATTGAAGACAAACTCAACGTTCAAAGCGATACCGCAACGGTCGGAGTACAGATCATTATTCTTGTAGAAGACGACATCAGTTTCTATTCTTCCTATCTGCCGCTTCTCTACACGCAAATTCTTAACCAGTCGCAGCGGCTTATTTCAGAAGGCATTAATCTTACACATAAATTTCTCCGCATGCGCGCGCGGCCCAAGATACTACTTTGCTCGACATATGAAGAAGCATGGTCATGCTTCGAGAAGTATGAAGAGTATGTGCTCGGTGTTATTTCGGATATCGACTTTCTTCGCAATGGCGAAAAAGATCCGAATGCAGGATTTAAGTTCGCTGAATCAGTGCGGGAGAGAAAGGAAGACATTCCTATACTTCTACAGTCGGGTAATACGCAAGCAGCAGCGAAAGCGTCTGAACTCGGTGCAGGATTTCTGCAGAAAGGTTCGCCGACGTTGTTGCGTGATCTGACAGATTTTGTTATGACGCATTTTGGATTTGGGGACTTTATTTTTCGCACGCCAGATGGAGTGGAAGTTGGAAGAGCCGCAAATTTGAAGCAACTCGAAGAGCAACTTCAAACAGTTCCCGATGAATGTATCCAATTCCATGCGAGGCGAAATCATTTTTCGAATTGGCTCAAGGCAAGAACTGAATTTTGGCTGGCGCATAAACTTCGTCCGCAAAAGGTAGAAGATTTTGCAACCATTAAGGAATTACGGGATGAATTGATCGGTGCTCTACGATTGTATCAAGAGACACGCCAGCGCGGCATCATCACAGAATTCTCCAAGGAATCATTCGATCCATTGAACAGTTTTGCACGCATTGGTACGGGATCAGTCGGCGGTAAGGCACGAGGGTTAGGATTCGTCAACACTCTAATCAATAACTATAATCTGCGCGATAGTTTTGAAGGTGTAGAAATATTGGTTCCTTCGGCAGTTGTTGTTGCTACAGACGTATTCGATAAATTCATTAGAGAGAATCAACTGGATAAAATTGTTCTTGAGGCAAAGAATGATGATGAGCTTCTTCAGAGGTTTGTCGATGCGCCATACTTTCCACCTGATATGATTTTCAAACTGATAGATTTTCTTAATATATCAAAAGAGCCGCTTGCTGTCCGTTCATCGAGTCTATTGGAAGACTCGCAGTATCAACCGTTTGCAGGTGTGTACCAGACTTACATGATTCCGAATAATAATTCCAATCCAGAAATCCGGCTGAAAGAATTGTTAGAAAGTATCAAACTTGTATATGCGTCAACCTTTTCAAAAAAAGCAAAAGATTATATGAAGGCAACGCCGTACCGTTTAGAAGAGGAGAAGATGGCGGTTATTATCCAGCGAATGGTCGGAACGGCGCATCATAATCGATTTTACCCGGAGTTTGCCGGTGTAGCGAAATCTTACAATTTCTATCCAGTCCCGCCTCAAAAATCTGAAGATGGAATTGTACAGGTTGCTTTAGGATTAGGATTCACGGTTGTAGAGGGGAGAAATTCAGTGCGTTTTTGTCCTAAGTTCCCACGCCATTTATTGCAGTTCTTTTCAACGAAAGAAACTATTCGCAATGCCCAGCAGGAATATCTTGCGCTCGATCTGACATCTACATTCAATCACGAAAATCATGAAACACCGGATGTAATGATAAAGCATTATGATCTAAGCACAGCAGAAGAAGATAATACACTCTACTATGTCGGTTCCACGTACTCGCCAGAAGATGATTCGGTGTACGATGGCGTATCACGTGCAGGCAAGCGCGTGGTGACGTTTGCACCCGTGCTGAAGTATAAGATATTCCCTTTACCTGAAATCTTAGATTTAATTCTCGATATGGGAGTATGGGGTATGGGAACACATGTCGAGATAGAGTTTGCCGTCAATATGAACACGCCAGCTGGTATGCCAAAAGAATTTGCAATGCTCCAGATTCGTCCGTTAGTGATGAGCCTTGAATTCGAAGAGCTTGATGTCGATCAGTTCAATAGTGAAAATCTAATTTGTCAGAGCGAGCAAGTGCTTGGCAATGGTGCCATCCAAGATATTTATGATGTTGTGGTTATAGACGCAGAGCGATTTGAGCGATCAAAAAGTAAAGAGACTGCTCGAGAAGTCAGCGAAATTAACGCACGGCTGCTTGCAGAAAATAGACCTTATGTGTTGATTGGTGTGGGAAGATGGGGAAGCTTGGATCCGTGGCTTGGCATTCCGGTTACATGGGACCAAATTTCTGGTGCGGCGGTAATTGTTGAATCAGGTTTCAAAGATATCGATGTGACGCCATCGCAGGGATCACATTTCTTTCAGAACATTACATCATTTCGCGTCGGTTACTTTACTGTCGACGCCGCGCACCGGCTTGGTTTTATTGATTGGGAATGGTTGAAATCTCAGCCCGCATTACAGGAGTTGAATCATGTCCGCCATCTTCGGTTTGAACAGTCTATCATAGCAAAAATTAATGGGCGAAAGAACAAAGGTGTAATAGTAAAACCGGGTAAGAAGTGATAAATAATAACCGGAAAGAATAAGTATTAAATGAATTAGTTGCTGAAGTAAGATTTTAAAACCTATGGAGTCTGTATGAAATCATTATTGATCTTTCTTGTTGCATTCCTTTTTACAATTATTATGTATGCACAACCCAAGCGAGCCATCACATTTGATGATCTTATAAGCTTCGGGCGTGTCTCTGATCCTCAAATATCTCCGGATGGAAAAACCGTCGCATTCGTTGTTACTTGGCAATCGAAGGAGGAAAACAAATCTACCAGCAACATCTATTTAATTAGTATCAATGGTGGTGACGTCCTCCAACTTACTAATGCCAAAGGTGGAAATAATTCCCCACGCTGGATGCCGGATGGGAAAACTATTGCTTTTATTTCAACACGCGATGGTGAATCGCAAATTTGGACGATTTCTGTCAGCGGTGGGGAAGCAAAGAAAGTATCACATATAGCAACTGAAGCGTCCGGACTTATCGTTTCTCCCGATGGAAAATGGTTTGCGTTTTCTTCGAATGTTTATCCTGATTGTTTGGATGAAGATTGTAACGCAAAGCGGCTTGAAGCTCTTGAAAAGAGTAAGGTGAAAGCAAAAATATTCACCACACTGCCGTATCGAGTGTGGAATTCATGGAAAGATGGCAAGCGCAGCCACTTATTTGTCTTATCATCTAACGGTGGTAAGGCGATTGATGTGACACCGGGTGATTTCGATACACCGCCCATTGATCTCGGCGGCAACTGGGATTATGCTTTCTCACCAGGCAGCAAAGAAATCGCATTCACAAAAAATCCAGACACACTTATCGCCGTAAGTACGAACAATGAAATTTATATTGTTCCCGTGACTGGCGGAACACCGAAGAACATTTCCAACAATCCCGCCAACGATAGTCAGCCGTTGTATTCGCCTGACGGCAAATATATTGCGTATCGAATGATGAGACGGGCAGGATTTGAAGCGGACCGTCGCGAGCTTGTTCTTTATGAACGCGCATCAGGAAAGCTCGTCAATCTTACCGAAACATTTGATTACAGCGTCAACAATGTCGTTTGGTCGCCGGATTCAAAATCCATTTACTTCAACGCTGATGACAAAGGTAATGTCTCGATTATTAAAGTGACAGTGGCCGATAAAAAGATCAAGACGATTTTCGATAAAGGTTTTAATACTTCACTGCGATTAACGCCCGATGGTAAAACGTTGGTTTTTACGGAAGAAACTATTAAAAAACCAACAGAACTTTTTAGAATGGACATTGATGGAAAAGACTTGAAACAGATTACTTCTGTCAACGCAGAAAAAGTGTCTCAATTGGAAATGAATTCATTGGAGAATTTCTGGTTTGATGGAGCAGTAGGCACGCGAGTGCAGGGATTTATATTGAAGCCGCCATTCTTTTCCATAAAAAATAAATATCCGTTAATCTTTCTAGTTCATGGTGGACCACAAGGACAATGGAGTGATGAGTTCCATTATCGATGGAATACACAGATGTTTGCATCGCGCGGGTATGTTGTGGTAATGATCAATCCGCGTGGCAGTACCGGCTATGGACAAAAATTCACAGATGAGATTAGCAAAGACTGGGGCGGCAGAGTCTATGAGGATTTAATGAATGGATTGGATTACGTGTTGAAGACTCATTCGTTCATAGATGGCAATCGGATGGCAGCCGCCGGTGCTTCTTACGGCGGCTATATGATGAATTGGATTCTTGGACATACGGATCGCTTTAAATGTATTGTTTCGCACGATGGTGTTTTCAATCCGGCGAGCGCTTACGGAACGACGGAAGAGCTGTGGTTCAACGAATGGGAATTTGGGGGAACGCCATACAAGAATCCGGAGTTGTACAAGAAGTGGTCACCGATGGAATTTGCGCAGAATTTCAAAACACCGACGCTTGTTATTCATGGTCAACAGGATTATCGCCTCGACGTGAGTGAGGGATTCCAATTGTTCACAGCACTGCAGCGGCAAGGAGTGAAATCGAAGATGTTGTATTTTCCAGATGAGTTTCACTTTGTTTCAAAACCGCAAAATGCAGAACTATGGTATAAGACAGTTCTGGATTGGATTGATGAAAATACCAAGTGAAAAAGCGGAAGGAAGTTGATGGATGGAAGAATAAAAAGTGAAAAACAGGTAAAGGGGAGAAGTATTTTAAGCGATTGATTACGAAAACTGGTTTATCAACAGCGATGGAGGAATTTACGATGAAGAAATTCAAAGTATCTAAGAATATTGGAAAGAAAACTGTTTCCAAGCGCAAGCCCATCTCCAAAGTTAAACGGACTGTTAAGAAAAATATTTTTCCGACAATGTCGCAATTCAAAGAAAGTATGCTAACTCTCATTAGTGAGACCTCGACGAATTTACCACCGGATATCAGGCGTGCATTAAAATGGGCGATTGAACGCGAGACACCGGGGAGTCAGGCGATGCTAGCATTGCAGGCAATGGCAATTAATACCGATATGGCGTGCGATAACGAAGCGCCTATTTGCCAGGATACAGGAATGCCGACCTTTGAAATAAAAACTCCGGCTGGTACAAATCAGATTTTATTGCAGAAGGAAATTAAGGAAGCGATTGCTGAGGCGACTAAAATTGGCAAACTTCGTCCTAACGCTGTCGATTCTCTCACTGGTAAAAACAGCGGGAACAATCTTGGAGATGGTTGTCCAGTGATGCACTTTGAGCAGTGGGAGGAAAAAGAAATTGAAGTGCGATTGATTTTGAAAGGAGGCGGATGTGAAAATAAAAACATTCAATACTCTGTGCCATGCGAGCTGCCCAACCTTGGCAGAGCAGATCGCTCGATGGATGGCATCCGCAAGTGTTTGCTTCACGCTGTCTGGCAGGCGCAGGGACAAGGATGCAGCGTCGGTGCAATCGGTGTTGCTATTGGCGGAGACCGCGCTTCTGGTTATTATTACGCTAAACAACAACTCTTCCGCGTGCTTGACGACATCAAACCAAATCCAGAACTTGCAAAACTCGAAGACTACGTTTTACAAAACGCCAATAAGCTTGGCATCGGCACAATGGGATTTGGTGGATTGTCAACGCTTATCGGCTGCAAGATCGGTTCATATCATCGCTTGCCTGCAAGTTTCTTTGTGACAGTGGCGTACAATTGTTGGGCATATCGTCGTCTTGGTGTGATTTTGGATGCGAAGACCGGAACGATTAAGAAATGGCTCTACAAGGAAGATACACCAGTGATGCGTATAGCAAAAGAAGAAAGTCTGCCATTGACAGGGCGTGAGATTCCGCTTACGATGCCGCTGTCTGAAGACCAAGTGCGTGCGTTAAAAGTTGGCGACGTTTTATTGTTGAGTGGTATAATGCATATGGGACGCGATGTTCTTCATCATCATTTAATGACACACAACTCGCCAGTGAATCTTGATGGCGGTGTGATTTATCATTGCGGTCCTGTTGCATTAAAAAAAGGAGCGAAGTGGTTTATGAATGCAGCCGGTCCTACAACGAGTATTCGTGAAGAGCCGTATCAAGGTGAAATCATTCGCAAGTTCAAAGTGCGAGCAGTGATTGGAAAAGGTGGAATGGGCGCAAAAACACTCGCCGCTCTAGAAGAAGTCGGCGCAGTATATCTCAGCGCGATTGGCGGTGCGGCGCAATATTATTCTAAATGCATTGAAGAAGTAGAAAGTGTCGATTTGTTGGAATTTGGTGTGCCGGAAGCTATGTGGCATGTACACGTTAAGGACTTTCCCGTAATCGTCACGATGGATGCGCACGGCAACAGTCTCCATGCGGATGTGGAGAAAGCTTCGGCGGCCGAACTTGCGAAGTTTTCAGAACCAGTGATTATATAGTCAACAAAAAAGAGCATGCATTGAGGGACTATTCTTAATGATAGAAGAAGATTATCGTAGTAAATGGAAAAACACTGGACCCATTGAAATTAAAATGATTGAGAAGCATGGGAAATGTAAGCATCAATTAGGTGATACTTTCCAATATAAAACTCCTTACGAGAGACCAAATGAGGTTTGTTTTGCCCTGCTTCACATTCTTGATTTGTATACATGGCGAGTGGCACAAGGGTTTCCTTCGTGGGAAAAGGACGACGGAAATATGTACCGTATTCATTGTCTTTCAAAACTTGGGACAGTTTGGGAAATGAAGAAACCGAAATAATTTCTATGCTGAAAGAAGATTGTCCAATTACATCTGCGGTTAGATTTCTTCGAGAGAAAAAGATTGCGTTTGTTCCGTTTTTATATCGTTATGAGGAGCACGGAGGCACGCATCAGTTTGCGGCGGAGTTTAGTGTGTCCGATCATCAAGTTATCAAGACATTAGTCTTTGAGACAGATCAAAAGAAGCCGCTGTTAGTGCTGATGCATGGCGACCGGGAAGTTTCCACGAAGCAGTTGGCACGCATCATGGGAGTAAAACAAATAACACCGTGCAATGCCAACACTGCGCAACGCTACACTGGTTATCAATTCGGTGGAACGAGTCCGTTTGGGACGCGGCACCAATTGCCTGTCTATGCGGAAAAGACTATATTAGATTTACAAAAAATCTATATCAATGGAGGAAAACGCGGCTTAATTATCGAGATCTCTCCGCACGATCTTTCC
>JBEKLV010000103.1:0-9291 GCA_050008835.1 Bacteroidota bacterium | reverse complement strand
GCAATCCTGGCAATGCGGATATTAGTACAATTCATGGGTCAAGCAGTCGGCGTAATGCTATTGCGGCGGCGGTGGCCGCCGGAGCGATTGCCGTTCAAGATGTGGCTCTACCCTTTTCCCGCTCTTCTAGCGCTTGCAACGTGGGGAGCAATATTCTATTCGACAGGTACTGCGTTTATGACTGCCGGAAGCGGCGTTGTCGCGGCGGGCATTGTTGTATATCTCGTCCGCAGCCGGATTATTCACGAATGGCCGTTTGAATAGTGAGAATGGCAGAAGACGAATGAGAAATTTACCAAAGCTTGAGTGTTGCTTTTAAGCCGGAAGAATCACAAACGCTGCGTTGAGCATCATGAGGAAGTTTTCAGCTGCTAGAAAAAGAGGATATTAATCCTTTTTCTTGTTGCCGGGTGTTGTCCTTTTTTGCT
The DNA here is from genome assembly GCA_050008835.1 of Bacteroidota bacterium. Taxonomy (GTDB): domain Bacteria; phylum Bacteroidota; class Ignavibacteria; order UBA10030; family UBA10030; genus Fen-1298. The sequence continues at coordinate 8,863 of JBEKLV010000103.1, read as the reverse complement.
TGGGCAAGCGCGTCAGCTTACCGTTTACCCACGGACCACGAGGGTTCGCCCGCATCTGTTCTACTATTAATGCCTTTTCCTGAGACTGTTGAGGTGTGAGAACGAAATGCGTAATAGGATTTGCCATGCTGTTACTCCGTGTTGAATATTACTGGTTCACTGATATGTTGTAATAAGATACGGAATTTCTGCGCCTTATTCAACCTGTGATCACTGGTCATCGAAAAATATCATCACCACTACGGCGGGAAAGACTCTGCTAAAGAAGAGAAGTAAAAAGGCCTGTCATTCCCGTCCCGATAAAGTCGGGAGGAATCCATAACACCGGACTCCGAAGAACAACGGGACCCGTTTTTTATTACAGCAAAGGGCTTTCTTATCTATACAGTTATCGATCAATTATTTCTTATGCACAAGATACAAGAGAGACAGGATAATCTCCACCGAAAATAGCACACCGATGTAGATATACGAGTGATAAAGGAAAGGATTATTAAAATTTTGCAGCCGACGTTAGTTTGTCTACAATCTTAGTATAAATTCAAAATCCTAAAGAAAATTGTTTAACAGTATTTTCTTTTTTTTCTTTATTAGAAGAGAAAGCTAGTGAGCCCCAAAAGCTAAGTGAGGGTGAAGGAATAAACTGAAAACTTTGAGGGGGTCTAGATATGTCGGTAAAAGTTTGCATTACCTGATCCCATTCGAATGGATGAGGGTATTTGCTCACTTGGTCAAGCAATAAAGCACTAATTGTATCAGCTCCTTTTGTATAATCATCGAATTCCTGCTTTGAACAACCCAAGAATCCTTGAAAATCACGCCATACTCTTGCAGGTTTTTCAATAATTACATCTTTTATTAAGGCATCACCAAGAACTTTTCCTATCGGTTGAGTGGCATATAATAATGCAATACAGCCTTTATTGTCTGAAGAAAATTTACGCCGAAGTTCAATCACTTTTTCGCCTGTTAGGATTTTTTCAATATGACTTGGCTTTACAGAAATTAGTATACCTTTTCTTGATCCACCAAGAAAATTCTTTGATATTTTTTTTGCAATTAGATTCACACTGTTTCTTTTAAATAAAGCTGTTTCCCCTTTAAACACTAACTCATCAATTCCTTGGCGATATTTTTTTTTCGAAGTTCCTTGAAATACAAATCCTAAATCATCAAATAATCCTGCACGTTCATCTACAAGACTTTCAGGTGCTGTAAAGTGTACAGTTTTGATACTGTTATCTAATTCACTCGCAATTTGATTAAAAAGGAATGGTCCTAAGCCTTTATTTTGAAATTGAGGATCTACTCTCATACTACAAATCTTTGTGTGCGTACTATACTTAACAATCGATTCCGCAATTGCTTTTCCCTCGTAAAACAAAACATAGGCGACGCGCCTTCCATTCCTTAATCCCGGGATAACTTTATCACGAAACCATAAATCTATTCCAGGATAAAGATTTTCACTTTCTAAAAGAATATCTGAGAGAGATTCAAATACCTCACTAGGTACAAGTTTTTTCTCCGTAAATCGAGCTAATGCCAACTTGCTACCATTGAGAGCAACTTCAGTACTATCTGAGAAAAGACTGGGAGTTAGATTTTTTCTTTTATTTCCAGGCATCAAAATATTTTGATAATTTTAATTCTTGACTTTCATATGGAGTAAAAACTTTTGTGGGTTCGGCCATTCTGTAAAATTCTATTCTTGCGAAATCTTCTTTATGACGAGCAACTATAGGAAAGCTATGACATCTTACTTCAAATATCAAGGGAGCACCATTCTTAGACTTTCTCGAAAACCAAGGATGCGCAAATCCGGCATAATGTATTCGGGTTTCGCCAAGATTTTCAGTATAGGCAATACATCGAACTGCAATATCTTCTAGTAAATAAAACCTTTCGCAAGAACGTAGGATATAGAAATGATCCTTCTCCATTTTCAAAGTCCCTTTATCCGGCGGAAGTCTTCTCCAGTATTTCTCTGGATTATATAGACTATTCGACGACAAATCGATCGGCTCTATACCATTATCTTCACTCTTTGCTTCATAAGCACAGGTTTGTGTTCCACCACAATCTATCACTGAAAGATCTATGCTCAATTTATCGATTCCACATGTTCTTGTTTCACCATTTTTATCAAGAATGAGAGGTGTTCCATCTCCTATCTCATCAAGAGAATATTTACCTAATTTACTCTGAGTTGGCTCTCCACGAAAAAGGCGTAGTTGGTTTACAGAATTTCCAGTTTTAATTAAAATAGGGAAAGAAAGTGGAATAATTTCAACGAACATTTTTCCTTTATATCCATTTGAAATCTCATCATATAATGGCGACCCATCAATTACAAGTCGCGTTAACACGTCTAATCGTCCTATTGAACTCTTCCCTGAAGCCTGAGCATATAATTTAAACTCGTTTTTCAAATCTAATTGTTCCTCAATTTGGAAAAGATAAACATTACCTTTTTCTAGCACTACTCCTTGATTTATCCTTTTAAGTTTTCCTTTGGCATATTTTTTCATCAATCCTTCAACTTTCTCTCCCAGTTGAGGTTTGAATGACTTACCAACTTCCCAGCCAATATTAGAGATTGTTAAATCTAATGCTGAAGATTTGTTCTCATTATTATATTTTTCAAGTTTTTGTCTGTCAATATTTAAAACAATTTTTTCGTCAATTAGTTCTAAAATATGATCTAGATTTAAAACACCTAAAGAGAGCCTATCTCTAATATGTTCTTTAAAAATCATATTTAGCACCTTTCTAAAAAAGTTAATTCAATTTGTCATTGTATCTTTATTAAGAAATGCTCTCTGTAATTTTGTTAGTGTAGTTGATTGAAGAGCATTTGGAAACTCGTTTAGAAAAAGCATTATTAAATGATCGGCAACAGATAGAAAGGTGTCTTGAACCTTTATTTCTATTTCTTGATAAGGAATTGAAAGATCATCAATATGATAGACAAGACGATCAAGTAGAACAACACCAATTTTCTGCTTCCTGTATTGTAAAAGAAATTTCATTCTTTGAAGATCAAATGAAAATATCTGTTTGATTCCATTTTTCTCGAAGCAACTAATTGGATTGCTCTCGCTATTCGGATAGTCGGTTACTTGAACAATATCTTTTAGTTTATTTAAAATAATCTTTAAAGATTCCTTTGTAAGCTGACCATTATAATCGGTCATTTGAAGAAGCTTTGCACCTATAGCATTATAACCTCTATATGTAATTTCTTTACTCGCTGAATCAACAGGATGTCTTAATCGAAGATATAATCCGTTCCTGTATAGCATCTTATTTTGAGTATCATAATAAAGGTCATTATAGGAAATATCGTCACCGTATTGGATCATAAAGTCTTCATTTGAAGACCAATTACGCAATCCACCTTCTACAATTTCGTAACATCCATGTTTAATCATTAATTTGAATTCTATTTCAATTACCATGATATATCCCTACTCAAATATCAATTTCTTATTGTTACGTTTTTTATAAATCAATAAATCTTATCGCGTCTAAGAAGAGACTTATTCTCTTGGATAATCTATTAATATACTATGAGCATATTCTCTTATACTTTCCCATTCAGAATTTTGTAATTTCTGAGTATAATTTTCATAAACAGATTTCATTTCTATTCTATTAGATCCCCATTCTCTTTCAAATAAACATTCTATTATTAATGCTAATTGATCACATGCTTTTACAAGTGAATCGACAGAGAATAATTCCTTTTCTGTTAATTCCACTAATAATCCTTTGGCATTCAGTTCATCAACAATTCTCCTTTGAAACCCAACTTGGAAATCAGCAATCAATGCTTTTTCTACTTTATCCCAAGCATCTTGTTCATATTTCTCAATAAGAACTTTAACAGGAGTAATAACGTCACCTGTGAAACTTTCAGGAACATCGTGACAAAGCGCCCTAAGGACTGCTCGGTAAGTAAAATTTTCTCCCCTCAGATTTGTCTTAGTTCCATCTAGTTCAGCAAAAAGGAGGGCTAATATTGCCACAATAAAAGTATGTCCCATCACAGTTGTCTCAATTGACCTATTTATTGTATTCCAACGTCGGAGGTTTTTTAATTGTCTAATCGCATGAATGTACACTTGATTTCTATCAAGTGATGTCTCGAAAACATCAAGGTTCTTTTTTGGAAGAGCCTTTATTTTATTTTCAATATCAGCTTTAATTTTTTTATATCTTTCATTTTTATATACTTGCATATTAATTTCACATTCTTCAAGAGCTGATTTAAATTGACAGAAGGATATCAGATTTTCAATATTCTGCTTAATTTCTTCCGCATTGTCACTACCAATTTTATAATCTCCACTGTAAGTTAGATATTCACGAAATTCACCGCGAACTTCTCTAGGAAAAAGATCTGCGGATTTTAGGGCAGTATCATTAACCAACGTTTCCCAAAGGTTTTTATTAATCTCTCTCATTTTATCTCTTGAGGTAACGGAAATATCAGAAAGTATATACTTGTTGAGTGATTTTAGTAAACACCTTTTTAACAATATTTCAATTGTTGTATCGTCCCAAGAAAATCCTTCCTTGGCAATCGCGAATGCCATATGGGTGTAATATGCAATATTTTCTGCCTCTGTCCAGATTTCAATTTTAGGCATTACATTCCATCGGTTCATAATAATAATTTTGCCCAAAGCTGTAACAAGTGTTTCTTCCATGTGATCATTCCCTTTTGCTCGTGCGGAAAATTATATAAATTGATGCTTATAGAATTATTTTACTTAAAATTATTATTATCAAAGTTGTCGTCATACAGTCCGAAAAGAGCCGTCGTAATCGAGATAGGCAGATTAGGTATAACCTGCGGTTTGAATATTACTTGAGAACCTATGAGTAGTACTCGTTTACCTTCAAACTCAAAACCCTTTTCCAATAATATTCGATGAAGCACTTCACCGTGAATCTTCACTTGTTGTGATAACCAATTAAACGCTATCAAACGGATTCTTTGGTCAATATCGAGCAAAGATTTGTCCATAATTTTAGTTCATTAGCATAGAAAAGGAATCGCTTTAAAACTAATTTTAGTAATCTGATTTGAAATCTGACGATAGTGGTTGGTAAGCGATGTTTCCCCAAAACGCTTCTCGTAAAAATGGTAGCGAGTTATCAGCCAAGAATCAAGTAGAGACGTTCAATTGAACGTCTCTACCAAGGCAATACACCGCTGCAAAAACCCGAAGAGAAAAAATCTTTACCTCTACTGCAAATAGCCATTTTTTTGCCGTATTCCGCATTTCTTTCTCGTCAAACTGCTTCGTGTCATCTTCAAAGTGCTTCGTGCGATTGTCAAACTACTCCGCATGATCATCAAACTACTTCGCGTGATCGCAAAAGTACTTTTCGCGACCGTCAAACTGCTTTTCGCGAGTGCAATTTGAAATTGTTACAACATCGAACAGCTCCGCGCCAGTGCAAACTGACTTCGTGTCATTGTCACCTGACATTTCTTCTTCGTCAAAGCTCTCCGCACGGTTGTCAAACTGCTTTTCGCCATCGTCAAACGGCTTCCAGACGTTGTCAGACGGCTTCCAGACGTTGTCAGACGGCTTCCAGACGTTGTCAGACGGCTTCCGGATGTTGTCCGATGACTTCCGGATGTTGTCCGATGACTTCCGGACGTTGTCAGACGCCTTCCCGCTGTTGTCAAATGGCTTCCAGATGTTGTCAGACGGCTTCTGGATGTTGCCAACTAGCTTCCGGACGTTGTCAGATGTCTTCCCGTCAGCGTCAGATGGCATTTCGCCGCTGTCAATCATCATTTCTTCGATGCCATTTTTCATTTCGCTGTTGTCAATCGTCATTAAAGTCCCATAAAAGTCCACTCCTTGAAGTCCCCTCTCACATAAGATTTAACTGAGATGAGAAGGGATTTTCCCGAAGGGGTGGAGTTTGTGTCAAAACCAGAAAAAGGGTCTCGTCATTCTAAACGAAGTGAAGAATCTGAATTGAAAACGAGACTCTTCGCTACGCTCAGAGTGACAATAAAGACTTTTTATACAGTCTCGATGCCTTCGGCAAGGGGTGTGTCAAAGCCCAGAAATATTATTCCAATTAATTCACACACCCCCGCCTGCCGGCGGGCAGGTCTGCAGTCCACTCTAGAGAGGGGACGTTTAATCTTAATTTCAAAAATCTACTCTTGGTGCCACATTTTTATCCTTCCTCTTCATATCCATCCCGCCGGCATAAGGTCCCTTGATCTACAAATTATACACTTGGAGTTTTACATATTTTGGTTACGAATATTTCGATTAGCAATCCAAATATGGTTCCTGCAGTGGTGTACATTATAAAACCCATTACATTATTATCGAGTATCATGCCTATTGAATATGATAGAGTTACTAAAAAACCAATGAATGCTCCGTGGAGAAGATAATTCATTCTTAATCTACTTATACCGATAACAAAACCAATTAGAATTCGATTTCCAAAAGATGAAACAATTAATGCAGATAATGTGATGGATGGAATTAAATATTTCCGTCCAATGGCACAAATAATCGCACAAAAAATTCCAGCTATGATAGATGACGTTAATCTTTTCATTTCTTTACTCTCCTTAATAAACGCTATTTATGGATAACTGCATACAACATACAGAAACCCGCACAAACAACCGCCGATAGTTCTCCATCTTTTCTAAAGGCTTTCTCTGTGAAAGTAATCTTGTTTACCGTGCAAATCCAGAAACAAAATCCGAGAGTAAAAGCATGAGGTTCACTTGGCCCGGCTGTGTGAATCTGTATGTTAAATCAAGACGGAAGAAATCGAGTATGTTCGATATACCGATTCCCGCTTCATAATACCAGCCATTAGTATCCTTCACAGGAAATTGCGGCGTCCGAAGCGCCTCGTCAGTTAACCATGACCGCGCCACGGCTCCTATCACGATAAATTCAAGCTTCGATTCATAGAGCGCTTTGATTCCGGTCAGCGCAAACGGGGCACGACGGAAATTGTATTCTATAGAACCAATGGCATATCGATCTCCGTAGTATTCGCGCGATCCAACACCTCGCAATGTCCCCTGTTCTCCCACAAACAACACGTTAGAGGCAAGCGAGAAATATCTCTGCGGCGGAAGATGCCCTGCTGATGTTCCCGCGTTGATTATGACGGTAAGCGACGGCGGGAATAGTAAGTTATAATTCATTGTGGATATTTTTCCGCGAAGCTTCAGGTTGAACTGTGTGAACGAATAATCACTCTTCAAAAAAGGATCTGAATATTCAACTGTAGTCGATGCACTGAATGCATTCCGTGTCATGCCCGGCATTTCTGTCGTTGAATATCTCGTACTTAGCGTTACGCTGTTCATCATACCATCGACAATTGAAGGATTATCCGGATAAATCTCTGACCGATTGAAGAATGAATACTCGGTATGCTTGGCAAGCGATTGTTGATTTTCCGAAAGTCCGGTAAGAGATATCCGCCAGGATGCAGCCGGCAAATAAGTCAATGCCGCCTTCACGCCGCGGGCAGCATAATAATCGTACGCATCCTCATGCACAAATAAGGCATTGAAGATATTGAAGAATCGATCCTTCATTAATACGAGCGGAAATTCTTCCAGCTGATCGTACACATCCAATGCAAACGACCATCTTCGATCGGACATAGCTATTGCAGCGGTACCGAATGATATAGAACTATTCACTGTATCACCGAATGAGAGTGTCGCTCCGGCATGCCATTTCCATCTTTCATCAGCTGTACCGTATGCCGCTCCGCCTCGGACACCCAACTTGCCCGTTAATGAATCTACTGTTTTTGAAATTCCCAGGTGCCATGCTTCCACACGATTGAACGTCAGATCCAGATAACTGAAAACACCGGTAGACATCGAATTCATAAAATTCATCATCGCACCGGACGGGGCAAATTGTTTTTCAAGTGTCTGAGTACTGTCGAGTTTATGATAGGCACTGTCCTGTTCCGCCGTTAATGGTAACACATCATGCGTTGCCCAAAACGTGGAATCAATTTTCTTCGCAGAAGAATCGATTGTCGTCTGTGTGATGTTCCGGATTTTGTCGGGGAGTTCGGGATTCACCCGATAATCATAAATGACCACATCCCGTTCGATCCCGACAGGCGGAATTCTAATTCCCATAATATGTACTTCCAGTTTTCCTTCGAAACGATAATGTATTGGAAGCCATACCGTATTATTGAAAAGTCGAAACGACTGTTTATAATGCACTTTTAAGAATTGGATAAACGGCTGCTCATATGCTTCATTCGGCTCAAGATCGGCTTCTATAACCGCATACGAGCGTTCGGCAATAGCAATTGTTCCTTTGAATAATGGATTGATGCGTGACTTCGGTATTACCTCAATCTCGTACACATCAAAGTCGTCCATTCTTCTGGTAGAGCGCAGCTTATAATCATAAAAGTCAAATGCATCCGGCGCAGTCGGGCCGGTGAATTGGAATCCTCCCATCGTAATTTCATCGTCATTAAAATTTATTACTTTCCCCACACGCATCGCCTGCATCGACTTGGGAAGATTACCGGTTTGCTTTTGTTGTGTCACAATCTCGCGGAGAGAATCATCGCTTCGCCAATAGAGTGTCGAATACGATTCCGTGATAGCGGCAATAGAATCCTTTGCACGAAGAACCACCCGGTTAAATGCCTTACCCTCATAAGATGTCAATCGCTTCATCCATTTCTTCTTGCTTTCAATAGCATATCGAATGATTTGATACGCGGGGTCTTCACCAGTGACCACCATTTCTGCAACCTGAATGGCATTGGGCTGTAAGCGAACCAACACACTGCGAGAATTTCC
>JBEKLV010000102.1:0-9305 GCA_050008835.1 Bacteroidota bacterium | reverse complement strand
CGCTGAAGAAATTGTCAAGATTAATAAACTCGTTCGGCGCATGGGCATTCTCATCCGGCAAACCAAAGCCGAGTAGGACCGAATCTATCCCAAGCAGTTTCTTGAAATCCACTACAATAGGAATTGAACCGCCATCGCGCTGGTAGAGCGGTTTCTTACCAAAACCTTTTTCCAACGCGACAACAGCGGCTTGCACGCCCGGACTATCTAATGGCGTAATAGCCGGTTCTCCGCCATGCAGATCTCGGACTTTTACCTGCACAGTCTTCGGTGCAATTTTTTTTAAGTGTTTCTCAAACAACTTTGCGATCTTCGCCGAAGATTGGTCAGGAACAATTCTCATCGAAATTTTGGCGAATGCCTTCGAAGGAAGCACCGTCTTCGCGCCTTCCCCCGTATAGCCGCCCCAGATACCGTTACATTCAAGTGTCGGCCGCGCCCAGAGCCGCTCAAGAGTTGAAAATCCTTTTTCGCCATAGAGATGTTTCAAGCCGAGGGATTTCGCATACTTCTTATCGCTCCACGGCAGTTTTTTAAACGCTGAGCGCTCAACCTTAGTTAGAGGACGCACATCGTCGTATATTCCTTTCACAGTAATACGCCCGCTCTTATCATGAAGGGATGCGATCATTTCCGTTAACGCTTGAATCGGATTATGCACTGAACCACCGAATGAGCCGGAATGCAGATCGCCATTCGGTCCTATTACTTCCACTTCCATATAAGCCAAACCGCGCAGGCCATATGTAATGGACGGAACATCCTTAGCAAATATGTCTGTATCAGAAATGACTATGATATCGGCTTTGAGCAATTCTTTATACTTATTTATAAATTTAGGGAGATGCTCGCTGCCGGTTTCCTCTTCCCCCTCAAGAATAATTTTGATGTTCACAGGCAGCGCGCCGCCATTTATTAAAAACGCCTCGATCGCTTTTAAATGGATAAATATTTGCCCTTTGTCATCAGCAGTTCCCCGCCCATACAAATTTCCGTCGCGTTCAGTCGCTTCGTACGGTGGTGATTTCCACTCGCTAACCGGGTCTTCCGATTCTACATCGTAATGTCCATAAACGAGAATCGTAGGCTTGCCAGTCGCGCCAAGCCAATCGCCATACACTATCGGGTGTCCTTCAGTTTCTAGAATCTGCGTGTTCTGCAAACCGATTTTCGCCATGTGGTTCCTAAGCCATTCGGCTGCACGACGCATCTCCGGTTTACGTTCTGTTTGTGAACTTACACTTGGAATTGCAAGAAGTTCTTTTAGTTCGGCAAGATAACGTTCGTGATTGGATCCGATATAAGATAAAATCTTTTCCATAGATATCCCCTCTTAATAGATCAAGAAAATTGAATGGAAGAATATAGATATTGAATGAAGGAAAGGCAAGCTGGAGCTTGCTTCTTCAACATTTAAAATATAATTGATCTGTAAATTTGGCGAAATGGCTCCATTGACTCTCCAACAATAAATAATTATGATTCCGTTGAAGGTAATTGTAAGGTATTGAATAGATCTTATGAGAATAACTCATCGATTGCACAATCTCCTTTTTTATATTATTGTATTAAGTTTCATCTTCGTTTCGTATTCTATATCATCCGTTGCATATGATTCCATCGAATCAGAGCAACTGCTTTTAATTCAAGGAAAAACCATGAACGATACTATAAAACTCCCCTATCTCAAGAAAGTTGGACAGCGCGGTAAAATCACAATTTGGATTGTTGATGGTACTTATGTGCGAACTCACGTCGACGAAGAGTTTACAAACTACGGCGAGCACTACGGTTTCAAGAGCATTCCAAAGAATGAGTTCTGGTTGGACAAAGAAGCACAGGAGGATGAACAACAATTTTTCATCGATCATTTATTGGTCGAGTACCGATTATGTGAAAAAGGTCTCCCATATGACGATGCCCTGGTAGCTGCCGATAAAGCGGAGGCGGCAGAACGGAAAAAAGCAGGCGACGTAGAAAAATTAACCAAAGGAGGCGATCTTCCTGATCCTATTAAGGCACATGTAAAACTTTGGAAGAAGCTCGAATCTGGCATTAGCGTCTGGATTATCGATGGTAGATTAGTACGTAGTGTTTTTGATATTGACTTTACGGAAGGTGGCCATGACCACGTCTACGAATTTGTTCCCCAGAATGAAGTTTGGATTGATAATGACCTTGAAGAAGCGGAGCGCCCGTATGTCCTTCTTCATGAACTGCACGAGCGGAACCTAATGGCAAAGGGTTGGACTTACAGCAAAGCACACGAAGATTCAAGCAAGCTCGAATACTATTGCCGGCATCATCCTAACGAATTGCATGCGATGCTGGCCAAAGAAGGCTGGGAATGAAACTTATCTGTTCAATCTCAACAAGTAATAAGGTAAGCTATAAAGCTACACTATGAGAAATGAATGGAACTGCTGTTCACTTTCCTTTAAGTCCTAATAATTTGTCGTAAGTTCTTTTGTTTTTCAGAATGCCTATTGCAGCTTGCAATTGCTTATCGGTGGCAAACATTGATTCGAAGCGGGCTTTATCGCCTTTCATCCGTGCAAGGATTTCCGTTTTTAGTGCAATACGGATATCTTCTTGGTAGCGATGGATCTGCTTACCACTTGAAAATTTCAACTCATTCTCCAATTTGTCGATACCGTCCAAAAAAGATCGATCATATCGTGCATTTTCAGCGAGAGTGCGCAGTTCTTTCAGTTTCATTTCTCCTTCATCTTGATATTCGAAACCTTTTTCTTTCAGGAACAATTCAAAGTCGTCAATTATTTCATTGGTAACTTCAAAAGTGTCGGGAATCATTTTCTTCTCAGTAGCAAAATGATTGGCATACTTAAAGAGCATAGACTTGCGATTGAGTTCTTCAAGATACATGTTACGTACTGTATCAGATACAATCGTATCCGGCAGAATACCTCCGCTTTCCCACACACGCCTGTTATGTGCCGTGCGGAATTCACGCCTTAGACTGTCGGGCTTAGTCGTTACATTACCGTCGCCGTCACGATGCCAATAATCAATTTCCTGTATGCATCTACCGCTTGGCGTGTAGTAGCGTGCAGTTGTGATCTTGAGTGAGGCATTCTCTGATAATTGAGTAATTGTTTGCACCAATCCTTTCCCAAACGTGCGCGTACCCACTACAACACCCCGGTCTAAGTCCTGAAAGGCACCTCCGACAATTTCACTTGCGCTTGCACTAAACCGATTGACCAGCACTGCCGTTCGGACATCCCTTAGCATCGGAATTTCTGAAGAGCAATATTTTCGTTCTGAATCGCTTTTACGCCCGCGAGTAGAAACAACAAGACTGCTTTCAGGAACAAACTTGGAAACTACTTCGACCGCACTTTCGAGCAATCCGCCGGGATTGTCGCGCAAGTCAAGCACCAATCCTTTCAATTCTCCTTTCGCCTGCAAATCCTTGATAGTGCTGCGTAAATCATCTCCTGCTGTCCGTGAAAATCTTTCCAGCCGAACATAGCCTATGCCATCCTCAACATATCCAGCATAGGCAATATTATGTACGGAAATTTCTTCACGCATCAACACAAAGTCGATGGGTTTCTTCTCGCCTTCTCGTTCAATTTTCATTTTCAATTCTGTACCGGGAGCGCCGCGCACAAACTGGCGAATACCTTCCAGTGACATTCCTTTTGTTGCTTTTCCTTCCACCTCAATAATTCTATCGCCAACTTCAACGCCTTGCTTTGCAGCAGAGAATCCTTCAAGCAAATTTATCACTGTCACATAGCCATCACGCAAACCGATAGTAACACCGACGCCGCCGTATTTGCCATTAGTGATGAGATCAATTTCATCATTCTCTTTCTCACCAATGTACACCGTGTATGGATCCAGTATTCTAAGCATGCCGTCGATGCCGGCACGCATGAATTCTTCTGGATCGAGAGAATCGACATAGTTCATAGTAATTTCTTTATACACTTTGCTATATGTGTCAATACCGCGATAAATTTTCAGATAGAACTCGGTATCACCACCTTCTAAGACGAATCCGAAAAATGTCAGCGCCAATAGAGGCACAAGAATAAAAACCGTACTGTGCGATTTTTTGTGTGAACTCATTCGTGTTTGATTCATACAACTTTACTCCAAGATCATTTCTGGTTGATTATTGCTTCTGTCACGTGCTGCCAGATCAGCTCGTGTAGATCGTCGATGGGTTGTAATCCATCAATGACGCAGTACCGAGATTCCATTTTTGCTATTTGAAGGAACCCGTTTCGCGTACGTTCATAAAATTCTATGCCGTTCGATTCCATCCGATCTATATTTGTTTTTGCTGAACGTATACGTCTTTCAATTTCCCGAATTGGGATATCAAGAAAGAACGTCACGTCGGGAACTAATCCACCGGTGGCATACTGGTTAATTGCATGTATAACTTCGAGTGGAATGCCTCTGCCAAATCCTTGATATGCAGTGGTGGAATCATAATAGCGGTCACAAATGACCACCATACCGCCATCGAGCGCTGGACGCACAACTTCCTGAATCAACTGCGATCGGCTGGCAGAAAAAAGAAACAACTCACTTGCTTCCGTCATGCCATCGTTGTTTTTATCGAGTAGTATCTTGCGAATCTTTTCGCCTATCTCTGTACCGCCCGGTTCGCGTAAAACAAGCACACGATGATCCTGTAGTGTGAGCCGATCTGCAAGTAGTTGTACTTGCGTTGACTTGCCTGAATAATCGAGACCTTCAAACGTGATTAGCATGGGGATTGATACTGTGGTGAGTGGTTAAATAGTTATTTCGTGATTTAAATTCGAATTTGTGTCTTGTATTGCTTTATATTTCCTGGTTTATGATTCCCGACTTCTACTTATAAAATACCCAAATTCACACTGTTAAGCAAACAACTAAACCACATTTGGCAGTTCCAATTAGGTCTTATGGATTTCAATTCCAATTAGAATACAAATAAATCTTTGGCAATAAGCCAATATTTTTACATGATAATGCAATATTTTATTATAATATTATTGGTATATTTTATAAGTTATTGTTATTTACTATATGTTATAGCAGTGTCAGATAAATTATGATTTTGTGGATATATTGCAGGTATTAATATGCTCTGTTGGTTTTTGTTAGCTGGTAATGGGCCAGAAAAATTGAAAACTGAATTCATCAGTTATTTCTCCGCCCATAATAATCCTAAGGGTATAGCATTGTGGAAATGGAAAAGGACCTGTTGGATATGCTCGCCGGAAAGCTTCAAGCTGGATATTCTTACTGCATTTGATAATTATGGAATAATTGAATTTTCGTCTGCGCCCTCTCCATCAGACATTGAATTCATTTACGGCGACAATAAATCTCTCGATCATCTTTTAAGACGTTAAACTCTCCATAGGACCGGCCGCAGCTTTGCCTTTCTTGCTCCTCTCAACTTTTTTCACTACAATAAATTATAGAATGAAGCGGTGACAGATATTTCAGGATGCCTAAAGCACAAAAGAAACATACTCCACCACCTTCTCCGATTTCAACTCCCAAAGCATTGAGTGCCATCGAGCAAAGGCGATTTGAATCACGCAGAGAGGATTCTGCGCTCATCCGACAAGCGCTTGCTTGCGACCAGAATGCATTTCGCAAGCTCCGGCTAAAATACTATTCACCAATCTTCAAACTCATAAGCCGAATGATACATAGCCGCGAGGAAGTAGAAGATCTGACTCAGGAAGCTTTCATCAAAGCATTCACGTCACTCGCGAGTTTCAATGAAGAATATTCCTTTTCGACTTGGCTTTACAAAATAGCAACGAACAACGCAATCGACTACATTCGGAAACGAAAGCTTCAGATATTTTCCATCAACAAACCCATTGAGTCTGAAGATAGCGATTATTCATTTGAACTACCGGATACAGAACCTGAACCTGATCAAGAGCTGATTGCTGCCCAGCGCAAGAAAATGTTAGACGAGGCAATGAATTCGCTACCGGCAAAGTATCGACAGGTTATTCTTATGCGTCACGTGGACGAAAAAGAATACCAAGAAATCGCTAAAATCTTGAAACTTCCGCTTGGGACGGTTAAAGCACACATCTTCCGCGCCCGCGAGCTTCTCTATAAGCAGCTACGCGACAAAATGCGTCATTATTGAAAATAAATGCAACTTCCATGATGTTGATTGCGTAATACCAAATGCATACGGGTACGTTATGAAAAACTCTATAAAATTTTTACTATTGCTTTTCGTCGGCATTGTTTGCACCGTAGCTGCATTTGCTTATGCACTCGAAAGCAAACATCGTGAATTCAACCGCACAAAGGAAAAAGAGCTGCGGGTCATTCTTGATGTTTCATTCGGAGACATTTCTATTAAACGAGGCGAACAAGATAAAATTGCAACCGTTGACTACAGCGAAGAGGAAGCTGCTAAACACAAATTATACATCTCATACGATATCTCGGACGAAACCGGCACGCTATATATCAAATTAAAAGAATCTACACATTTTTGGGGTGACGATGACGACCACAATAGCCATAATCGTCATCTTGATATTAAACTTGGCAGCAATATTCCGATTTCTCTTGAATTAGAGCTTGGAGCTGGAAAAGGTGACATCGACTTGACTGACTTGCAAGTGAAAGATGTTAAAATATCGACGGGCGCCAGTAGTGTGACAATGAAGTGCAGCAAGCCAAATCCGATTTTTGCAGACGATATCTCTATTGAATCGGGTGTGAGTAAATTTACGGCAACAGATCTAAGCAATTTGAATTTTCACAATCTCAAATTCAGCGGTGGTGTAGGCACTTATAAACTCGATTTCGACGGCAAACTTAGACAAAGCGCTGAAGTACAGATTGAAGTTGGGCTCGGTTCTATCAATGTGTATGTACCACAAACCATTCCCGCCAAGTTAATGTATGATGATAACTGGCTTTCTAGTTTCAAGCTTGATGATGATTTTGAGAAAACGAGAAGCGGTGTATATGAAACGAGCGATTTCCAAGACGCATCTAAACGCTTGACTATCCGTCTGGAATCTGGTTTAGGTAGTGTGCGTGTGCAAAGGAAATAATAGTTAACGGATAGCTTTTAGTATTTGATTTTGGGCAATAAGTTTTTCCTCTTCAACTTTTAAATTTTTATTTTTATAATTAGTATTTTTTCTTCACCCTTTTCGCTTCTTTCATTTTGCCCCTACCTTCACGACAAATACTATTACTATTTGGCTTTCAATTGAAATGAAGGCAACTTTTGTTTTTAGACCGAATGGCAGCTTATTTGCCAATGAAGGGGTAGTTCAATATTCCTCTATCCCACTCCGAAGTGGAAGAATTGCCCCCATGAACGCGGGTGGCTTACTTCGCGTGTACGAATAAGATTGAGAAGTGCTTGCCGGTACGCATCGCCGGGAGCGAGGCCGTTGGCAAGATGCGTGAAGAAATATTCACTGAAAAATTTTGCCGCTTTCCTGTCTGCTGACCATGCATTGAAAAAGACATCAGGGGTCCCATTCAAACGAAGCAAAAATGCCTGCTCGGCAGAGAGTCCAATACCTTGACCGTTGTGATTTGAGAGAATTATAACTGGGATTGCTTCAAGTTCCGAAAGCTTTTCAAACGGAATGGCAGTAGATTGCTCCACCATCAAACCATCTGAGAGAACAAAATTGCCAAGTGGAAATTCTGCATTTCGCTGGCTGAATTCAGTAGAAATCTGCAATACGTCTGCTTTGATAGATTTCAAATTATCCCACGATGTTTCTAATCCTACCATCACTTTTGCGCCCTTAAAAAAGCTGCGGATATCTCTTAATTCGTAATCCACCGACCAGTTTTTACCTGTTGGATTGCCGAATGCTACAATATCCTGTATGCGAGCTGTGGATGCATTACGATAGCGTAACGAAGCAAGTGATGGCACATAATCTATGCTCGTTAATTCAATAACATATTTCACATTACCTTTTGAATCCTGTCGTTCTATCGCGTGAAACGGAAAACCATCCATCTCACGATTTGCAACGATAATAAGATTCCGTTCAAACAGATCGTCCACCGGACGGAGCAGGATATCATACATCTGCGTAGAAAGTCTTGCGAAGCGCGTCATTGAAGGCATACTCGCTTCTCCAGCTTCGCCTGAGTACACATTCGGATCTTGTAGAAGTTGCCGGTATTCCGCCATCATTTGTAAAAGATTGTCGCGGCGAATCGCCGAGGTACGGACAACAAGCTGTGAGTGCGCTACAGCAAAGATATAGAGCAAATCATCTGTTGGCAGAAATTCAATTGCCAGCGTGCCATGAGGGATGCTCGCCTGTAAAATCCGCGCTTCAACTGGACTCGGCAAAACCAGTGTTTCGTAGTTTGAATGTTCGTCAATAATTTGCCGCGATTCTCTTCGGAGCGTTTGTTTAGCTGATTCAAGTTCAGCATACAGTGCATTTAAATCATTAATGTCGGAAGAATGTTTTGTACTGGCAAGCCGTGCAGTATATTCGGCTTCAAGCATTCTTGCCTTTTGAAGCTGCAATTGCACATTACTCGTTTGCAATTTCACCTGTGAATAACGCAGCGAAACACCAATATTCTGGAATGTGCCTGCAAATTGTTTCGTCCGCGCGTACTCAATAATCTTCAATGCTTCTTCTTGACGTTGTGACTTAATAAGCAATGCACTAAGACATCCGTACCAATCCTGATGCGACGGCTGTATGCCAAGCGCAATCTGGTACGGCGTATGCAATTCTTCATTGGAATATTCAGCAAGTGCATTTTGATCAAGCGTGACAGCTTTCAGGAAATAATCGCGGGCTTTTAAGAGATTGGCTGCGTTTTCATATTCTTTTCCAAGTTGAATGTACAGAAATCCTTCGCCAGCGATGTGACCACACTCCATAAAATTCTTGGCAATTTGTTCGTAGGACTGTCTGAGCTTTCCTTCATTCTGTATACGTTGTGCCGGCGACAAAATATTGAATTCGCATCGCACTAAAAAAATGGAGAGATAATTTTCTGCAATACGATCACCCTGTGAACGTGCAAGCTTCAACGCTTCATTATAATAATGTTTTGCCTCTAACAGGTCATTGTTCTGCTCATAGAGATGCCCAAGCCGGAAGAGCAAGATCGTTTGAACATCCTTATCGGAGTGCGCGCGACGAAGTACATTTATAGCATCGCGAAAATCGCGGATTGCAGCATTTATACTGTTTTGTGTTAAATGAAGAAGACCGAGTTCTTCTTGCAACCGAGCGACAAGCAATGGATCACTTGTTTGACTGATTGAGGCAACGGCTTGT
>JBEKLV010000101.1:0-9349 GCA_050008835.1 Bacteroidota bacterium | reverse complement strand
GGCGTTTAATATTTTACTACCATCCACCTTCATGAAACAAAGCTTGAATCTCAATTGTGGTTAAAAAACGATTATAAATGCGGATGTCATCAATCTTGCCTGAAAAGTGGGAATTTGGATTTACAGAACCTCCTTGACCAATAAATGTGTTTGAGCCCGTGATGACCGCAGCATTTGGGTTACTACTGCCCCCCCAAAGCGAAGTGGCAGATAATTGATTGTCAACATAAATCAACATTGCTACTGACACGGAACGCATGAGGACAAGATGATGCCAATTTGTGTCAGCGATCGGAGAATTTGTATATGGCATTTTATACCGGTTATAAGGAGTACATCCACTGTCAGCAACTGAAAACAATATTTTGTCTTTCTGATCCTGATGAAAACCAACTTTGTATGTAATGTTGCAGCTATTCTGAGTTCCGATGAGATCTTTCTCTCCACTTGAAGGATAGTTCGTCGCAATCGCTTTCTTAAACCACAGACTAACTGTCTCATCGTTGATTGGTCCGAAGGCGCCAATATCGATATAATTCGTAGCTCCGTCAAAATACATTGAACGATTTGATTGACCAAACCTATCTGTAGAAAGTGATGCCCCATACACTGTCCCGTTGTGTCCATTTCCACTCCCATCGTTCGCATTACCGTTGAATGGATAATACGCAACCAAACCACTTGTGGGAATTGAAGAAGAGATATTAAATGTAATACTCTTTATATCTGAGAGATTCAAGGAATCAGATGTCCCATTGTTTTTATTGATCATCATCTTTGTTTGAGAAAATAATTGCAAAGAGAAGGATAGACTTAGAAGTATAAGGGGAATAATTAGACGTTTCATTGTTATCTCCTTGATAGAAAGTTTTCATAATTTATTTGATAAGAACGAGCTTCTTCACAAGTGCCGTGCCATTGAAGAGCACTTGACAAAAATAAGTACCACTTGCGACAACTGTTCCAGAGTTGCCGCGAGAATCCCAAACAAGGGAATGATTACCCGCAACTTGATAACTCTTGGAAAGTGAACGAACAAGGCGACCTTGAATGTCAATAATCCTTGCTTCAACTTCACCTGCCTTGGGAATACTATATTGTACGGTCGTACTTGGGTTAAATGGATTTGGGTAATTCTGTGAGAGGGCAAAGGAGGAAAGAACACTTTGCATAAGTTCTTGCTCTCTTACACTTGTCGGTACTCCGGCGAAAGTAATTTGACTTATTAAAGGGATTGAATAAACTCTAATTGTTCCATCCATCATTGCGACAAACATTGTATCAGTCTGTGCAAGACAGAAAGATGAGCAAAATAGAAGAAGTGCAATAAAGATGGTTCGCATTGCTCCTCCTTTATATTTGTTATTGATTAATTAATTCTGGCAAATGCCAGCTAACGGATTGCGGCTAAGCTGCCTCATGACCAACTTTAATTTTACACAAAACTAAATATGTTCTTGCTGATAACCAAATTAAATTTACTCAACTAACGAGGTACTAATAAGTTAATAATAAAACGTCAACCCACCACCCGCAATGCTTAACATACCCACAGCCTGCCCCGCGTTCTTTCGCGGGGCTCATCCGGTCAGCTTGAGTTGCTGGATATTATCAAAAAGGAACCTCCCGATTATGTACATTGATAATTGTCTAGGTCAACAATATTCACAATCAATAGGAGGTTCCCATGTATTACTCAGGTATCGATTTGCATTCTGATAATTGCTATATCACAACCGTTGACGACACTGGCGCTGTCATCAAACAACAACGTATCGAGAATAGCAATGAGCTTCTTCTCGACTACTTCCATTGCTTGCCTGGCTCTCATCAGGCTGTCGTTGAGTCTACAACAGGTTGGTACTGGCTCAATGACCTGCTCCAAGACAACGGCATCGAGCTCGTTCTGGCTCATGCCAAGTATCTTAAAGCTATAAGCTACGCTAAAGTTAAAACAGATAAAGTCGATTCGCAAACCCTTGCCATGCTCTTGCGACAGAATCTCATTCCACCTGCTCATAAGATCAGTCGTGAACTGCGCGGCTTACGCGATACCATGCGCATCCGCCTCAGACTCGTTCAACAACGCTCTGATACCCTGCGCCGCCTCAAGAGTATCCAAGCCAAATTCAACGGCTCTGTCCCAGATCCATATCGCTTCCAGTTGGCTGTGCTTGAGCATACACGGGACACTTTTAACGATCAGATACTTGCTCTCGAGAAATCTCTGCATCCGGTGCTGATTCCCAACGACGACATTCAGCGCCTCTTGCACATTCCAGGCATCGGCAAGCTCTCCGCGTTCACCATCTACTTAGAGATTGATGGCATCGAACGCTTCGCATCCCATAAACACTTTGTCTCCTATTGCCGCCTCGTGCCTGCCGCTGATAACTCCAACAGAACAGTGCATCATCGTTCCAGCAAAGATGGTAATAAATATCTTAAGATCGTTTTCGCCGATGCTGCGGTCCACGCCATTCAGTATTATCCTGAATACAAACGCTTCTATCAGAAATTAGCTCGTCGCTATAGTAAAGCAACTGCTCGTACAGTCGTTGCCAAAGAGCTCGCGAAGATCGTCTACTATGTATTAAAGAACAAAACAACATATAAAGGTCTCAAAGGACAGCCGATCAGCCGGCAAAAATCACAGCAGTGGCCGCGCCTCTCAAGCCCGCTTCCCTAACTGATTCCCGACTTCGTCGGGATCGTTCGCTGGATTGGGAAGAGAGTGCGCTGTGCCGTGGTAATATCTGGGTCTCAGGCGCTGAGGAACGAATCACGAGTCTTGTAACATTGGGCTCGTCTTTTCGATAACCCGAAAAATGGTTTGGACGCCACTTTTAGTAGCGGCTTCCCCTTGATAGATAAACTGGCATTCCAGCTCGTTCGGTGACAACGAATTTCAAAGAACTAATATTGCATCACTCACTTCGTGGTGCTGCGGGAGTACTATTTTCTCTTGATTTCTTCCTTTTTAAAATGGTTAGGGCGCACATGTACATTTATTTTAACTCTTTGAACTCGGCGGAATTCGGCGGCTTTGCATCAAAATATTCTTCCATCTCTTTTTGAGTGAGATGTTTACGCTTAACTTCTTTATATTCCTTTTTATCAAACGCATAATAGTGAACGGTTGCCGCGCAACAACCTTCTCCCCAATATGCTTCAATTAACGGAAATCCATTGCGTTTATCCTTGAGGATATAAACAATCGATCCATCAATGGCACCTATTTCGGTATTTGATTTCCCGTCATAAAGAACCCATGGACATCCACCTGAACTACAATTCTGTAGAGCTGCAATAAATTCTTCTTGGACACCATCCCCATTTAAATCTATTTTTACTGAGTAAGAAAGATAACCGGGTTCATCTTTCGCTTCATTGTTTGTATCAATTTTTGCTGAATCAGATGAAAAAAAGATTCTATACTTTGAATGACTTTGAGAAAAAGCCATAATCGGTAAAAAGAATAAAAATATTATGACATTTTTCATGCTCATTTACCTTGATATGTGCAACCTAACGGACCGGCGCTAAGCTGCGGCGCTGATTACTTCCGTATTTCACTAAACGAACTGAGTTCACGCTGATAACTAAATTATTAAACATCTAAAACTTTATACGCAATGTAAATTGCACCCACGCCCATTCCGTCAGCTTGAGCGCCTGGTTAGGTGCCACAGTTTCTTCCAAAATATTCGTGCAACTTTCAAAACCATAATGTAAAACCTGCTGAAAATGTAAAAGTGTTTGTTCCATTGCGAGAAGACGAAGCGCTCGAATTATAGCTAATTTGCTGGTATTGCATGGCTAAATTCAATAAACCGTGATTAATGACAGCATACTTGATACCTGCACGCGTGCCCCAAATAAAACCGTCATAAGTCTGACCAGAATCGGAGTATATCTCATCTGTATAACCAAGCTGAGCTTCAATAAAAGGATAAACCGTTCCATCCGTTTTAAAATTATAGGACGGGGAAAAGATCATGGTAATTACATTAGTCGTAGAATTTGAGTCCCAATATCTTCGATAACCAAATGGATTCATACCAAGTTCAATATTATCTGAGACAAAATAACCAACATAAGGCATGATAGAAATTAAATTATAATTTGAGAATTCTGAACCTTGCGTTATAATACTTAAGTATTCGTAAGAAGCATTGCCCCCTATCTCGAAGGTTCCTCTTGACGCAAAGGCATTTGAATTTTGAACAATGCTTTGTGAATAAAGGATTGTTGAATACATCATAAGAGCAAATAGAATAATTGCGGATAAATGAAAGCCTCTATATTTCATATTGTCTCCCTCCAAATATGAATTTGTTTATGACTGTGGCACCTAACGGATTGCGGCTAAGCTGCCTCATGACCAACTTTAATTTTACACAAAACTAAATATGTTCTTGCTGATAACTAAATTAAATTTACTCAACTAACGAGGTACTAATAAGTTAATAATAAAACGTCAACCCACCACCCGCAATGCTTAACGTACTCACGCTCATCCGGTCAGCGTGAGCCGCTGGTTAGGGCGCAGACATAAGTGGCTGACAATTATTTTTTAAAAATCGTTTTCAACGCTCCGGTCGGACAGATCTCGACGCAACGCTGACAGAGTATGCAATCGCCTCTGCCAATGCTCGTGCCCATCCTCGCACGCTTAGCCACAGGAATGTCCATCGGACAAACGTCCGTGCACGCCTCGCATTCGTTGCACGCCTCGGCTTGGACAGAGACATGGAGAAGCGCTGGGCGGCTCGTCCAACGCAGAATGAATCCAGTGGGACAAAGGTATTTACAGAACGCTCTTTGGTCGTGCAGCGCCAGTGCCAGTATAATAGATGTCGCATAGTAAATAGCAACACCGGAAGCGACGGGCCAGAAACTATTGCCGCGTATGTGTCCATGAGATCCTCCGGGCTGAGAATCTGGTACCAGCACAAACAGAATTGCAACCGCAAAACTGATGGCCACACCGATAAGCGGCATCCAAGTCCAAACACCATTGCGCCGCCCCGAACCCTTGCCAATGGGAAGACGCTCGAGCACCATTGCACGCCAACACCCCCATCCACACAGAACTCGACCAAAAATGAGCGGCCCGATGATAGTGGTTATCATCGTGTGACCGAAGGCCGGGGCTATTGTACCCAAGATCAGGATCTCGAAGAATCCATCTATGTCGAGGTTGACAGCATCAACCAATGAGAACAAAAGAATTCCCAATCCACTGGCGGCCAAAACAAGCCACCGCCACCACTGTTTGTGGTCAGCGCGGGCAAAGGCGTAGCCAGCGAGAAATAGACCCTGGCCGATCCCCGAAGCGAAAAGAGAAATCGCGAGACCCAATGTGTTTCCCCGGAACAGTACTACTGCAGCCAACGGCCATAAGATGAGAATACTGATCGCGCTGACGACGAGCAATAGACGACTGACTCTATTGGGAATTATGTACTCCACGTTCACGAGATCCTCTAAAAACGAACCTAAAATTTTTGCACATATCTTTATGTGGATGCGCCCTAACGGACCGGCGCTAAGCTGCGGCGTTGATAATTATCGTAATGCAACCAACGAAACAAGTTCACCCTGATAATTAAATTATTAAACATCCAAAACTTTATACGCAATGTAAATTGTAGCACGCTCATTCCGTCAGCTTGAGCGCCTGGTTAGGCGCCAATTTTTCTAAATGTTAAACAGTAGCATTTATTTTCCCACATTAACTCCAATTTCGATTCATTAACATTTTTGGAAATGTGGCTTTCAAGTTCGTTTATATTGAAATGCTTTTCTTCGAAATACTTTTTTGATAATCTACTTTTCTTGAATTGTTTATCAACCCAATCCCGTGTCTCGTCTGATATTAATATTTTTGTTCCTGGCTTTGCAACTCGAACCATTTCCTTCATTGCGGCGCTTTTATCCGAAAAGAAGTTAATTCCGCCGACGTGAAAAACAATATCGAATGCATTATCAATAAAGGGCAACTCTTCGGCGGCGCAATTGAAAAGAGAAAGGTCTAATTTCGATCCAAAGTTTTTCCTGCACTTCTTGAGCATACCAAAAGAAATGTCAAGACCTACGATATTCAAACTTTTTGCATTTATTGACTTTGGTATGAAATTCAGATCTCTTCCAGTACCAATCGAAACGTACAAGACCTTGCTATTGTCTTTCCATTCCAATTTCGACATTAGATCAGAACGCATCTTATTAATTGCATTACCATATTTAATTCTTCCTATAGCAGTCTCTGCGAAATCATAACCACGAGACATCCAATTATACATTTCCATGAACTTTTTATTGTCATGTACAAGAAATCTATAATTCAGAAGCAATGAAATCCCATCTTTTGTTGGAATTTCTGTCCGCCTTATTTCTTCTTTTAGGATGTTTGATATTTCTGTCTTCATTTTTTTAAATTGGCGCCTAACGGACTGCGGCTAAGCTGACCGCGTTGAATAATTTCGTAATGCACCCAAGGAAACAGGTTCACGCTACCAACTGAATTATTAAGCACCAAACCATTACACGCAATGTTGATTGCTCCCACGCTCATCCGGTCAGCTTGAGCCGCTGGTTAGGTGGCAACCTTTTCTAACGATTTATATTCTTTATGAAATTGACTATTACTTAAATAATTCATCGCTTCACTGATGATAGATTTAACTTCGTGTCGAAGGGGTTGATCAAAGAGAACATAATTACCTGTGTCTAATGCCAAAAAATTAATTACTTCCAATACATTCATGGCTATTTGTGGAAAACCGTGAATTTCGATAGACCAACCTTTTGGAATAAAATGTTCAAAGTTGTCACGAAATATTTTCTTTAATATTCTTATTGCATGACGTTGATCATCGGTTAATTGAAGTGGCTTGCTTAAGATAGTCTGTGTCATCCAATTGGTATCTTGAGCTCTTTTTAATGCCTCATCGAATCTAATCAATTTCTGATCGCCAGACTTCGTTGTATATGTAACTCTTCCATAATCTGTGCAACGGACTGCGCAAATTGCAAATCCATAAAGTGCACCATGAAGACAAAGAATTACCCATTTCCAAGCAGAAGAATCTTTTTCGGTCCGAGCAATATGATATCCTGATTGCCTTAAATAGTCAATTGCGTTGGTTTCTTCTGTAAATCGTATATATTTCGGTTCCGCTTTTATCATTTTAGGTTGCCACCTAACGGATTGGCGCTAAGCTGCGGCGCTGATAATTTTCAATATGCACAAAACGAAATGAGTTCATGCTGAAAAATAAATTATTAAGAACGAAACCAATGCGCGCCATGCGTAACGTACCCAGCTGGCAACCGTCAGCTTGAGCGCCTGGTTAGGCCGCAGCGTATTTATTATCACCTAAATATTGATCAGAGTTTTAAATTAGAAAATCATTTAATTTAAAAAACATTTTATTATTATTGCCGTTTTCCAACTGTGATCGTACCTCCTAATGTTGCATCTCCGATATTATTCACTCCTACGGCAACAACTAAATTTCTATTAACTGAAATGCTAAAATATGTACCATCATCCGCAAGGCCAGTCTGATGAATGAAGGTTTTCCATCTTATTCCATTCCAATGCAAAAATTCACCATAACCTCCTACCACAAAGACATCATTTGTTCCATTCCCTCTTACCATTGTCGGCGTAGATCGTATCATATCCGATGAACCATCCGCCCAAGAACTATCAGACAATAAATTCTTTTCAATTATTCCACCATCACCAACTATGTAATAATGCTCATTGTGAACAAACCAAACACTATTAAACGCATACACTAAATTTGAATTTGATAAGATTTGCTTTGCTGTGTTTCCTTGAATGCTAAAAATTTTACTACCTTCTGGATTGAATTGCTGGCAAACTGCTAAAACCTGTCCGCCTGAGCCATAGATATCATTGAACTCAAGGCTCGTTCTAGTAGGAATTCTATGCCATAAACCATCATAATGAACTATTGTTCCGCCAAAGCCTACCAAGTAAATATTTTTGTTAGAGCTAGCCCAAATTCTATTTAACAAATAAGTACCCTGTACAGATGTCGATGATGTTCCCTTTTTTAGTGGCGGCATAATTTTTTTTAATACAGAGTTTACCCCATTTACAGTTGAAAATTGTTGTCCGTCCCAGTGTTGAACTCCGTCTCCAGCAAACCATACATCATTCGATGCAATTGCAAAAACAGCATTAATCTGTTGATAGAATACTTGTCCTTTATAATAATGAGGTATCTTCTGAAAATGCCACTCTTTACCATCCCAATGCACTGCGTTATATTCAATAGAATTGAAATAAACCTGACCAACCGCCCAGATATCTGTGTCGCTTACGATTGCAACATCATTTAAACTGCCTCTTTCAAATGAAAACGTCTGGAAAGTGAAGTTGTTTGAAGTTGTGTCTATCACTCTTGGAGATGCGGACGATGACGATTTACTAGGGTTATCCAGATTATTCAAACCAAAAAATGGCAAGAAAAGGAAAAGGTAGGTAGCACTTCTTAGAAAACATTTACTCAAATTGAAAACCCCGTGTGCAACTTTGAAAATAAAACGATTTCTTATCGTGTATTTTAACATAAATATTTCGCCAATTTTGAACAAGCTTTTCAATCAAGATACAAAATGAAATATAAATAAGAGCTGCGGCCTAACGGATTGCGGCTAAGCTGACCGCGTTGAATAGTATCGTAATGTACCCAAGGAAACAGGTTCACGCTACCAATTGAATTATTAAGCACCAAACCTCTATTAGCCATGTTGATTGCTCCCATGCTCATCCGGTCAGCTTGAGCCGCTGGTTAGGGCGCGTTTATTTATTCTTGGGTTTCGATGGCTTCTCCACGAGTATATCTGTTCGACCATTACCACTTTGGCCATCTATAGGATCTAAATAGAAATGCCATACTTGAAATTCGTTATCAACCATGACTAACGTGTATAAATACAATTTCCAAAATGTTTTATGTTCTTCAAAAGTATATCCATAATTGTAAAAAGAAAATTCAGATTCGAAACCATTTCCCAATGTTTCTTTTACTCGCTCTGACCAAGAATGGACTCTAATTATTGTATCAGTTCCAGTTTTGAAGACAACTGCTCCCGCGTAAGAATATTTAGCAAAGCATACAACAGTGCGTTCATTAGGAAATTGGAATGTCTGGATAGCTAAGGAATCGGAAAAGACAAATCTCAAAGATTCAGAAGTTTCATTTTGCCAGCCGAAAGCCATCTTTAACTTCCAAGGTAAGGAGCGAATCGCTTTTATGTATGATGATGAAATTGAATAAGGAAGTACCTGAGGACTTCCTATCAT
>JBEKLV010000100.1:0-9357 GCA_050008835.1 Bacteroidota bacterium | reverse complement strand
CACGTAGCGCAGGAAAGTGATGCGTTGGTGACTATAGGTATCAAACCAATACACCCGGAAACAGGATACGGTTATATTCAGTTTGAAGATTCTTCGGAAACGAATCCGTATACAGCAGACGGCATTTATCGCGTGAAAACATTTGCCGAGAAGCCAAATCTTGAAACAGCAGAAAAATTTTTAAAGAGCGGCGATTTTCTATGGAACAGCGGGATGTTTATCTGGAAGGCGAGTGTAATTCTGCAGGAAATTGAAAAACATATTCCGGAACTTGGCGAACAATTGACAAAGTTAGAACATGCGATTGGCACAGAGACTTACCAGGCAACTCTTGAACGTGTATATGGTGTCATTCGCAGCATCTCCATTGATTATGGCGTAATGGAAAAAGCATCGAAGGTTTTTGTAGCTAAAGGAGATTTCGGATGGAGTGATGTCGGTTCGTGGGATGAAGTGGTTCGCCTAACACCAATCGATGGTGAAGGCAATACACTGCGTGGAACAGTCATCACAAAAGATTCGCATCGTAATTATATTGACGCAGGCGATAAAGTGGTAGCGACGATTGGCATTGAAGATGTCATTGTGGTAGTGACAGATGACGCTGTGTTGATCTGCAAAAAAGGGAGATCACAAGATGTTAAGGAGGTTGTGGATTTCCTCCGGCGCAAACAAATCAATGGACTGTTGTAGACGGTTGATGATTCGTGTTGTGTGCTATGCGACGACTTTTCTGCTTGTCAGCTGTGCTTCAACACCAAGGTTTACGGAGCGAGGTGAGCAACAATCCGGCGAACACAGATCGACGGCGCAAACTGAACAACCGATTCAGCACAATTCGGGGAAAATTCTGCTGACACTCGAAGGGATTGCTTCTTATTATGCAAATGATTTTAATGGTAAGCAGACATCGAACGGTGAGATCTTTGATATGAATGCACTCACAGCTGCGCATCGGACATTCCCATTCGGGACAAAAGTAAGAGTGACGAATTTAGAGAACAATAAAATCGTTGTTGTGCGTGTCAACGACCGCGGGCCCTTTAAGGAAGGGCGAATGATGGATTTATCGATGGCCGCAGCTAAGGAAATAGATTTGATTCGTACCGGTACAGCACGCGTACGCTTGGAAGTGCTGGAATGGGGAAATGGACAATAGAATACTTTGAAACGTCCTTTGATTACAGAACGAGATGTGGTTGATGCTGCGAAGCATGGAATAAAGGTGCTGATGATCCAATCAAATTCTATCATCACTGACGCCGCTAAAGATGAAGCACAGAAACGAAACATCGAGTTTTCCATTCAAACACAAAGCGCAAAAATTTCATCAGTATCTAGTCAAAAAACAATTTCCGAAACACCATCTCAGATATCTCGTAAAAATACGTTGACGATTGCAATTGGTTCTGATCATGGCGGTTTTATGATGAAGGAGGCTCTTAAAATTTATCTTATAGAACAGGGAAATCAAATTATCGATGTAGGGACGGATTCCGAACGACCTTGCGATTATCCTGATTTTGCCTATGCCGTGGCATCTCTGGTTTCTTCAAATAAAGCTGAACGCGGTATTATGGTTGATAGTGTCGGTGTGGCATCGGCAATCGTAGCCAATAAAGTGCCTGGCGTGCGTGCAGTTCCTTGTTACAACGAGTTTGTGGCACACAGCAGCCGCGAGCATAACAACGCCAATGTTCTTACACTTGGCAGCAAAGTTTTGGGAATTGAAATTGTGAAATCAATAATCAAACTTTGGTTAGATACTCCTTTTGCTGGCGGCAGGCATTTGCCTAGAGTGAATAAAATAAGCGATGTCGAAAAGCGATTTTTCAAATAATTCCAATAGGAAATATCCTATGAATTCTGAAACCGCATAACAGTAATTTATTGCGGTTTTTTCGTTAAATGAAGAGCGATGCAATGAAGTTCAAAATCATAGTCAAACCGAATGCAAAAAGGAATGAAGTTACAAAAACCGTCGAGGGCACGCTTGTCGTTCGTGTTGCTGTGCCGCCAATTGAAGGGAGAGCGAACGAGAAAGTAATAGAGGTTTTGTCCGAATATTTGAACAAACCCAAGCGATCCATCTCCATTGTTTCTGGTTTCAAAGGAAAGAACAAGATTATTGAAATTGAGTGATGAAGATCAAATTTGATATGGCGAAAACGAGCAAAAAACGCACATCTTTTTTTTGACCTATGAACCTATATTGATTCAAATAAGAGAGTTGGTTATATTGGTTATGTAATGGAACGCATAGGGAGATTTGAGCGTTTTGAAAATAACTGATGTTAAACAACTTCGGAAGACTTAATGACTATTGCTGAAAAAGGGAAAGGGCTGAATTTTTGCAGTCCTATTGCGGCATTCTTTTTAATTCTAAGTTCGTTTCTACTGGTCGGATGTTCGCAGCAAGTAACGAGCGCGAAATTTGTCCAAAAAGCCGGAAGTTCCATTGAGGATATAACAGAAAGCACTATTCCTATACAGCCATCTCCATTTGCATCGATGAGTATGGCTGGTTTGAATCAGTATATTCCATTAGTAAAAAAATACTCAGAAGAGTACAAAGTCGACTGGATATTGGTTCTTGCGGTAATGAAGCAGGAATCAAGATTCGACAATGAGGCAGTGAGCTATAGAGGCGCATATGGATTGATGCAAATTATGCCTCTGACGCAAATTGAAATTGCAGAAAAGATAGGCGTTGAAGAAGCATCCACACCGCGTAATAATATCAAAGCAGGCATTTATCATTTAAAATCACTCTTCGCAATGTTCAAAAATATACAGAGAGAAGACAGAATAAGTCTAACTCTTGCCGCATATAATGCCGGACTTGGACGCGTGCAGGATGCCCAGAAAATTGCCGCTTATATGGGAAACGATCCTCATAAATGGTCGTCTATTAGTGCAGCACTTCCATTTCTTTCGATAAAGAACTACACTTTGCATAACCGTATTTGGAGTACGGGCTGCCCGCCTAACGGATATTTACATAGCGCTCGGCAGACGATTGAATATGTTGATAACATTATGAGTTGCTATGACCGTTACAGTTTGGCATTAAAGTAACATCCATATATCAACACGATTCTTTACATTCCATTTGAATTTATTGTATGAACAAACTGTTCTGTAGAACTGTGCCATTTGTTATGTGTTATCATCTTTGTTGTTTTTCTCAAAGTCTCGCCTCTTTCATAGAGATAAATTTCGTGAATCTACAAGAAACCGCTTGACATTTAGGAGTTGTAGGTTTATATTTTTCGCAGGTCTTCGACTGACAATTCCAAGTGTGGGTGAACCACAATATCTTATTCCACTAACCTAATAAGGAGCTATATAATGAAACGCATTCTACTTATTTCTTTGCTGTTGATTCTTGCACTCAGCATATCGTTCGGACAGATCGCCTACAAAAAGGGTGATCAAGTCGGATCGGTAATGATAGGATTAGGTTCATTCGTTTATGCATCAGGTGCGTCATCGTCTTTACCGCCAATTTCCTTAGCATATGATTATGGCTACAATGAAAATATTTCTTTCGGTGGACTATTGTCATACACGAGTGCAAGTGAAACCTATGACACCTATAATTATACTGGCGGTTTTACCTATGTTCCCGTTACTGCTAAATGGACATGGAGTTATATTATTATTGCAGCACGAGGTGCGTATCATTATGATCTTTTACATAATAGCAACATCGATACATATGGCGGCCTTATGCTTGGATATGAAATTGCTTCGGAATCTTCAGATAACACTTCATACCCCGTTTCAGGAACGGGAAGTACTATGTTGTTTAGTATTTATGTCGGTGGTCGCTATTATTTCAACCCGAACTTAGCAGTACAAGCTGAACTCGGCTTTGGATTAGCAATATTGAACATTGGCGTTGCCTATAAGTTCTAATTTTTCTTTTACTGGAAGGTGAAGAAAGGGAGAAGATCCAAATGGATTTTCTCCCTTTTTATTTTCTCTTACCACAATGAATTCCTTTTCTTGGAAGCCCGTTTTTTTTTTCGTACCTTCATAACAGCATGAATAAATTTGCTCATCTCGAAGGAAAGCCGCGCTGTCATTGCGGTGTTTTTGGAGTGTTCGGCCATCCGGAGGCGTCTGTCTTTTGCTACTATGGCTTGCATGCCCTCCAGCATCGTGGACAGGAAGCCGCCGGTATTATTTCCAGTGAATGGCTTGTTGATAAGAATAAGTGGCGCTTCAATATTCAAAAAGGCGTGGGGCTTGTTGCAGATGTTTTCAAAGATGAAGACATCCTTCGCAAAGATCTTAAAGGCAATGCAGCAATTGGACATAACAGGTACTCCACAACAGGTTCTTCGGATAATAAATCAAATATTCAACCCTTCGTAGTGAATTATAAAACCGGCAATCTTGCTCTCAGCCATAATGGAAACCTGACCAATTACAGGACGCTCCGCCATCAACTTCAAGAAGAAGGAACGATTTTCCAGTCAACTTCCGACAGTGAAATCATATTGCATCTGATCGCCCACAGCAAACAGAAAGATCAAATTCTTCAAATTAAAGAAGCTCTGGATGCCGTGGAGGGAGCATATTCACTTGTCATTCTGACCGATGATAGTTTGATTGCTGCACGCGACCCTCACGGGTTTCGCCCTCTGGCGCTTGGCAAAGTGGATGGAGCGTATGTCGTTGCTTCAGAAACCTGCGCTTTCGATATTAACGGTGCTGAATACATACGCGATATTGCGCCCGGTGAAATTATTGTGATCGATAAAGATGTGATCGCGACGGGAAATGTAAAGTCATTTTGGGTTTCCAAGAAATCTTTACAACCACATCATTGCATTTTTGAGTATATCTATTTTGCACGCCCGGATAGCAAAGTCTTTGGCGTCAATGTCGATAAGGTACGTCGCAAATTAGGGAAACTTCTTGCTGGCGAAAATCCGATAACACAAGAATTTGCTGATGATAAAATAATCGTTATTAGTGTTCCTGATTCCAGCAACACCTGCACTCTTGGATATGTTTCTGAAAGTAACAAACAAGGATTGAAGGTAAAGCTCGAACTTGGTCTTATCCGCAATCACTATGTCGGGCGCACGTTTATACAACCGCAACAGAATCATCGCGAGTTGAAAGTAAAGGTGAAATTCAATACTGTGAAGGGAGTGTTGAAGGGCAAAAAAGTTGTAATAGTTGATGATTCAATTGTTCGAGGGACTACTTCAAGATTATTAGTGAAGATGATTCGAGAGGCTGGACCAAAAGAAGTGCACTTTCGCATTTCAAGCCCTCCCATCAAATTTCCGTGTTATTACGGAATGGATTTTCCAAGCCGTGAAGAATTAGTTGCAAACAGATTGAATGGTGATATCGAAGCCATCCGGCAGGAATTAGGCGTTGATAGTCTTTCCTATCTGCCGATGGAAAAACTTCTTGCATCAGCCCCGACAGAAGAGGGCAAACATTATTGCACCGCTTGTTTTAGCGGTAATTATCCTGTGCCCATCGACCCAGAAGCGGCAAAGAACGAAAACGATCAGTAATGCATCGCTATCTCACAATTTCTAATCTTCTCAGTGCAAGCCGTATCTTTTTGGTGATTCCGATGGGATATTGCCTTGTTTTGGATTTCCCGTATCATCGTTTGTGGACTGCAGGAATTATTGTAATCGCAGTTACGACAGATTTTCTTGACGGATTCCTTGCAAGAAAATTGCATCAAGTAACTGACCTCGGCAAAGTTTTAGATCCATTAGCGGACAAAATTGGAATTGGTATTTATGCTGTATTGCTTGCATGGACAGGCGACGTACCAGTGTGGTTTGTGGTATTTGTTCTTCTGCGTGACCTTTTGATATTTAGCGGTGGAATGTACATACATCGAGCGAAAAAAATTATACCGCAATCCAATTGGCCCGGCAAAATTGCTGTCACACTTATTGGATTAGTTTTTTTCTTGGGTACAATTCAAGTTAGCGCACTGCGTCAGCTCTTCATTTATACGCTTTGCGCAAGCGTTGTTATGATGTCATGGTCGATGGTGAGCTATGCGCAGAGGTTGTTCATCGGCCGGAATATTAAAGCAGTGAAGTAACCATGGGACTTTTTGACACTCTCTCCAAACTTAAAGCCGGACTTGCTAAAACGCGGGATTCAATCGTCAGCAAAGTGCAGCAGCTTGCCGCAACAAAGAGTACGATCGATGATGAAATGCTAAATCAGTTGGAAGATATTTTAATAGCTGGTGATGTTGGCGTGCAGACAACTAATGTTATCTTGTCTCACTTGAAGTGTCGCGTAAAAGAAGATAAGTACGAATCCGCATCTCAGCTTATTTCTTTATTGAAGGAGGAAGTCGAGACGATTTTACAAGTCGAAGACGGAAAAGACTCATCCTTGAAAATCCTGCCCATATCGGCAAAGCCGTTTGTTGTAATGGTTGTTGGAGTGAATGGTGCAGGTAAAACGACGACCATCGGCAAGATGGCATATCAGTTCCGTCAAGCAGGTCATAAGGTTGTGATAGGAGCAGCGGATACTTTTCGTGCGGCGGCGAATGAACAACTTGAAATTTGGGCGCAACGCGCCGGTGTAGATATTATTCAGCAATCACACGGTGCAGATCCCGCGTCCGTCGCATTTGATGCAATCAACTCGGCACTATCGAAGCAAGCCGATGTGGTAATTATAGATACAGCTGGACGCCTGCATACGAAAACAAACTTAATGGAAGAGTTGAAAAAGATAAAACGAGTGATGGCAAAACGGTTACCCGGTGCTCCACACGAAGTGTTGTTAGTACTAGATGCAACGACCGGGCAAAACGGCTTGCAGCAAGTGAAGCATTTTACCGAAGCCGTTGATGTAACCGGACTTGTGCTGACAAAACTCGATGGTACGGCAAAAGGTGGAATTGTGCTTGCCATCAGCAATGAGATGAAGATGCCGGTGAAGTTTATTGGTGTTGGTGAAAAAATTGACGATCTTCAATTATTTAATTGCCATGCATTTGTCGAGGCGTTGTTTGAATGAAACGAGACTGAAGATAGAAAGTAGAAGGAATTAGGTACTAGGTTGAAATTGTATTATCACTTAATTTTTCATTCATAATTCAAACGTGTCTTTTAAAATTCACATATTATCGCCTGAATTATCCAATAAAATTGCCGCCGGTGAAGTGGTACAGCGCCCTGCAGCTGTCGTCAAAGAGTTAATTGAGAACTCACTCGATGCTAAGGCGACACACATCAGCGTTATTGTCAAAGATGCAGGCAAAGCGTTAATCCAAGTAGTGGATGACGGCGAAGGAATGTCTGAACAGGATGCATCGCTTGCATTCCGGAGACATGCCACAAGCAAGATTCATTCGGCGAACGATCTGGAAGAAATTCGGACACTTGGATTTCGCGGCGAAGCACTCGCTTCTATAGCGGCGGTTGCGCAAGTAGAATTAAAAACTCGGACAGATTCTGACGATCTTGCAACGCATATTCGAATTGAGGGCAGCGAGACTATAGAGAAATCCAAGTCGGCGCTGGAACGCGGCACAAATATTACAGTTCGCAATTTGTTCTACAATACTCCGGCGCGGCGCAATTTTCTAAAAACACGGCACACCGAGCTTAAGAACATAACCGATGTGATTGTTAGAATGGCGATTGCATATCCTGAAGTTGAATGGTTTTATAGAAGTGACGATGAAATTATGCTCGATTTGAAATCGCAAACTGTTGAAGGACGAGTGATAGATGTATTTGGTAAGTCACAATTTGGTTCAATGTTCAAATTTGACGATGCTAATGAATTAATGACGGTGAACGGATTTCTCGGCAAACCAGATTTCGCACGTAAAAGTCGCATAGAACAATTTGTCTTTCTGAACCGACGATTTATTTTCAGCAGAATGATTAATCATGCAGTTTTTCAGGCGTACGAACATATGTTAGAGAAAGGATCATTCCCATTTTTTATTCTGAATCTTACAATTGATCCTAGGAAAATTGATGTCAATGTCCATCCATCGAAGATGGAAGTAAAGTTTGAAAACGAATCGAATGTCTATCGCATTATCCTGTCTGTTGTGCGGAAGGCGCTTGCGGCAAACGATTTGATTCCATCAATGTCGTTTCGTGACGGAAACGCAATCTCGCCGTTTGATGCCAAGTTTAGGTTTGGTGAGCAAGCATGGAAACAGGGAGCTATTGATCAAACAGGTGCACCGGTATTCCCGCTTCACCCCAACATTCGGTCCGGCGAGCAATCAGTGCCAACAACGCCTAATATAATTGGTTTTGATGATATTCGATCTTCTGCTCAAAGTCCGGAATCTCCGTTGCCGTTTGATGCACCCGCCTCTTCATCCTCATTCAATCGCGTCCTTGCGCAAAGATCGGCGATGGATCAATCGCAGATGCCGGAGAGCAAACCGATTTGGCAAGCGCACAATAAATATATTATTTCACAGATTCATAACGGATTGATGATTATTGATCAGCACGCTGCGCACGAACGGATTCTCTATGAACGCGTGATGGCGAATTTCGAGAACACTCTGCCGTCGTCGCAGCAGCTTCTATTCCCAGAAACCATTGATCTGGGTGCAAGCGATTATTCGTTAGTAAAAGAATTACTGCCGGATCTGGTGCGTCTTGGATTCGATATGCGACTTTTCGGTAAAAACACGGTTGTAATAGACGGTATTCCTGCAGATGTACGAATTGGGAATGAAAAAAAAATCTTGCAGGAGGTGATGGATGAATTCAAAAACAACGAGCATGCCGGTGTGAAGGATGTTCGCGACAATCTAGCAAAATCTTTTGCATGCAAAGCGGCGATTAAAGCAGGAGATAGATTAAACGTGACTGAGATGGTTGTGTTGATCGAACATTTGTTTCTTGCTAAAATGCCGTACGTATGTCCACATGGCAGGCCGGTTATTGTGAGAATTCCCTTGGAAGAGCTCGACAAGCGATTTGGGAGAACGTAGGAGAAATATTTTTCTCGATTAATGTGAATCACCTTTCAATAGAATAAGGAGAGAG
Organism: Bacteroidota bacterium; assembly: GCA_050008835.1. Classification (GTDB taxonomy): domain Bacteria; phylum Bacteroidota; class Ignavibacteria; order UBA10030; family UBA10030; genus Fen-1298. The sequence goes on along the minus strand of JBEKLV010000100.1, from coordinate 313 downwards.
GTGCAGTGAAAAAGAAAATTGTCGGCGCGGTTAATTTATTGCGTCCCGCCCAATGGCTGAAGAATGGTTTTCTCTTCGCCCCGCTTATTTTTTCGAAACATCTATTTGAAACTACATACTTCTGGCGGGAAGCTCTTGCATTCATCGGTTTCTGTCTTATCTCCAGCATCGTGTATGTTATCAACGACATTGCAGACTGTGAAGCAGATAAACTTCATCCTATAAAAAGAAATCGCCCGCTTGCGTCTGGGCTTCTTCGTATACCTGATGCCGTTGGGGTTGTTCTGATTTTGCTCGTTTTCGTCATCTGTTT
>JBEKLV010000010.1:0-29952 GCA_050008835.1 Bacteroidota bacterium | reverse complement strand
CAACGTTTCATTGATCGCAACGTAACGATGGATGCAGCTTATGTTTTGTTTGATATCGACAGGCTTGTGCCGGAGTCCGCCGTTACCGTGACAGATGATGATATAAAAAAGCAATATGATTCCCACACCGCCGATTTCCAGGTAAAAGCTGCGCGGAAAGTCAAATATGTTCTTTTCAATCAGAATGCTTCCTCAGAAGATTCGGCGGCTGTAGAAACAGAAATAAAGAATTTACTGGAACAAGCGAAATCCGGCGTTATAGATTTTGCAGAGCTTGTAAAAACGTATTCTGAAGTTCCTTCCACTGAAGCATTTTTTAAGCATGGCGAGTTAAGCCAGAAAAAAGAGAACGCAATTTTTTCTGCAAAAAAGGGTGATATCGTCGGTCCAATCAAGGATAACGATGGTATTCATATCTTCAAAATTCTTGACCAGCGGCAAGGAACGACAGAATTTGTCAAATCCAGCCACATCCTGCTGAATTTAGTTACCGGTCCGGATAGTGTGAAGGTGATTCAGAAAGCACGTGCGCTTCTGGCGCAAGCGCGCTCCGGCGCCGATTTTGCAAAACTTGCTCGTGAAAATAGTCAGGATTACGGTTCTGCAATGCAAGGCGGCGAGCTTGGATGGGCGTCAAAAGACCGCTGGGTGAAACCATTTGCTGATGCCGCATTTAAGGCGCGAGTGGGCGATATTGTTGGCCCTGTGCGAACACAATTTGGCTGGCACATTATTAAGGTGACCGGCAAAGACAAACGTGAAGTAAAACTTCTTGATCTTACCTTGAAAGTGAAAGCAAGCACGCAAACAGTGGAAGCGGCATTTCAGCAAGCTCAGGACTTTGGTATTTTAGCGAAGGATGAAGGATTTGAGAAAGCTGCTGAGAATAGTAAATTTACAGTACAGGAAACACAAGAGTTTACAAAAACGGGATCGATACCTGGTATTGGCATTAATGATGCGATAACAAATTTTGCGTTCAATAATAAAGTCGGAGCAATTGCTGATCCAATTTATGTGCGAAACGGTGTGGTTGTAATTAAAGTATCGAACATCAGAGAAGAAGGCATTCGTCCACTTGACGAAGTGAAAGGCGTTGTTCGTACATTAGCGCTAAAAGAAAAAAAACTGGCGAAGATTCGCGCTGATGTAGATACATTTTATAAAACGCTAAATTTTTCAAGTGACTTAATTGCCGCGGCACAATCCAATCCGAATTTAAAAGCGCAATCAACTGGTCCATTTAAACCAATCGATGGCCCAGCCGTCATTGGGCGTGATCTGAAATTTATTGGCACTGCACTTGCGATGAAACCCGGTGAGTTATCGAAGCCGTTTGAAGGCAATCTCGGTTACTATATTATAAAGTTGTTATCGAAAACAGAAATTGATACTGCAAAGTACAGTATGGAGCATGAGTCGCTGCGCACACAACTCCTGCAGGAAAAGCGCCAACGTGTGTTGACGGACTGGCAGACAGCGCTGCACGAGAAGGCAGACATTGTTGACCATAGAGATAAATATTTCCGATAAAAAATGTGCTTGTTTAGCAAAGGCGTCTCGATAAATCGGGACGCCTTTTTTTTAACATGAAACATGAAAGATCCACAACACGAACATAAAAAATCGCTCATCTTCCTGACTGGATTCATGGGAAGTGGAAAGAGCACAATCGGTCCTATTTTAGCCAATACTCTTGGTTTTGAGTATCTTGATGTTGATAAGCACATCGAACAAAAAATGAATAAACGGGTGGCGGAAATATTTAGCTCAGAAGGCGAACAGGTATTCCGCGCTTTGGAACGGGACACTTTACTGGAAATGACCGAACGTAATCATTGTGTCATCTCACTTGGCGGCGGCACAATTGCCAACGAAGAAAACTGCCGGCTTGTGCTCCAAAAAGGAATTCTTATTTATCTCAAACTCTCACCGGAAGAAATTATAGAGCGTGTGCAGCGCCGGAGCGACCGTCCAATGCTGAAGGATGAACATGGCAACCAGCTTTCGCCGCCGGAATTGAAAAATCGTGTGCTTGATCTAATGAACCGCCGCGAACAATTTTACGCACGTGCTAATGTAGTAATTAACGCCGACAAAATGCGCGTAGGAGCAACGGTGGATACAATTATGAAGAATATTTACTTTATGATTAGTAAGGAATGAATTTATGATCCAACGGCAAATTGATGTTGCGCTTAGCGATCGCTCATATCCTATTTATGCGGGTGATGACATGGTTTCATCATTCGCACTAATATGCCGTCAGCACGGAATTTCTGATTCTATCGTTATCATTACCGATAGGAACGTAGCATCGTACCATCTTCAACCGCTTCTGCAAAATCTTCTCCATCATAAATTTCAACCGATGACTATTATTGTTCCATCAGGAGAAAAGCAGAAGAATCTCCATCGAGCAAACACCATTTACACTGAAATGTTGAAGAAAAGAATTCCACGCAACTCATCTATTATTGCCTTAGGTGGTGGTGTGATTGGTGACCTTGCCGGATTTGTTGCGGCAACTTACCAGCGTGGCATTAAATTTGTACAAGTGCCGACGACATTGCTTGCTCAAGTTGATAGTTCTATTGGAGGAAAAGTTGGTGTTAATCATCCGCTCGGGAAAAATATGATTGGCGCGTTTCACCAACCAATATTTGTGTGGATGGATACTGAGTATCTTAAAACATTACCACCGCGAGAAGTTATCTGCGGTCTTGGTGAAGTGTTAAAGTACGGCGTTATTAGAAATGCCGAGTTGTTTGGATTTCTTGAATCACATCTGGAAAAAATTATTCAGCTCGATGCCGAAGCGGTAATGTTTGTACAGGAACAATGTGCAGCAATCAAGGCAGAAATTGTATCGCAGGATGAGAAAGAAACTGGTGTACGTATCATTCTTAATTGCGGGCATACAATTGGTCACGGGCTAGAATTTGCAGGGCAATACAAACTTATGAAACACGGTGAAGCAGTGCTGATCGGTATAAAAGCTGAAAGCTTTATTTCTAAAGAAATGAAATTGTTAGATGCGGATTCCTACAAGCGCATTGTTGCATTGATACACCGTATACCGGTGCAGACGAAAATTTCCTCACTAAAAATTGCGGACATTGTAAGTGCTATAGGACGCGATAAGAAACACCTTGGTGCAAAACTGCGTTTCGTTTTACCGATAAAAATTGGAGAAGTGAAAGTAATTGATGATGTGGCACCTATGCTGATTCAAAAAGCTGTGAAAGAAATACTTAAGAAATAAGTATATCGTCTTTCTACCAATTTATTTTGCTTTTCTTTCGAGTGTCTTCACCTTCTTTACCCTGATTCCAATCCGCGCTGGTGTGTTTGTCGCACAATCCTATGGGATATTTAGCATTGAATATTTCTGTCGTTTTAACCGGACACCACTCACGCGCTTTCTTCTTTGTATCTGCACAAATTGTGTCTGTAATGATACCTTCTGGCTGAACAAAAATCTCCTGCGTTAATTCGATATCTGGGTCTTCATAAGTTTTTTGCATAAACAATCCGAAGATTGGCGCAGCTGCTCTGCCGCCTTGACCATCCGCATTTGTGAAACGAATACGCGCATCGTCAAAGCCAACCCACGTCCCGGCAACTAATTGAGGAGTGTAGCCCACAAACCATGCGTCGGCGTAATCATTTGTAGTGCCGGTCTTGCCTGCGCAGGCGCCTGTAAAGTACGATCGCACTCGCGTTCCCGTTCCGCTATTTACTACGCCTTTAAGTAAATCTGTCATCAAGTATGCAGTCTCTTTGCTCAAGACTTCTTTCTTTTCTGGATAATTTTCTTCAATCACATTACCGTCATTGTCTTCGATACGGACGATAGCAATTGGCGAGACAAGCACACCTTCGTTGTCGTACACACCGTACGCCGACGTCAATTCCAACGGCGAAACCTCCGCGGTGCCAAGCGCAAGAGACTCGTATGCCGGTATGGGTGATGTAATACCCATTCGATGTGCATACTCCGAAACTTGCTTGGGTGGAGCGATTTCTAAAATAACGCGAACGGTGACAAGATTTACTGATTCTCTTACTGCATCCCGTAGTGTATATCTGCCGCCTATGAGCTTATCAAAATTTTCTGGCGCCCATCGAGTTCCATCAGGCATTGGTATAGTGACTGGTTGATTCAACACTTCATAGCATGCCGGATATCCGTTATCGAGGGCAACGGTATAGACGAATGGTTTAAATGCAGATCCTGGCTGGCGGTAAATCTGTGTAACATGGTTTAGTCCGTACTTAAATGTACGGTAGTTGCGTCCGCCGACCATCGCTTTAATCTTTCCGTTGTGCGGATCAATAACAACGAAGCCAACTTCAATCGTCTGGGCAGCTTTTAAAACCGAGTCGATAAAGGTGCGATTGCTGCGCAGTTCTTTGCGAATGCTGTCCCGCATATCGGAGTTGCGTGATTTACCATACGATTCATTTTCCCGAATCGCTTTGCTAATGACATCATTCATGATTTCTGGATGTTCATTCCAATTCCACGTTGCATCAAATGTTTGTTGGTAATCCTTCAAATGTTCTTCGATAGCCGAGATGGCATACCGCTGCATCCGGCTGTCGAGCGAGGTATATATACGTAAGCCGTCGCGATAAATGTCATAGCCGTGTGCTTCGACTTTTTTCAAAAGTTGCTGGCGAATCCATTCCACATAGTGCGGTGCAATGCCGGAGCGAAATTCTGATTCGACCGATTTCAAATCTAAAGAATCGGCGCGCATTTGCTGTGCTGTCTCTTCGGTGAATAATCCTTCTTTTACCATCTGATTAATCACAACATCACGACGCCCGAATGCACGATCGGCGTGCAAAAATGGGTCATAGTAACTTGGCCCTTTGAGCATGCCGATAAGCAATGTGTATTCCGGCGGCGTCATCTCGGCGGCAGGCTTGCCGAAATATATCTGGGCAGCAGATTCGATGCCGTAGGCATTCTTGCCGAAGTAGGCAACATTCAAATAAAACTCCATGATTTCATTCTTTGTGAAATGTCGTTCAATCTGCACTGATGTGAAAAACTCACGGATTTTCCGTGTAATTTTATCAAACATTGTTTCGTGTCTGATTTGGAGTTTGTAAAGATTCCGTGCAAGTTGCTGTGTGATAGTGCTGGCGCCGGCCTGGCGAAATGTAACGATATTAATCACCATTTGCCGAATGAAACGGGGCAAATTAACACCCCAATGGTTATAGAAATCTTTGTCTTCAGTGGCGACAAGCCCCTTGATCAATCCCGGTGGAAGTTTGTCGAGCGTAACGCGCGTGCGGTTTTTATATGCAAACTGGTCTAGCACTTCGCCGTCGGTAGAATAAATTTTAGTCGCAAGTTCAGGTTTTGGATTTTCCAACTGTTCGAGAGTTGGCAATCCGTTCAAAATATATACAGAGTACCACGTTACCAATACTACAATAATAAAAATGCCGCTGAAAAGAATTAGGTTCTTCCTATTGAAATACCGCTTGTTGAGTTTCATATTTCCATGACGGTACTCGGGATCGTTAAAGTATCGCTCCATTTTTTCAGAACTAAATTCTTTATTAGCCATAGTATTTAATTTGTTTCACACATACAAATCAATCTACCCACTTCTTCAGTTTTATTTTTTTGCCATCGAAGACTGCATAAGTATTCTCAAAAATCCAGTCACCAAGATTGACGTACACACCGCCATCGATTGTCTGGCATGATGGAACGTGATTGTGCCCCATTACCACAAAGTCGTACCCTTCCTTTATTTTGGTTGCTGCAAAATCTACCATACCAGTGCTTTCATATTCTCTTTTGCTTGTGTACTGGCGGCTTGTACGCGATGACCACCGTGCAAGCCATCCAGCAATATCTGGATGAATTAACGAAAATAGAAAGATATTAATTCTGCTACGCAATATTTTTTTAAGAATCTTGTACCCAAGATCATCTTTAAGCAAACCATCACCATGGTGAATGAGGAAACGGTTACCGCCAATTTCTGCTTCAACAGGATTAAAATGTACTTCTATACCTAGTTCATCACGGAAATAATTCTTCACCCAGAAATCGTGGTTGCCAGCGATGAAGAAAATACGAATGTTTTGTTCTGTCAACTCCGCAAGTTTTGCAAAGAGACGGAAATATTTCTTCGGGACGACCGATTTGTATTCAAACCAATAATCGAATAGATCGCCCACTATATAAATTTGCACAGCATCTTGCTGAATGAAATTTAAAAAACGAATCAACCTTAATTCTTTCTGACGATCTTCTTCTACTGAACCGAGACCGAGATGAGCGTCTGAGAAGAAATAAGTTTTTTGCCGCACAAATGACCTTTGCGGCTGTCGGGGTTTAGTTGTCTTCATGATGTTTGCGTATGGAATTAGATACCGAAAAATTGAAGGAAAATCAAGGAACGCTTTTCATCGCTACCTTGCTTATCGAAACCGATTTCTTTATTATTCTAAAGAGATATGATATATGAAAATGACACGTACATCCTCACGCAAGCAACAGCATGTCAAGATTAGTTTAACCAAGGATGTGGCGTTTCGCACTAAATCTTCTGGATTTGACAAATGGGATTTTTTGCACAACGCTCTGCCGGAACTAAATCTCTCAGATGTCGATCCCTCGGCAGTTTTCTTAGGGAAAAAAATTGCTTTACCGTTTATTATCTCCAGTATGACTGGTGGATATGCAAAAGCGGAACAGATTAATCAGCAGCTTGCTGAAGTTTGCGTCCAAAAAAAAATTGCGCTGGGCGTTGGAAGTCAACGACAGGCGTTAGAGAATATACGTTACCATCGTTCATTTTCAGTAGCGCGTGCAACTGGACCAAACATTCCAATCTTTGGAAATATTGGCGCATCAGAAGTTGCCAATCTGCGGGATGTGTCGCCAATCGCACGGCTAATTGATTTAATTCAAGCAGATGGGTTTGCAGTACATCTTAATCCATTGCAAGAACTGCTTCAATCGGAAGGAAATGCAGATTTTCGTGGTGTGCTTGATGGTATCGAATTACTGGCGAAGTCGCTTCCTGTTCCTATAATCGTTAAAGAAATTGGCGCAGGTATTTCAGCTGATGTTGCACGGCGATTAATTGATGTCGGAGTAAAGATTATTGATATTGCAGGTGCTGGCGGTACGAGTTGGGCAGGGGTTGAGATTTTTAGAAGAAATGGACAAGCAAAAAAAAACCGGGGAGACGGAACAAGGAAAGATAAAGTAAAAAGTGCAAACGCAGAAATGTTTTGGGATTGGGGAATTCCAACCGTAGATGCGCTGAAGTCTGTATATCACCTAAAAAGTGAATCGCCATCGCTAAAGATAATAGCTTCCGGCGGAATTTCTAATGGCGTCGATTGTGCAAAATCGATTGCATTGGGCGCCGATTTTATCGCATCTGCTATGTCTATATTGCAAGCGCTCGCAGGCGGCGGAACAAAAGCCGTTATAGAACTTATTAATCAATGGGAATGGGAATTGAAAGGCGCAATGTTTCTAACCGGTTCATGTTCTATCGCTGAACTTCAGAAGCAAAAATTGTATTTTAAATTGTGAGATGAAAACAAATTATGAATCCTGAACAACGATACGAACGGCATAAATCATCTGTGGAACGGTATCTTCGGAGCTTCGTCACGGAACACAAACCACAGACGCTGTACCATCCAGTAAAATATGTTCTTGCAGCTGGTGGTAAACGCATTCGTCCTGTAATTACGCTACTTGCCTGCGAAGCCGTTGGTGGCGAAGCAAATAATGCGCTGCATGCAGGAGCTGGAATTGAAATCCTCCACAATTTTACGCTTGTTCATGACGATATAATGGACCATGCAGAAACACGTCGTGGGCGCCTTACGGTCCATAAAAAATGGGATGAAAACGTTGCGCTTCTTTCCGGTGATGCCTTGCTTGCATTTGCATACCGTGCATTGCTCAGAACAAAATCAACACGTATTCAGGAAATTAGTAAAATATTTACCGAAGCTATAGTTACAATTTGCGAAGGTCAGGCATTAGACAAGGAATTTGAAACACGCCACCGTGTGCATGTGAATGAATACTTGATGATGATCGAAAAGAAGACCGGCAAATTGGTTTCGATAGCGGCACAGTTGGGTGCGCTTATTGGAAATGCATCGGTTTCAGATATGGAAGCGCTGCGGCGGTATGGTGAATATGTTGGGCGGGCATTTCAAATTCAGGATGATTTACTGGATATTATCGCTGACGAAAAAGAACTGGGCAAAACTATTGGCGGCGATTTAGTAGAAGGTAAAAAAACATTTTTGCTCCTTGAGGCATTGCGTCGCGCAAAGGGAGAGCAAAAGAAAATGCTTCAACGCATCTTCACAAATTGCGGTGTATCGCGAAAACAAGTGCCAGCATTTCGTCGCATCTATGAAGAAACAGGTGCAATTGATTCTGCTAAAAAACGAATTGAAAATGATATCACTGAAGCAAAAAACCAACTTTCAACATTGCCAGCTTCTGCAGCTCGTGAAACGCTTCGGTGGATGGCAGATAAATTATTGAATAGAAAATCCTAACGAGATGTGGAAGGAATGATTGAACAAGAAGTAACGATTCGAAATCGAGCGGGGTTGCATACACGCCCGGCTGCTGCAATAGTGAAACTTGCAGCGAAATTTAAATCTGAGTTCTTCATCGAAAAAGATAGTTTCCAAATTAATGGAAAAAGTATTATCGGTGTAATGACGTTGGCCGCAGAACAAGGATCCAAACTGCGAGTGCGCTTTGATGGTCCCGATGAAAAAGAAGCGTACCAAGCTATGTCAGAATTATTCGAGAGCGGTTTTGGCGAGCCGATATAAACGTAAACCGTTAATTAATAGACGGGAAAAAAATGGATCAGATTAACAAACAAGAAATTAAGCTAAAAGGGATTCCAGCCTCTCCTGGAATCGTCATCGGACCCATTTTCTTGTTCGGAAAACATGAACCAATAATCCTAATTCGCACAATAGCTACCAGTGAAGTTGAGCAAGAAATCGAACGGCTTAAAAATGCCGTAGCACGCTCCAAGAAGGAACTAACTAAGGTATTTGAATTTGCTGAACAAAAATTAGGAACTGAACAATCAAAAATTTTCGAAGCACAGCTTTTAATTCTTGAAGATATTATCCTCTTTAAAGCGGTGTACGAACGATTAAAACACGAACAGAAAAATGCGGAATATCTCCTTAAAGATGAGATGGAAAAGTATCACCAATTGATGATGGCATCTAAAGATGAATATGCACGTGCGCGTGCTGACGATCTGCTCGATGTTGAAAACCGTATTCTTCGAAATCTCGAAGAACAAAAACTTGTCTCGAAAATCGAAGGCTCACATGTTATTATTTCGCATAATCTTGCAGCAGCAGATACACTAATATTTAGTCGTAACGATGTGTTGGCGTATGTGACAGAATTGGGCGGTGCAACATCCCATATGGCGTTGTTAGCGCGCGCATTAAAAATTCCAGCTATTGTTGGCGTCCACCAATTATTATTGCTAGCGCAGACCAATGATAAGATTGTTGTCGATGGGTACAGCGGTACGATTGTATTGCATCCGAGTTCAGAGACTTTAAGATTTTACGAAAAAAAGAAAACGCAATACCACACATTCGAAGAAGCACTTGCCCCGTTGCGCGACCTTCCAGCTGAAACACTTGATGGGCATCGCGTCAAACTTGCTGCAAATGTAGAACTGGAAGAGGAACTAGAATTTATCAAACTGCAGGGAGCCGATGGCATTGGACTTTACCGTACAGAAAGTTTGCTGATTGGTAAAGAAGTCTTTCCAAGCGAAGAAGAACAGTACGAAATTTATCATCGTATCGCTGAAGCAGTTTTTCCTAAACAGGCTATTATGCGCACCTTTGACATCGGCGGCGATAAATTTATGATGCAGACGATGAAAGAAAACAATCCATTTCTTGGCTGGCGGGGAATTCGTGTTATGCTGGATAAACCGCAGATTTTTCTTGATCAGTTGCGCGCTATGCTGCGGGCGAGTACTTTGAAAAATCTTGCTATTATGTTGCCAATGGTTACGAGTATTAAGGAAGTAAAACTTGGTAAACAACTCATTGCGCAGGCAAAGGATGATTTGCGTGCGCATAAAATTCCGTTCGATGAAAATCTTCGGCTCGGTGTTATGATCGAAGTGCCCGCTGCAGCTGTCATTGCAGATCACCTTGCGCGGGAAGTGAGCTTCTTGAGTATTGGTACAAACGATCTTATTCAGTATTTACTTGCCGTTGATCGCGGCAACGATATTGTATCAGATCTTTTTCAGGAATTTCACCCGGCCGTCATCCGCTTTCTAAGACGCATAATTGAGCGCGGTAAGCAGGAACACGCTTGGGTTGGTATGTGTGGACAAATGGCAGGTGATCCACTGGCAACCATTTTGCTCGTCGGGCTTGGACTAGATGAATTCAGCGTGGTACCGAATATTTTACCAGAAATTAAAAAAATTATTCGCTCTATACATTATACAGAAGCACAGCACGTTGCCGAGCGAGTTTTGACAATGCAGTCCGAAGATGAGATTAAAGCATTCCTCAAGCACTTAATGAAACATAAGTTTCCGGATATCCCGATCGGATAAAATCAGATGAGAACGTTGAAATTGAAAAACAAGAGAATTGCATACTGAAATCCGTGAGAGAAAGTAGATATCGGTGGTTTACTATCAACCGCTCATTGTAATAAGCGAACCGCTAAATCGTCACAAGGAGAACATTCATGACAATAGACGATATCAAACGAATAGACCCCAAGGGTATATACACATGGATTGCATATTTTCCAAAACAGATTGAAGAAGCAGTTCGAATTGGAAAAGAAGTAAAAATAAAACTGAATGTGAAGGGTATTAAAAACATTGTTCTGACCGGATTGGGCGGTTCGGCTATTGGAGGTGATCTACTTCGCTCTTATCTTGCCGATGAATTAAACGTTCCTTTCATTGTGAACCGATATTATACTCTTCCGGAGTTCGTTGGAAAAAACACACTTGTTATTGTTTCCAGTTATTCTGGCAATACCGAAGAGACAATATCAGCACACAAAGATGCAATGAAACGAAAAGCGCGAGTTCTTTGCATCAGCACAGGTGGAGAGATAGCGGAAATTGCGAAAAAATTTAAACAGCCGTGGATACAAATTCCATCAGGGTTTTCTCCGCGCGCGGCATTGGGCTATTCCTTCTTTCCACTTCTTATTGTACTCGGCAAGCTTGGCTTCATCAAATTAAAAGACAAAGATATTAAAGAGACTATTCAACTCTTAAACAACAAATCTGCACTCTTTAGTAACCCAGAACGGCCGGAAAATGCACCGCTGAAGCTAGCAGAGAAAATAAAAGGCAAATTGCCTATTGTTTATTCTCCAGTTGAACATCTTGACGCCGTAAATATTCGCTGGCGCGGACAAATAGCGGAAAACGCTAAACAACTTTCTTCCGGTCATGTTCTTCCGGAAATGAACCATAATGAATTGGTAGGGTGGAAAGTGCTTACCGAATTAATGAAGCAAATGCACGTCATTTTCTTAAAAGATATTGGCACCCACAAACGAGTAGCGATCCGCGAAGGAATTACGAGACAGATCGTGTCGCAGTATGCAGGGGAAGTAACAGAAATAACAAGCGAAGGTAAAAGTCTATTGGCGAGGATGTTTTCCTTGATTTACTTTGGCGATTGGGTTTCGCTGTATCTTGCAATTTTAAATAATATAAATCCTGAACCCGTTGCCATTATTGATTATCTGAAAAACGAGTTGAGTAAAGTGAAGTAGGAATTAACAATTTGTAATTGCTAGAATAAAGCGAGTACCCAACGTATTTCTGAAGTAATAAGTTATTAGAAATCGAGATCTGGTCGCTCGATGGGAAAAAGCATAAAAATTCTCATTGTATCAATTTTAATAGATTTTGTAAATCTCTTGAGTCTTTACAAAAACCTTGCATTTCACAGCACGGGAAGATATATTATAAAGGTTCGTGGTACGTACGAACAGGAGTTCCTAATTCAATAGGTATCTGAACCTAAACACCCAACGCGGACCACAATGTCCCAGGAAGAAATTATTTTTCTCCGTAATGTGCCTATCTTCGCCGACCTTGAAGAAAAGGATTTACAGAAGATTGTCAAACTCGGCACACGGCAAAAATACAAAAAGGGCAATATCGTTTTGCTTGAGCAGGAAAGTGGTGCAGCGCTCTTCGTTATAGTTTCCGGAAAAGTAAAAGTAGTGCGGATGGATGAGGATGGACGAGAAGTTATTCTTTCAATGTTTGGACCAGGCGAATTTTTTGGCGAAATGTCGCTGCTGGACGGACAGACTCGATCGGCGAGCGTTGTAGCAACCGTGAAATCCGAATTGTTTATGATCCATCGGAAAGATTTTTTAGAATTGCTCCACGAATTTCCCTTAGTAGCGATTTCACTACTGGCTGAGCTTGCGATGCGGCTTCGCAAAGCTGATATGCAAATAAAAAGCTTGTCACTAAAAGATGCTGCTGGACGAGTTGCCAATGTTTTATTAATTCTTGCCGATGATGTTGGAGTATTTCGAAAAGGAAAAGTTGAAATTGATGACTTACCGCTTCAACAGGACATAGCCAATATGGCTGGTACATCTCGCGAGACAGTTTCACGTATGATTCATTTTTTTATCGATTGTAAAGAAATACAGATAAAAGGAAACAAACTCATTATTAACGATTATGAAGCATTCCGTAAAAAATATTTGTAATTTATCCTTTTTGCTTTGTGATGAATCAAAGCGCAGGATATATACTTCTATGAGTGTACGAACAAAGGTGTATGCAGGTATTTATGGCTGAGATGGAGAATGGACTAACCAAACAAATAGATCGTTCAAACAATTCTCGAGCAGACCTTCATCTGCATACAACGTACTCCGATGGAGCACTCTCCCCAGAAACGCTTATTCAACGTGCACACGCGGTCGAGCTTTCCATTGTTTCAATTACCGATCATGATAATGTCGGCGGTCTTGATAGGGCGATCGAAGCCGGAAGAAGCTTAGGTGTAGAAGTTGTGCCTGGTGTAGAGTTGAGCGTTGCGCTAAATGAAAAAGATATTCATCTGCTTGCGTACTTCTTCGATTATAACAACCAAAAACTTCTAGATTACCTTACTTTCTTCCGTTATGAAAGATTGAAACGCGCTGAACGCATCGTCCAGAAATTGAACGATATCAATGTTTCTCTAAAAATGGATGCCGTGCTCGATCAAGCAGGAATTGGTTCTGTGGGCAGGCCGCATATTGCCAGTGCTTTATTGGAAGAAGGATTGATTGAAACGTATCACGAAGCATTCTTGAAATATATCGGCGTTGGCGCTCCAGCGTACGAAAAAAAGTACCAATTATCGCCACTTGAAGCAACGCAGCTTATTGCTCAGGCCGGCGGACTTACGTTCCTAGCGCATCCGGGTAAATATACCACAGATCTTGAGCTATCAACCCTTATTCAAGCTGGATTGGATGGGATTGAAGTTGTCCACCCTTCGCATAATGAGGCGCGTCAGGAATTTTACCGTGGCGTTGTTCATCAATATTTCTTATTAGAATGCGGTGGCTCTGATTACCATGGCGGAAGGAAGAATGACGACCAAGTGCTTGGCGTCTATACTGTGCCGCTGCAAATTGTTGAAGATATGCGCACGCGTCTTTTTTCATAGGGTTTCATGAATCCAAAGAAATACTCACGAAAGTCGTTTCAAGGATCGGCAGCTAAGTTACGGTTTGCTATTGTTGTCAGCCGATTTAATCACCACATCACCTCCAAATTGTTGGAAGGCGCAGAACGCTGTCTGTGTGAACATAGAGTACCTGAAAAAAACCGTAAAGTGATTTTCTGTCCAGGAGCATTTGAGTTGCCGCAAGTTGCCAATGAGTTAGCTATTCAAAAAAAATGGGATGCAATTATTTGCCTTGGCGCCATTATTCGTGGAGACACTCCGCACTTTGAATATATCTCTGCTGAAACAGCGCGTGGCATTCAAGATGTAGCATTGCACTATTCTCTTCCGGTAGTGTTTGGCGTATTGACAACCGACAACGAACGGCAAGCGCTGGATCGTGTCGGTGGATCGCAAGGACATAAAGGATGGGATGCAGCATTGACGGCTCTTGAAATGGCTGCTCTCTTCAAAACAATAAAACGTAGGTTGCGGTAGGTATCCTATGTATCGCACTTCCTTGTTTATCTTAGCTTTTCTCTTTTTTATAATTCATGCACAAAGTCAACAGCATGTCGGAGAGTGGAAATCATTTACAGATATGAAATCGGTGCGTAGCGCGGTGCTGGTTGGAAACAGCATCTGGGCGGCAACAAGTGGTGGCGTATTTGTATTTGATACGACAAGCGGCTTGTTCACTAAATATACGAATATCGATGGTTTGGATACGAATGATGTTCTCTCTATTAGTTTTGATGGTACGCGTTACATCTGGGTTGGCGGTGCTGGTGGATGGGTGAATGTCTATGATATTAATACACATCAGTGGCAAACAATTGCAGACATAGCGAATAGCACGGAATCCACTCACAAGGGAATTCAATCATTCAGTTTTAAAGGGGATACAGTGTTCGTTGTTACTGAATTTGGCGTTTCAATCTTTAGGAGGTCGCGCTGGGAATTTGCAGATACATATCAGAATTTGGGATTTATATCACCGGAAGTATCTAGTATGGTTCTTCAACAAAATCGAATATGGATCGGAACCGATAAAGGGCTTACAGTCTCTATTTTAGGATCGGGGATGTGGACCCAGTACATATCGTTTCCAGGAATTGCATCAAGTGCGGTGACGGCTCTTATCGTGTTCAATGATACATTGGTTATTGGAACCGCGAATGGTGCTGTATATTTTTCCCTCAACGACATCGTGCCGAAAGCTATCCCCTTGTTGAGCAATCGATCTATCCGTGAGTTCCGAGTTAATAATGGCAAGTTGTATGTACTTTCTGCCTCCAGTTCAAATTTTTCCGTTGAGACGCTTGTTTCTATACTTGATATACCACAAGCTGTAAACTCAAATTCCGATGTTCAAGGAGTCTGTATTATTCCTACTTCTTCCCCTTGGATAGGGACAGCAGATTCTGGGTTAGCGCAGTTGACGATCTCTGGTTGGAAATATTTATATCCGAATGGACCTAATTCCAATTTTTTTAATAGTCTCGCTATTGATGCAAATGGCGTGTTATGGGTTGCATCTGGTTCAAACACTAATGCTGGATTCTATCGATATAATGCATCACTGCCAGAAAATATGCAATGGAAAAGTTTTCATAGTTTTGGAGATGGGTGTTATAGAGTTTCACTCGGAGCAAATGGAGCAGTTTGGATTAGCTCATGGGGTGATGGAGTTTGTGAAGTTGTCGGCGATAGCATTAAACGTAAATTAAATTATTACAGTAAACCAAGCTTACCCGGTGCAAAAGCGACTATACCGACTTATGTTGTAACCGGTAGTGTGGCAGTGGATGATTCAGGGAAAACGTGGATTTCAAATCGAGTAGAAAACAATAATCGAAGCCTCCTAAGATTAGATAGCGATACTAGTGCAACATTCTTCGACAATCAATATAATTCTACAGGTTGGTTCCATTCGATGGTCATCGATCTACAGGGGACGAAGTGGCTCGCCGGAGATCTTCCATGGGAAACACCTGGGCTAGGAATATATATGTTTAATGAAAATCCATTGCTTTCCGGAATACAAACTTTAAATTGGGGGCATCTTTCATCTGTAGATGGGTTACAAAGCGACATATGCCTTGCGTTTGCCGTTGACCTTGAAGGTGCACTATGGATTGGTACAAGCCAAGGTGTAACTATTATTTTGAATCCTCAATATCCAAAGCAACTAACTAAATGCTTTGCTCTACAAGCGTATCAACGATTTGTTCAAACGATCGCAGTTGATGCATTGGACAATAAGTGGATTGGCACAAAAGAAGGGATTTTTGTCGTTAACCCAGATGGCACGCAGTTGCTCCAAGTCTACGATGTTGCCTCAACGAATGGTCGGCTGTTAAGTAATGATATACGTTCAATTGCCATCGATCAGAAACGCGGTATTGCCTACTTCGGTACAGAACAAGGGATGTCCAGTCTTGCAATTGCAGCCGTGCAGACGAGCCGAGCATACTCTGCAATTGAGTGCGGTCCTAATCCGTTTATTTTGCCAAGTGACCAACCTCTAACCATCCGCAACTTAGTCTCAAATAGCACGATTAAAATAGTAACGGTGAGCGGATCGGTAATTAGACAATTTGATGCGCAGGGCGGCGGCAGGGCATTTTGGGATGGACGAGATAAGAATGGTGCTCTTGTTGCGTCCGGTATCTATTTTATTTTTGCATACGCTGAGAATGGATCGCAAACTGTGACTGGAAAAGTGGCGGTCATTCGCCATTAATAGTAAATATCCGTTAAAGGGTTTCAGAGAATTAAACTAATAGAGTGATCAACATCGCTTATTTTTCTAATTTATTTTGATGAATGTATGATCAAAAGTAAAAAATCTACATGAATGATCGTATTTCCACTGTTATTATTAACTTTCAAACACCTGATCTTTTAAAGGTTGCAGTTGAATCATTCCGATATTACTATCCACGAGTTGATTTGCTTATTGTGGACAATGGTTCAAAGGATAATTCGCAGGATGTTATACGTAAATTAGAAATGTTATCTCCAGAAAAGACAAAAACGTTATTCTTCAAAAAAAACATTTATCACGGCCCTGCAATGCATCAAGTAATGAACGCAATAAGCAAAGAATATGTTTTTTTTCTTGATTCGGACACAGAAACAAAGAGACATGGTTTTCTTGAAGCAATGCAAAAGGAGCTTGAAACCTCTGCAATCACGTATGGAATTGGACAACATTTAACAGTTAATAAACGCGGCTTTCTATCAGAAAAAGGTGTGATAATTCTTGCTCCTGCGTATATGATGTTACGTCGAAGTTTTTATTTCATGCTTCCACCATTTGAGCACCATGGGCAGCCGGTGTTGAAGAATTTTATTGCAGCTCATCGGAAAGAGTACTCGTTGAAATCATTTCCTATCGAGGACTTTATTAAGCATCGTTGGCGCGGCACGTCATCGCGGTTTGGATATGGGTTAGGATTGAGAGGTAAAATCGATTTTTTATTAAATAAAATTGGAATCTAGCTTATCTTTAAAACATCGAAAAAAAATCTTAATACAATTTACCTCAAAAGTTAAAGTCTTACTGATTCAGTTATTTAACCAATGGACTTACATTTGGGAACGGTTCCCGCGCTCTCCCAAGGACTTTTTTTCTTGATTCTCTTCATAGAATTAGGTATATTTTCAAACATTTTTTGCAAAGTATGTTCATTTTTTTGCTAATTTCAACGGCTTCCGGTTAAACCGGGGTTCAAGTTATGAGTTCAATGGCTGAATTTCGGATTAATATCTCAAACCTCTCGGAAGGGATTCACGAATATCACTTTGAGGCGGAGCCTTCGAAGATTGGGCTAGACGAGCATTTTTGCGGCATCATCAAAGTTGAGGTTAATCTTGATAAAGGTATAGGTCAAATCTTTCTTCAAGCAGAAATACTGGCTGAAGGAAGTTTTTTCTGTGACCGGTGCCTGGAAAATTTTCATCAAGAACTAAATACAGCTTATTCGATGATGTATGTCCAGGGTGCCCGTTCCACCGTCGATCTGGATAAAGAGGAAGAGATCCAGATCCTTACGGCTGATATGAACTACATTGACCTTGATGATGATGTACGGCAATACATTCTGCTGACAGTCCCGCAAAAGCTTTTATGCAGGGAAGAATGTCAGGGATTTTGTCCTATATGCGGTGTGAATAAAAATATTGCGAGTTGTACCTGTGACGATCAAGAAATGGACTCGCGGTGGGATGAGCTAAAGAAACTATCCCATAATTGAGTATATAATTTAAGGAAGTATAATATGCCAAATCCTAAACGAAGACATTCCAAAACGCGCGGTCGTAAACGCCGAACACATTACAAGGCAACCGCACCGTCGACACAAGAATGTCCGAATTGCCACGAACAAAAACTGCAACACCGGGCATGTCCCCACTGTGGATTCTATAATGGCCGCTCTATAGTCACTCCGAAGGAAGCCTAATTAACAGGATACGCCTCGGTACCGGAAATCAGGTATCTGAAGCGAATTTCATGGAATCTCCCAAGAAATTACGTATTGCCCTTGATGCTATGGGTGGAGACTATGCACCTGAGCGTGAAGTTGCTGGTGCAGTAGAAGCACTCCAAGTATCACGTGATCAGTTTGAAATTGTTCTTGTGGGAGATGAACAAGCTATTCGCCATCAACTTGCATTGCAAAAGGCAGAGCATCTTGCATTTATAGTGAAACACGCTTCACAAGTCATTAATATGGAAGATTCCCCCACCGCTGCCCTCAAGCAAAAGAAAGATTCTTCGCTCGCCGTCGGAATGCGTCTTCATAAAGAAAGAATTGTTGATGCGTGTGTCAGCGCTGGAAATACTGGTGCTGTACTTTCAGCTGCGACGCTTATTTTGGGACGCATTAAACATGTCAGCCGCCCGACGATTGGTGCATTTATTCCCGCAGAGCATGGTAGTTGTCTATTGGTCGATGCAGGCGCCAATGTCGATTGCCGCGCGCAGCATCTATATGAATTTGCAGTAATGGGAAGCATTTATGTTCATCTTCTGAGGAAGAAAGAGCGCCCTTCAATAGCCCTGCTCAATGTCGGCGAAGAAAAATCAAAAGGCACGGAAGCAGTGCTAGAAGCGCATAAGCTTCTTTCAGCAAGCAAGTACAATTTTGTCGGAAATGTGGAAGGCGGCGATATCCTCAAATCAAAGGCCGATGTTGTTGTGTGCGATGGTTTTGTAGGGAACATTGTTCTGAAGTTTGGCGAAAGTGTACCCCCATTCCTAAAAAGCCGTTTGAAAAAGTTCTCTACGCACGGCATACTTAATAAATTTGCTGTAGGTATGGCATTGTGGCCTATAAAAGCGTCGCTTCAAGATATGGATCCAAACGAGGAAGGTGGTGTGCCGATATTGGGAGTGAATGGCGTAACAATTATTGGTCATGGGAATTCAACAGCAAAAGGTATTAAGAATATGATTCTCCGTGCTGCAGAAGTGGCACAGAGTCAAGTAAATCGGCAAATCGAAACGGCTTTGGCAGAGAAAGGATTTTAACAAGGTAACGATGGAATTACGACGAGCAGCAATTACAGCAGTTGGCCACTATGTTCCAGAAAAGATTCTCACGAATGCTGATCTTGAAAAAATAGTTGATACCAGCGATGAATGGATTCGCACACGGACAGGTATTCGTGAGCGGCGTATTCTTGAACAGGGAGCAACATCAGATTTAGCGGTAAAGGCGGTTCAGCAAGTGCTGGCTAATCGCGGTATCACTGCCGAGGAAATTGAATTGATAATTGTTGCAACCATAACACCGGATATGATGCTGCCGGCAACAGCATACGTGGTACAAGAAAAAATTGGTGCCAATAAAGCTTGGGGCTTTGATCTGAATGCAGCATGTTCTGGATTTCTGTTTGCGCTAAGCGTCGGAGCGCGCTTCATCGAGACTGGAGTGCATTCCAAAGTCATCGTTGTCGGCGCAGACAAGATGAGCTCTATCACTGATTATACGGATCGCAACACTTGCATTTTATTTGGCGATGCTGCTGGAGCCGTACTGCTTGAACCTACAGACAAAAAAGATTATGGCATTATCGATCAATGCATGTACAGTGACGGTTCCGGCGGAGCTTTTCTGAATATTAAAGGCGGCGGAAGTCTTAACCCGCCGACTCACGAAACAATTGACAAAAAGATGCATTATGTATTTCAAGATGGAAAAGCTGTATTCAAAAGCGCGGTTGTTTGTATGACGGATGTCTCGGAAGAAATTATGAAGCGAAACCATCTGAAGGGCAGCGATATTGCGTGGCTTGTGCCTCATCAAGCAAATCTGCGTATTGTCGAGGCGACAGCACAGCGAATGGGAATTGACAACAGTAAGGTGATGATTAACATCGACCGATTTGGTAATACTACGGCGGCGACGATTCCTCTTTGCTTATCAGAGTGGTGGCGAGCAGGTAAATTGCAGCGCGGACAGAATATTGTTCTTGCGGCATTCGGTGCAGGTTACACTTGGGGATCCATGTTGGTGAAATGGTCGCTGATTAATCCAGAGAAATCATAATCGATAGTGAAAACAGCATTCATTTTTCCAGGGCAGGGTTCGCAATACGTCGGTATGGGCAAAGACCTTTATGAAGGCAGCTCCACGGCGAAAGCGCTCTTTGATAGAGCAGATGAAATACTTAAGTTCTCCATCAGTAGAATATGTTTTGAAGGTCCAGAAGAAGAACTGAAACAAACAAAAAACACGCAACCTGCAATTTTTTTACATAGTATTGTTCTTTTTCATCTTATAAATAAAGCACAGTTTGAAATGACTGCGGGACATTCGCTTGGCGAATATTCTGCGTTAGTTGCAGCTGGTGCATTAACATTTGAAGACGGACTGAAACTTGTTCGGCTGCGCGGCGAATTGATGCAACAAGCCGGGTTCGAACATCCCGGTACGATGGCCGCCATTGTTGGCATTGATTCAAAGATTGTCAACGAATTGTGTGTTGAAGCTTCGGCAGATGGCATTGTGCAGGCAGCAAATTTCAATTCACCAGGACAAACTGTCGTTTCCGGTTCGTCTGCCAGTGTACGAAAGGCAATGGAATTTGCAAAAACGCGCGGTGCAAAAATAGTGAAAGAGCTTCCGGTTAGCGGCGCGTTTCATTCTCTGTTAATGGAATCTGCGCGAACTGGATTGAAAGCAGCATTGGATAAAACGAAAATTTGCGATGCTGCCATTCCTGTATATGCAAATGTCACAGCTCGACCGATGCGTTTTGCTGATGAAATACGTAATTTGTTAATCCGGCAGCTTATCAGTCCGGTAAGGTGGGAAGAAAGCGTGGTAAGTATGATTACCGATGGTGCAGAAACGTTTGTTGAAATAGGTCCTGGCAAAGTTCTTCAAGGATTAGTCAAACGGATTGATGGTAACGTCAAAACTATCGGACTTGAAAAACTGAATGACATTACCGATAGGAAAACGGAGATCGGTTTATTGAATGATTAATGAGGGTAATGTTATTCTAAAAGGAATTCTATGGGTATTCTTGATAATAAAGTAGCGTTGGTGACCGGTGGTGCGCGTGGTATAGGTCGGGAAATTGTTCTCAAGCTTGCCTCGGAAGGTGCGCATGTCGCGTTTACCGATATCCGTTTGGAGGGAGCTGCAGATGAGGTAATGAACTTAATTCGCGCGAAAGGTGTTCGTTCAACAGCGATTCAATCCGATGTCCGCAATCTTGCTGAAGCGCAAAGTACAGTAGATGCCGTAGTAAAGGAATATCAACGCATCGATATTCTTGTAAACAATGCGGGCATTACACGGGACAACTTAATAATGCGTATGTCAGAAGACGAATGGGATTCTGTAATCGCTATTAATTTGAAAGGCACCTTCAATTTTTGTAAAGCAGCATCAAGGCAAATGCTTAGTCAAAGACAAGGAAAAATTATCAATATCGCATCAATTGTTGGTGTTATGGGCAATGCAGGTCAAGTGAATTATTCCGCTTCGAAGGCGGGCGTTATCGGCATTACGAAAACACTTGCAAAAGAATTTGCATCTCGCAATATTCAAGTGAACGCAATTGCACCGGGATTCATCGATACCGAAATGACGCAGAAACTCACTCCACAGCAACGCGAGACATTGATGAATGTGATTCCGATGAAACGAATTGCAAAGCCGGAAGAAATCGCGAATGTTGTTGTTTTCCTCGCTTCCCCGGATGCAAGTTATATTACCGGCCAAGTGCTAAATGTGGACGGCGGACTTGTTATGTAAATGAATAAATAATTCAAGTAATATTCTTTCAATAAACCAAGGAGTAATACAATGGCAGATACTGCTGAAAAAGTAAAAGAAATTATCGTATCAAAATTAGGTGTTGATGCTGCTCAGGTAACACCAGAAGCGTCATTCACGAATGATCTCGGTGCAGATTCTCTCGATACCGTTGAGTTAGTTATGGAATTCGAAAAAGCATTCAACATCCAAATTCCGGATGAAGATGCAGAAAAAATCACAAACGTGAGCGATGTACTCAACTATTTAAAAACAAAGGGTATCTAATACCTCTTGCTAATGAGATGGAAAGAAAGCGGCTGGGTTTAACCGGCTTTGCTTTCTTCAATAATGCAATATAAGTTGGTAAGGCGTGCAGATACGTACAACGCTTAGTATCATTATATTTTGACAAGGAAGAAACAATGGCGTTTGACGCAAAAAAACGACGGGTAGTTGTGACGGGAATGGGAGTCATTACACCTCTTGGCAATACTGTGCAGGAGTATTGGCAATCGTTGATTGACGGAAAAAGCGGTGCAGGTCCAATTACACTATTTGATGCTAGCGCGTACGAAACAAAATTTGCCTGCGAAGTAAAGGGATTTGATCCTCTAAAATATATGGATCGAAAGCTTGCACAGCGGGCCGATTTATTTACTCTGTACGGACTTGCCGCCTGCCAGCAGGCAATGAAAGATTCAGAACTGGATCTTGAGAAAGAAGATCGTGAACGCATCGGCGTGATTTACGGTTCCGGTATTGGCGGCATGTGGACATACCATAAGCAGTTTATGAATTTTATCGAGGGGAAAGGTCCGCGCCTCATCAGTCCATTTTTTATTCCAATGTTGATTCCCGATATTGCTGCAGGACGTATTTCAATGATTTATGGTCTAAAAGGTGTTAATTATGCAACGGTTTCTGCATGTGCAACATCGTCTCATTCAATTGGTAATTCGTTTATTCATATTCAGCGCGGTGATGCCGATGTTATGGTTACAGGTGGAGGTGAGGCGAGTATTTGTCCAATGGGTGTCAGCGGATTCAATGCATTAAAAGCTCTTTCAACGCGTAACGATGATCCTCAAAAAGCCAGCCGCCCATTTGATAAAAATCGAGATGGTTTTGTGATGGGCGAGGGCGGCGGTATTCTCATCTTAGAAGATCTAAGTCATGCTATAAAACGGGGCGCAAAAATTTATGCAGAAATTGGCGGCATTGGCTTCTCTGCAGACGCACATCATATCACAGAGCCGGCTCCCGGCGGAGAAGGAGCGGTGCGCGCGATGCGTATTGCTATTCACGATGCAGGATTAACTCCAGATAACATCGACCATGTGAACTCTCATGGTACATCAACACCGCCGGGCGATAAATCTGAAACAGCAGCAATTAAAACAGTCTTTGGTGCGCATGCCCAAAAAATTGCCGTTAATTCCACAAAATCCATGACAGGTCATCTTCTTGGCGCGGCAGGTGCAATCGAATCAGTGGCAACCATTTTAGCAATTCAGAATAACAAAGTGCATCCAACGATTAACTATGAGACCCCTGATCCTGAATGCGATTTGAATTACATTCCGAATAAAGCACAAGATTGGAATGTTAATGTAGCGATCAGTAACACGTTTGGATTTGGCGGACATAACGCCTCCCTTCTGTTTAGAAGGTATCAAGAAGAACACTAATCCTCCCCACATGTTTTCGTTGGGGCTAAAGGAGTTGTGTTGAATAACGTACTCTGTCGGCTTTGCTGCCGGCTTCGACTTCAATGGTTTTCTCGTTTCTCACGAGACGAGCAGTTCAAACTCCTAATAGAGAAACTCCTCTCTACGAAATTTGATTTCATACGTTTCACGGAAGCCATTCAGTACTATCCGCATAATTGGAAGCTATTCCTGCAAGCGCTGCTTCATCGTTCCTATCTTCAGTTTCTCGAAGAGCAATGGAATTCCAATGAACGTCTGGAATTTTTAGGCGATGCAATTTTGAATTTTGTCGTTGCGGAACATCTCTTTGTAACTTATCCCGAAATGGAAGAAGGGGAACTAACCAAATTTCGTTCGCGATTAGTCAACAGAAAAATTCTGGCGCAGCGCGCAAAAGATTTGCATTTATCAGATTATATGCTGTTGAGCTCGAGCGCTGCGCAGTCCATCAATAACGGCTCAGAGTCAATCATTGCGGATGCTGTCGAGTCTGTTATCGGAGCCATATATTTGGATGGCGGATTAGAAGCATCGCGAAAATTCATTTACGCAACACTATTAAAAAATACCAAAGTGTTCAATTCTGCTATGGCAGATGACAACTATAAAAGTTCGCTGCTTGAATATGCACAAGCACGATCGCTAGGTATTCCACGTTATTCTGTTATTAATGAAAAAGGACCTGAACACGATAGGCGCTTTACCATAGAAGTCTTAATAGGTAAACAGTCTTATGGCAGCGGTTTTGGCAGAAGTAAGAAAGAAGCTGAACAAGCTGCTGCCGCGCAAGCACTTGAACACATCCAACTAAATCTTATACCTTCCAAGGCTGAGAATGAAAACATTGCAACAGAAAAATGAATTTCTCTCTCGCCATCTTGGCCCGCGTGAGCATGAAATTCCCGATATGCTTAATGCTGTCGGCGTTAGTTCGATCGATGAATTGATTGATCAAACAATTCCAGAAATCATCCGTAGCAAGCAGCAAATCCAGATGGATCCCGCGGTTACAGAGTACGAGATACTGAACGAACTTCGCGAGATTGCTAAAAATAATATCGTACTTAAATCGTATCTCGGTCAGGGATATTATAATTGTATTACTCCAAGCGTTATTCGACGAAATATTTTTGAAAATCCGGGTTGGTACACGCAGTACACACCATATCAACCGGAGATTTCGCAGGGCCGGCTCGAGGCGCTTATCAACTTCCAAACGATGGTTGCAGACTTTACAGAAATGCCCGTTGCGAACGCTTCGTTGTTAGATGAAGGCACAGCCGCCGCAGAGGCAATGGCTATGGCATATGGCATCGTAAATAAATCTCCCAAAATGCTGGTAAATAAATTTTTTGTTTCTGCACGATGTTATCGCCAAACGATTGACGTTGTTCTTACGCGCGCCACTCCGCACAATATCGAAGTCGTTGTCGGTAATCCTAACACAGTGGAGTTTGATAAATCATTCTTCGGAGCGTTGATTCAATATCCGTGTGAAGACGGTGCAGTAATTGACCGACGTGGATTCATAAAGAAAGTGCATGACGCAGGTGCGATTGCTATTGTAGCAACTGATTTGATGGCGTTAACACTGCTAACACCCCCAAGTGAATTTGGCACGGATATTGTTGTCGGCAACTCTCAGCGATTTGGAATTCCGCTCGGCTATGGTGGTCCGCATGCAGCGTTCTTTGCGACTAAAAATGAATACATTCGCAATATACCTGGCCGCATCATCGGTGTTTCAATTGATGTACAAAACAATAAAGCATACCGCCTATCACTTCAGACCCGAGAACAACACATTCGCCGAGAGAAAGCAACATCAAACATATGCACGGCACAAGCTCTATTGGCAATAATGTCCGGAATGTATGCAGTATATCACGGACCAGAAGGCATCAAAACTATCGCGACCCGCATTCATCGCATGACTAAATTATTGGATACGGAGTTAATAAAACGTGGCTTCAGACAACTCAACGAAATTTATTTTGATACGCTGAAAATTGAAATTAGGGACGAAAAACAAGCAAGGCATATTCTTCAACTTGCTGTTGAAGCGGGCTATAACCTTCGTTTCATTGAAGATAAATACATCGGTGTTTCACTTGATGAAACGACTTCGTCCGAAGATATCGAAGCGCTGGTAAATGTCTTTGCAAAAGTTAAAGGCGCCGCTGTTAACATAGGATCGTTTAACACTCCGTTTGAATCGACGGCTGTTTTATATCCGTTTCCGTTTCAAAGAATGAGCTCCTTTCTCAGGCACCCAGTTTTCAACTCCTATCATTCTGAAACGGCAATGATGCGTTATATAAAAAGTTTGGAGAACAAGGATCTCTCGCTTACAGCGTCGATGATTCCCCTCGGTTCTTGCACAATGAAATTGAATGCAGCGACGGAATTGCTTCCGTTAACGTGGCCGGAATTTGCGAACATTCATCCATTTGCACCAGCCGATCAATCAATAGGATATTTTAAGATATTTCAAGAATTAGAAAATGCGCTTTGTAAGATGACCGGTTTTTCAGCGGCATCGCTTCAGCCGAATTCGGGTGCTCAAGGTGAGCTAACCGGCTTGCTAGTGATTCGTGCTTTTCATCAGGATCACGAACAATCACAGCGCAACATTACACTTATTCCATCATCCGCGCATGGTACTAATCCTGCCAGCGCAGTGATGGCGGGAATGAAGGTTGTCGTCGTGAATTGCGATGCGAATGGCAATATTGATGTGGACGATGTGCGAGCAAAGGCAATACAGTACAAAGACACACTTGCCGCTTTGATGGTAACGTATCCATCCACACACGGCGTTTTTGAAGAAAGCATCAAAGAAATATGCGAAATCATTCACCAGAATGGCGGCCTGGTTTATATGGATGGTGCAAATTTAAACGCGCAAGTTGGACTTACATCTCCCGCAGAAATTGGCGCTGATGTTTGTCATATCAATTTACATAAGACTTTTGCAATTCCGCACGGCGGCGGCGGCCCGGGAATGGGGCCTATTTGTGTAACGCAGAATCTTACGCCGTACTTACCCGGACACTCGATCGTGAAAGTCGGCAGTGAAAAAGCTATACACGCCGTTGCTTCTGCTCCGTGGGGTAGCGCTAATATTTTACTTATCTCTTATGCATACATCAAAATGCTTGGCTCGGAAGGATTGAAAGAGGTCACAAAAATCGCTATCCTCAATGCCAATTATCTTAAATCAAAATTAGAAAATCATTTTTCGGTTCTCTATCAAGGCAAAAATGGAAGAGTGGGGCACGAATTTATTTTAAATATGAGTTCTTTCAAAGAACAGATCGGGATTGAAGTAGATGATATTGCGAAACGGCTTATGGATTACGGCTTCCATGCCCCGACAATATCATTTCCTGTTCATGACACAATGATGATTGAGCCAACTGAGAGCGAACCGAAAGCGGAGCTTGATCGCTTCATTGACGCAATGCTCGCTATTAGGAATGAGATACAGAGCATCATTGATGGAAAGCTTGATAAAATTGATAATCCTTTGAAGAATGCACCGCACACGTCTTTGATAGTGACAAGTGATTTGTGGAGTCATAAATATTCGCGCGAACAAGCGGCATTCCCGGTTCCTTCTCTAAAGAAAAATAAATTTTGGCCGGCTGTCGGTCGCATCAACAACACCTATGGTGATCGAAATATTTTCTGCACATGCCCGCCAATAGAAGAATTTAAATAGATCAATTTATTTCTCGTGAATAAAAGCCTACTCTGGAAATATCAACTGACATTAAGATGCTGTACAATAATAATTGTTATTTTGCACTGAAAGTTTTCTATTTGGAGTTATGTGATAAAACATTTGATGCTTCTTGTATTAATTTCACTTTTCAACATGCCGCTTCAAGCGCAGACGGCACCTGATTTTGCCATTATTATCAAGGACATTCAAATTCGAGGCAATAGTACAACAAATGAGCAAGTTATCCTCCGCGAGATGTCGCTAAAAATAGGTGATACGCTCACACAGCAAGCGAAAGACCTCGACCGTAATAATATCTACAATCTTCGACTCTTTAATAAAGTTGATATCGAAGATTCTGTGTATCAAAATCAGGCAACGGTCGTCGTGACAGTGTCGGAACGGTGGTACTTTATTCCATTCCCGGTTCTTGGCATGAAATATCGAGACTTGTCAAAACTTTATTATGGTGCGGGGGTGATGCATGAAAATTTCCGCGGGCAAAACGAGAAGCTTTTTGCATTAATGTTTTTTGGGTACGATCAATTATTTATGATCAACTATCAAAATCCTAAAGTAACAAACGATGATGATATATTTATTGGAACAGCGCTTACACTCCAGAAATTACACAATTTGAGCAGCAATTCTGAAGAGTATATGAATTCCAACATTTTTTTGCGCGGAACAGTCGGCAAGCGATTTGGCATGTATCAAACACTCTCATGTACCTTTGGTTATGAACTTTGGCAGGTCAGTGATCCTCTATTAAACAGCACGTTATCTTCATCGGGACGTGATGCGTTCCTCGTGTTATCGCTTTCTTACAGGTTTGATACAAGGGACAATAATGAATACACTACAAACGGCACGCTTATTTCTCTTGCTGTCGCAAAAAATGGGTTTGGAGAATCAGATGTAAACATTGCATCGGCGAATTACGACTTGCGAAAATTTTTTGGGTTCAACAATGGCTGTGCATTCGGTTTACGGACAGACGGGTCATTTACATGGGGCGGACCAATTCCTTCGTACAGGCATGTCTTCTTCGGATATGATGAGCGTATTCGCGGGTATTTTCATAAAATCATTGAAGCAGAAGATAGAATCGGCACAAATGTTGAACTGCGTCTGCCGATTCTGCTGCCGCGGTATTTAGAAATTGGTTGGTTACGAGTGCCAGAATTCCAAAAACTTCGCTACGGTGTTTACTTTGGTATTTTTGCTGATGCGGGAAAAGCATGGTCGCGCAATCAAGTGTTGTCGGAACAGCCGTGGTATTTTGGATATGGTGCAGGGTTTCAATTCCTTTTGCCGTATGGATTCACTATTCGTACAGAAATGGCTATAAACGATTTAGTCAACACTGAATATATAATTGACTTTGATACATCATTTTAAATTCCTAGTCATTCCCGCATATAGTTGGGGAATATAGGATCAGGATTTATTATGGAATACTTTTACGTCAAACCGGAAGATGTAACAAGTCACGGACTAACACTGCGCGGCGACGAATCGAAGCATCTTATCCGTGTGCTGAGAAAGAATATTGGCGATCGCATCTTTGTGGCCGACGGCAATGAGATGATGTATCAAGCGATAATTGCAGAGATAGGAAAAACGGACACACGTTGCACTATTGCTGCAATGCATCGTAAATACAACGAACCCCCAATCGATGTCACGCTTGCTGTTTCATTATTAAAAAATCCTGCAAGATTTGATTATTTAGTGGAGAAAACAACTGAACTTGGTGTGCGGACAATTCTTCCGATTTCTTGCGAACATACCATATCTCACAACGAAAAACGTGAACGGCTGGAAAAGATCGCTCTTTCGGCAATGAAACAATGCGGACGCAGCTGGCTTCCCCGGATTCAACCGCTGCAAAGTTTAAAATCGTTAATTGACAATTCCTCGCACTATCAGCTGAAATTCATTCTTCATGAAAAAACTGATTCTTCACGCACCATCACATCTGAATTGAAATTACATGAAGATATTCACTCGCTGCTCATTATAGTCGGGCCTGAAGGTGGTTTTACAGAAGAAGAAACAGCCTGTGCAGTACATGCCGGATTCAAATCTATCTCGCTTGGCACACGTCGCCTGCGGACGGAAACAGCGGCGGTAGCGGCAATAAGCCACGCGCTTGTGTGATTTTCCTTCTTTCCCGATTAAACGGTACAAAACTCAACTTTTAAAGAAATTGCGAAAATACATAAGAATCTTCTCTGAATAGGGTTCTTCGGTCAATATAATTCCAATACCGATTCCCAACCCAATCAAAAAATATAGCTTCGCAATATAATAGACCCATTGAAGCGTTACTACATTTAAACCCTTGTTAATTATTACCAATATTGTTGTAGAGACAAGTGTAAATGTTGCGACTAGTGCCGATAGAATCAATGGTTCAAGCCAGCGCTCATTTTGACTTTTGTTATAAAAAAAATGATAGAAGATATAAATTGCAGCT
>JBEKLV010000001.1:0-89749 GCA_050008835.1 Bacteroidota bacterium | reverse complement strand
CTTCATAGGTGAAATCTACATGCCCCGGAGTGTCGATGAGATTGAGTGTGTAATTTTTTTTATTGCGGGCTTGATATTTAATTTGAATGGCATGCAGTTTGATGGTGATGCCGCGTTCTTGCTCGAGGTCCATATCATCGAGCATTTGCTTCGACATGTCACGAGCGGCGACGCTGCCAGTGTACTCCAGCAGACGGTCGGCAAGCGTTGACTTGACGTGGTCGATGTGTGCAATGATGCAAAAATTACGAAGATGTTCCATCAAGTACGTATCAAATCTGCTGCCGTGCGGACGGCATTAAAGAGAGAATCGCATAAATGACAAAGAGTAAAAAGTGGTATGCTTGATGAAGAGCCACTCTTTACTCCTCTAACTATTAAAAAGATAGCGGAAAATGCGCAGAAGAGCAAGGCGAAGGAAAAGTTGGAAGTAATTGAGTTAGGAGCCATTAAGATAAGAGCAGTTTAGTTTACCCAAGTTGGGACGGAGATTTTCTCACGAATGCAAGTTATTCATGTGTGCACATGTTTGCCATTTTAGTGCGGTCGGGACTGACATCACTAACCATTTCCGAAACTTAAAGGTGCGTTACGAGATTTGCTTACTTAACGAAGAGGCACACGAAACTGAATTTTTGCGCTGCCGCCAAGTTCATCTGAAACGTCAAAATCGTACAGCGTGGCGCCAACGTTCGCATCAATTATGTTAAGAAAATATGTTAAACCAAGGTAGAGAATATATTCGTCTCGTTGATCGTGATAGAAGTCGCGTGCACTTAATAAGTTCTGATCTCCAGAATGAGCTGTTGTATCTAATCTGACCGATTCCGAAAATTTTCCACGATAGTCCATATATTGACTATTCGCTTTTATTGCCACCGAAGTAAAGAAAGCGCCCAATCCCCAAATGAATGGAATCGTATAATACCGATGAGCATACACCTGTCCGGCTCCGGGCAACAAAGCGGAGAACAGCATCGCTAACGATCCGGATTTGGCGTTCACATCAGAGATGAGTTTTATTTTGCCGCCTCGAACGCCGAGCGAGTCGTTTGATGAGTATTGAGCTTCTGTTGTGTCCGGTTTGATCAAAGCCGATGTAACTTTGATTTGCGCGTCGGTATTGGTGTGTGAAATAAAAAAGAATATTGCAGTGATCAGAAGTAATATCAAATGGTTTTTCACTGGAAAAATATTCAAGTCAGTGTTCATTTCTCAACAATGGCGATAGCTTCAATTTCTATACTAACATCGCGTGGTAAACGAGCTACTTCCACTGCACTACGTGCAGGGGAGGCGTCACCGAGAAATTCCGCGTACACTTCATTCATTACTGCAAAGTCATTCATGCTTTTCAAAAAAACAGTTGTCTTGATGACAGACTTAAGTGAAGCACCGCCGGCAATAAGAACGGCTTCAAGATTTTTCAGTACTTGCCGCGTCTGCGCTTTAATATCGCCTTCAATAAGTTTGCCGTTTGCCGGATCAATAGAAATCTGCCCTGCAGTGTAAAGAAATTTTTCATCTACCAGGATTGCCTGACTGTAAGGACCAATTGGTGCAGGAGCTTTTTCGGTTAGAATTTTTTTGATATTCATATAGATAGCTGATTTTAATATTCTAGATTACTTCAATATAATTTCCTCCCCTTATAGGGGAGGACTAAGGTGGGGTCATTTCTTTTATTTGACATCACCCTCCGCCAAAAAGCGGGCGGACCAGTAACCCTCTCCTAAAAAGGAGAGAGAATTGTTACGTTGTTTATCATACATGCAGAGAAGTTGCTTATTGTTTACAAATCACCAATCAGCCAATCACTACTTTCCAGTGAATAAATCCATCAAGCGATCAAAATCGTCGAGTGAATAGTATTCCACTACAATCTCGCCGCGTCCCGATCCTTTGGGTTTTACTTTGACTTTTGTGCCGAGTGCCTGGCGCAATCGTTCTTCCAAGCTTTGAATGCTCGCCGATGCACCGTTGTTTTCTTTGTGCGGCCCGGACTTTTTCTTGGGTTGCTGCGCGGCACGGACAATATCTTCAACTTTCCGTACGGACAGTCCGCCGTCTACAATTTTTTCGTAAAGTCGAAGTTGTATTCGTTCATTTGGAAGCGCGATGAGTGCGCGCGCGTGTCCCATCGAAATTTTATCTTTACGCAATCCATCCTGTATTTTTATCGGCAGTTTCAGCAGGCGGATGAAATTAGTAACGGTGCTTCGGTCTTTGCCGACGCGCTTCGCAATATCATCTTGTGACATATGGCATTCATCAATGAGGCGCTGGTAAGCATTTGCAATTTCCATCGAGTTCAGATATTCGCGCTGAATGTTTTCGATGAGTGCAAGCTCCAGCATCTCTTCGTCGGTTTCGACGGCAATAATGTATGCGGGAATTTGTCGTAGGTGTGCTGCTTGAGTTGCGCGAAGACGTCGTTCACCGGAAATAATTTGATACCCCGCATCAATCCGCCGAACGGTAATCGGCTGAATGACGCCTTTCTCCTGTATCGAATGCGTGAGCTCTGCAAGCGATTCCTGATCGAAATCCGTGCGGGGCTGGAATGGGTTCGGCTGAATCTTGGCGATGTCGATACTGGCAATAATGCCCATCTCGCCTGTGTCGTGTCCTACTGAACCGTCTCGCACGTTCACTTCCATTCGTGGATTCTTCGGGATGAGCGCATTGAGTCCGCGTCCCAGAACTGATTTTTTCTGATCGCTCATAAGCTTATGGTCCGATGAAAGTATTTTCATTTAACAGAGGTTCAATGGCAAAGAACTTGTTGTTCTTTAATACTTCTTTTGCCAGCTCCATATAATTTCGTGTGCCCGTGCAGATTGCATCGTAAAGAATAATCGGTTTGCCGAAACTTGGCGCTTCGCTTAATCTGATATTGCGTGAAACAATCGTGGTGAAAACTTTATCGCCGAAGTAACGTTTTACTTCTTCAACGATTTGGTTTGAGAGTCGAAGGCGCGAATCGAACATTGTCAGCAGCACACCCTCGATGTCTAGATTGGGATTTAGCGTCTTCTTGACCATGTTGATTGTGTTAAAAAGCTGACCGAGCCCTTCCAGTGCAAAGTATTCGCACTGAACGGGAATGAGAACAGAATCAGCTGCCGTTAAAGCATTTAAAGTCAACAAGCCAAGTGAGGGGGGACAGTCTACAACTACAAAATCGAAGCGTTCGCGCACCGGCTGAAGCGCGTTCGTGAGCAGGTGTTCTCGATTTTCCATCTCTACCATTTCAATTTCAGCGCCGACAAGATTGATATGCGATGGAAGAACAGATAAGTAAGGCATTTGTGTCGGTTGAATTGCTTCCGCCGCCTCTACTTCTCCAACAAGCACTTCGTAAATTGTTTTTCCATCGATACCGGCAGAGCCGACACCACTCGTAGCGTTTGCCTGAGGATCATTATCAACTAACAGGACTCGCTTTTCCGCTGCAGCTAATGAAGCTGCTAAATTAATAGCAGTAGTTGTTTTGCCAACGCCACCTTTTTGATTTGCTACGACGATAATTTTTGCCACGATAGCGTAGTGCTCTTTGATAATGAGTAAATGATTGCGAAAAATATAATGTTTTTTGCCTGTCTATGCAAACCACTGACCTGCCCCCATATTATGTGCCAATGATAAGTTAGTATTTTTTCAATGGGGTACTTGCTAAGTTTATATTGGATCTCTTTTTGGGGGGTAGGTGAGTATAAAAATTAGGATGTGTTGTAAATTGAAACCCCTAGCTAAGTTCTCTCCAAATCAAGACAATATCAAATCATTGATATTCTTGAAAAAAAGTATCATACTAGGGTCAATAGGAAATTCCCAAAGTGAAAACGTTCTAGTACTGTTGTATATACGTTCTTTGCAAAGGTAGTGTGAAAACTTTTTACGAAATACTCTCTCTTTTTTGGTCAAATCATGGTCAACCTAGCGCATGACTACTGGAAGCTGATTGAACTGCGTGATTCGGCACCAGATATGCCAATACTGAATGTCGTCGATGATGCAGACATGTGGCATCTAAACCCAACCACAAGACTCATCTTGGATGCCATCGGAAATTCAGCCGCAATCCTTGACGTGGGTGCGGGAGATAAAAGGCTGGAAAAAGCACTTCGTTCCGCTGGTTGGAACGGAACTTACGAATCAATAGATATAGAGTGTTCGGTGAAGCATGATTATCGATCATTCCAAGAGGTTTCAAAGAAGTATGGAGCAGTATTTATGCTAGAATTGATTGAGCACATGCCCTTAAGTGAAGGGCTGGAATACTTTGAACTCGCCCAACGCTGCCTTGAAGATCCCGGTGTATTGATTGTGTCGACCCCTAACATCAACAGCATCAATCGTCTTTGGCGCACCGACGTTACGCATATACAGCAATATCCGCCACGGGATTTGTATGCAATTCTTCGAATGACAGGATTTCATGGCACAATCCAAGGTTATCGGATCATTTTGTCGCCGCGAAAGAACACGCGTAGGGTAAAGTATGCTGTCAAGTCGATGCTAAAGCGATCGCTCTGCAGAATTCTAGAGGTAGATTACACGGATGGTATTTTCTTCATTGCAAGAAACCGGTAGTGCGCATGACCTACCCCTCAAATGTGATTCATTCTGCACGTAGTAAAAACTTAGCAATAGATCTTGATCATGATATGCTATACCATAGGACCATTACTTATTTCAAAAATAATTATTGTGATCACGCAATAAAACTCCTTGACAAATTGTTACAAATTGACAGTCAAAACGAAAAAGCTCATAAATTGATTGTATAAATTTATGAATCAATCGGTGATCCTTAAAAAGTGCGGGCACAATATTTAAAACTTGTTTCTAATAAAGATATCAAGCAGTTAATGCGTTAAAAGAAAAACCACTTGAATAAATCAAAATAGATATATCAGAAAGCACTTTGAGTTTTCACCAACGTCCTCCAATTTCAAATCGTAAAGCTCTTCTCGAGGAACTCTCTAGATCGCTTGACCATAAATGAATGAACACCTACAAAGAAATACGCGAAGAATTATTCCGTTCGCAAAACTTAAACCAATTAATTTCTAAGAATTACAATATGATTGCCGTCTTAACTAGAAAGCGACTTATACACGAACTGCCGGAAGGTTTTAATGGGGTAACTCGCTATTATAGAATAAAGGGATCTCTTATTTGTGAAGCAGAATTTCGCAGGGGGACGGTTTATGGATGTGCTAGATACTATTCTGATGATGGAAAACTTGTAGGACAAGATTATTATGAAAATGGCGGAGTCATCTAGACACAAACTTTGATATAACACATAAGATATTAAATAAATATGATAACATAGACTCCTTATCTCGTTTGCCGTTGATGCCCATAAAACAGGTCCCTCCAATTTTAGTTACCTATATTGTGAGTAAACGACTCCCGTGCAACTTCGTTAAAGTTATATTCTTTTTGAGCCAATGCGCTGAGAAAATAATCTATAATGCGTTCTTGCGTTTGCAGAGATGTTGGATTATATTCGCGCCATAGTTAAATAGATAGGAACGGTGAATAGGGCACAATAGGTTCACTCATTCTGAAGAGAGCTATCCTCTATCAAGCTGTAATAAAATCAACCAAACCACTCGGAGGTAATCATGAAGATACGTGTAAGGGCTTTTGGGTTGGCGATCGGTATTGTGTGGGGGCTGGGAATGTTTGTGGCAACACTTTGTGATGTCGCGCGAGGAAAAGGTGAGACACTTGGTTCGCTTGATTCGTTTTTCTTAGGATACAGCATAAGTGTCAGTGGGGCTATTGTTGGATTGATTTGGGGTTTCGTTGATGGCTTCATTTGTGGGGCATTGATTGCGTGGCTATACAATATACTCCATAAGGTGCTCTACAAATCGGAGGGAGCGGGAACATAAATAATAATAAACTGTTGAGAGGTTTTTAAATAGGGTGAACTATGAGCCCCAAAGGACTCCATGGGGGATTTGTGTCAATTTTATCTTGCGCATTTGAATATTACTGTGAACAAAATTTTGTTTGAACTCCACTAGGAGGATATCTCTCTCGAATTGAGAGAGTACAAACATATGCTAAACAAATAGCTTTCGGCGAAGCCTCAATCGATGGCTTTCGGTTTTCATTTCTATTCACTCTGGTACACATTCGCTCCTCTGTTTGTTCAATCTGGTGTAGATAATTATACTGTGCAGCAATTATTGTGTCATTCAGACGTTACTACAGTACAAATTTATATACACTTGACACATTCCCATCTGCAATCAGCGGCCAATAAGATACAGGTTTGAAGGACATACAGGATTTATAACGAAGCTAACTTGTTGTATCCATATAAGTGGGATTAAAGATCTGGAGGCCTATAAGATTTTCGCGAAGCGATAGACAATTTTATCTTTGAGATAAAATACTCCTGATGAATCCCGATTTTTCGGGATGGTAATGTCTAATGAACGTGGTTCGTGTTGTACAGTATAAAAGTTATCAGTGCTGCAGTCCCGCTGTACGAGATCCCCGATTTGATCGAAGATCAAATCGGGACTTAGGCGCCATCCGTTAAAGCGCAAAAAAATAATGCAAGCTATCATTAAACTTTCCTTGATCGTCACAATGCTTTGTTTCTCATTCTCATTGCTATCAGCTCAAGAGAGCACTTTGTGGTTGATCAGCCTCTCGAGTGATACGCTTAATGCATGTAGGATCGATTCCCTTTCAGTTAAAGTTCTCTTTGCTTCGTGCAGTAGCAAAGCCACTGCTATTCCTATTGACTCCATTGCAATATTGGAACGTTTCAAGGAGGGACATTGTTTAAAAGTTGCGGTAATTGGCATTTTGGTTAGTACAGCGTCTGGAGTTATAGGGGCTTCGTCAGATCCAAGAAAGCAGTAAAGATGAAACGATTGATTATTCAGCAAGTTTTTGCCAATTGAAACATCTGAGTTGAGCCTCGTGAAAAAGTCTATTTACGCCCTCTTTGGTGATTATTCCAGCAACAGCAGGCACAAGCAGAAATCCAAGAGATCAGCAGCTTTGCGTTTAAGGCGGTTGATGGTTCATTTTGCCATCTCGCCAGACGCCTTAAAAGTCGTCGAAGGATCGTTTTGTCATATGACCGGTTATCGGATCAGGAAGTGACCGACCGTGCGTTTTATTGAATTTTACTCAATAGGAAAAAACCTATTAAAATGAGGGGAAAAACCTATTAAAATAGGGGAAAGTACCTATTGTATCTTTGTATTCAATTGAATAAACTATCCACAAGAAATTTGTTATTGTGATCAGGAAAGGAAAGAAGGAACTTAGCCCTGAGCGTGTTAATTGTGGATGACAATCTGAAGATGAGATATATGATTGCAGAAATAATATAAAACTATGTCGAAATGAATTTGATATGCGTTATCCAACTTATAAAATAGTTTTAGCGATTGGTGACTTTTTAGTGGTAAGAAGTGCATTTTTGTTGGCATTCCAAATACAAGAAGTTTTAAAATTACATTGGCATAATTATTTGGATTTTTTATGTTCAAATGAATCCATGTTTTTATTTTTTTATACCCTTGTCATCGTCTTTATTTTTCAGAATCATCGCCTTTATAAGTATGATTGTTTTTTGAATTTCAACAGACAATTAAAGGAACTTCTAATTTCGTTTTTATATGCTGTCATTGGATTGTTGATCTTTGCCTTCTTTTTACAGTCCACATGGCTGTTAGATAACCGCATTAACGTTATCTCATTTACCATCATTGCTTTTTGTGCTGTTTTGTTTTATCGAGTTTGTATCTTCCGTCCAGTCATAAGCTTTCTTAGGAAAAATCAATTTATCCCGCGAAACACTATTATTGTCGGAACAAATATTGATGCAAAAAGCTATGCTGCTAAAATAGAATATGGTAATATTTACGGACTTAAACTCGTCGGATTTGTTGGCGATGATCTACCATCTCAAACCAACGTGTATAAACATTATTCAGTGCTTGGAACATTTGAGGAAATTGAATTAGTTGTCCAAAAATATCATGTGCAAGAAATTATCGTTACGCTAACCAATATATTGTATGAAGAATTGTTAGAGGTGATCGATCGTTGTCATGCGACAGGTGTAAATGTACGTATCACCTCTTCTCAGTTTCATGTGGTACACGATAATGATTATTCAGAAACTTTTTTCGGTATTCCAATTGTGCATTTAATGAATACTGATCATCTTTATAATGGGATGCTCAAGCGAATGTTTGATATCTTTTTTGCAACGGTTGGTCTCGTTCTTCTGTTTATTCCATTCATTATCTTTGCCCTGCTCATAAAAGCTACTTCAAAGGGCCCTATTTTTTATAGACAGAGTCGAATTGGAAAAGAGGGTCAACCCTTTGAATTCTATAAATTTCGAACTATGTATGTCGGTAGCGATGATGACGAAAATAGAATCAACCATGTGACACAGTTTATTCGCAATGGTACCACCAAAGGTGCAGAAGGAACAAAGAAGATTGTCAATGAATCATTGATTACACCTGTCGGCCGTCTTTTGCGGAGAACGAGTATCGATGAACTTCCACAACTCTATAATGTATTGAAGGGCGATATGAGCATTGTGGGGCCCCGTCCTTGTCTACCTTACGAATATAAAGTATATGACGAATGGCACAAGAGGCGACTAAATGTCTCTCCAGGCTGTACCGGGATTTGGCAAGTTTCTGCACGTTCAACCGTATGTTTTGATGATATGGTTATCTTGGACCTATTTTATATTGATCATATGACACTTATGATGGATATTTCCCTCATCCTTAAAACTATTCCAGTGATGCTTTTTGGAAAAGGCGGAAAATAATTTTTTTAAACACAAAACACTATTCTTCTTTTCGACTGTCTATGAAAACATGGGACAATGAAAGTCAGTACAACAATAAGCATGTAATTATTTAAAGAGGTTGTATGAATATTGGAATTATTGGTATGGGTTACTGGGGGCCTAACCTTGTGCGGAACTTGGTTACTCAGAAAGATGTTGCCAATGTGTTTTGTTGCGATCTCAGTGAAGAACGATTGAAATCGATTCGTCAAAATTTCCCTTCTGTTCAGGTGACAGTCAACTATAAAGATTTATTATCTAACCCTTCAATTGATGGAATCTGTATAGCCACACCAGTGTCGCTTCACTATAAATTAGCATCGGAGGCTCTACTATCAGGGAAAAACGTGTTAATTGAAAAGCCAATGACAGATTCGGTAAAAGATGCGGAAGCATTGGTTGAATTAGCCGAACAAAAAAAGTTGGTTCTCATGGTTGATCACACATTTATTTATACAGGAGCTATCAGGAAAATAAAGGAATTGGTTGATACTAATGAGATTGGCAATATCCTATATTTTGACTCTGTCCGAATTAACCTTGGATTATTTCAGCATGATGTTAATGTTGTTTGGGATCTTGCACCTCATGATATTTCGATCATGAATTATATTATTAATGAACAACCTGTTTCTGTTTATGCCGTAGGTGCAAATCATATTAATGGGAAAGAGGATGTTGCCTACATTACTATAAAATTTTCTACAAATATTATTGCCCATTTTAATGTCAATTGGTTGTCCCCTGTAAAAATAAGAAGAATTCTTATTGGGGGAGATCAAAAAATGATTGTATATGATGATATGCAACCAAGCGAGAAAATCAAAATATATAATAAAGGTATTGAGATTCAATCTCAAGAAAATATTCGCCAGCTTCTCATTCAATATCGAATGGGTGATATGCTTGCGCCTAATATTGACTCAACGGAAGCACTAACTTTGGTCTGTAATGATTTTGTTGAATCCTGTCTGCATCAAAGGAAACCCCTGTGTGATGGAATTGCCGGATTGAATGTCGTCCGAATTTTAGAAGCAAGTCAGCAATCTCTTCAGAGGGGACGACCGGTAAAAATACAACAGTGAGGACGTGTATGAGCGATTTTGTAAAAATATCTCCTGATGTGAAATTGGGAGTGGATGTAAAAATTGCGGAATTTGTAAATTTGTATGGTTGTGAAATTGGGAATGGTTCTAAAGTTGGTGCATTTGTTGAAATACAAAAGAATGCAAGGATCGGCAAAAATGTAAAGATTTCCAGTCACACTTTGATTTGCGAAGGTGTCACTATCGAAGACGAAGTATTTATTGGGCATAATGTCTCGTTTATCAATGACAAATACCCTCGCTCGACAAATCAGGATGGATCATTGCAAACAGAGGCAGACTGGAAAGTTGTACCTACCTTAGTAAAGAAGGGGGCATCGATAGGCACAAGCTCTACGATTCTCTGCGGGGTGACTATAGGTGAGAATGCGATCGTTGGGGCTGGGAGTGTAGTGACAAAAGATGTCCCCCCGAATACGATTGCAGTCGGTGTTCCAGCTAAACCGAAAAGAATAATCTCAAAGTAAAGCAGCCGATCCCATTTGCTTTCCCTTGTTGTTCCGTTCGTCTCATCTTCCTATCTCAAAGAAGCTTTCTCGTGAAAGGGCATCGTCGATTCTTACAACACTTCTATGCTGATTCCTATTGACGGAACGATGCCCAGTGCTTCGGGTTCTACGACACGCTGTAGTTCTTGTGAATACGCAGGGATTTCATTCGGTCTTCTGTTGTAAAGATTCTGAATATTGATAAACCCTCTAACGTTCATGTGCCTAATTTTCCAATACCTGCTGACATTGAGATCCATACTGTGATTGGCAGGGATGCGTTCGCTATTATATTGGCCAGCGGTTAGGTCAGAGTTATACGGTGTATACGGCTGCCCGCTCACATAATGCCACATGACGTTGAAACTCCACGAAGTGCTGAGTGTATAACCTATTGAAACATTTAATATAAAACGTTGATCGTGATCGCTCGGACGTGCTATTCCGTCATAGGGTGTGAATTCGGAAAATGCATACGTAGCGCTGAGCATACCGTTCCATGGGGAATCGAAAGATTTCTTTTGAGCCATAAACTCGATGCCGCGCGCTTCGCTGCTTCCGGCGGAGACCAGAGAATCAATGCCGTAAGATGCTGCACCATCTCCGCCCGCGCTAATGCCTGCTCCTGTATTTTCCATCATCAGGTATGTACGCTGAATGCTCACGGGGTAGCCGGAATATTGTTTATGATAAACTTCAAGAGAAAAGCGACTGCCGTCACCCGGGCAATATTCGCTGCCGATAACGATATGACGAGCGCCGATAGGTGTAAGTTGACGATTTAGCAGAGTCGAAACCAGCCAGATAGAGGAGGGAGCTTGATAATATTGCCCGATGCTTGCAGTAAAATTTAATACATCGCCGGCAGGAATCCTAGCGGAAAACCGCGGTGCAAAATACCAATGATTGCCTACTATGTCGAAATATGTCGCACGGGCTCCCAGTGTCAATCTCATGCTGCCGAGCATCTGAGTGGCCTGGACATACGCTGCAGCCGGTATTCCTGTTGTATCGAATGCGGCATTTAC
This sequence comes from Bacteroidota bacterium, assembly GCA_050008835.1. Taxonomy (GTDB): domain Bacteria; phylum Bacteroidota; class Ignavibacteria; order UBA10030; family UBA10030; genus Fen-1298. The sequence goes on along the minus strand of JBEKLV010000001.1, from coordinate 78,261 downwards.
TTGATGTATATTTTCTCCCGAATATCTTGAGCCTAAATTGGAGGTTGCAATATCACCGTGAAATTGATAATAGGAACCCTCAACTCCTGTAGAGATCTCGCTTGAGGGAGTGACCTTTGCAAGGAAATCCGCCTTTAAAGTGGATTGTACTTCTTGCGAATGGCTGCTGAATAAATCTTGTTGAGAATCGTTAAAATTGGATTGTGTGAATTCATAGGAAACTGAAAAATATCCTTCTGATAACATATGCAGCCATTGTAATCCACCCATCTTGTGCGATTGGACGGAAAAAACCATCATGGCGTTTTCATAAATATGTTCTTTGGAATCGTTGAAGAGCGAATAATTGTCATACGCTGCAACTCCGAGAAAAGAAAGTTTGTCCTGATTTCCAAGGCGAACAGTTATCTTTCCCATGTAATCGCAAAATTCGGGAACGAAGCTATAATTATATGCACGGAAAACGATATCGAGATAGCTTTTCCGGGCGGAAAAAATAAACGATGTCTGATCTGCTATTGGCCCTTCAAGGTTGAGACCGAATTGTGTAGCGGAGAGAGTAGCTTTCCCGCCGATGGAGGAAGTATTCCCATCCGCTAATTGTATGGCGCATATCGAAGAAAGTTTGTCGCCGTAACATGCACCGAATCCTCCGGTGGAAAACATTGCTTGGTCGATGAATTCCATGTTGATGAAGCTCAAAGAACCGCCAGATGCTCCTTGTGTGCTGTAATGATTAAAATACGGAAGTTTGAAACCGTCAACGATCATAAGATTTTCTGTGGGAGCGCCTCCTCGGACAAGCAGATCATTACGGTCTATGTTTGTTTGTGCGACACCAGGCATCATGCTAAATGCCCTTACGGGATCTTGAAGACCTCCGCCGAGTGTGCGAATTTCTGAGTTGGAAAAATGATTCGTGCTGACCAGCATTTCCGGAGATTTCTCATAAGGGTCTGCGGTTATAGATATTCCATCTACTTGTATATCTTTCGATTCAAGAGCGACATCGATTGAAATTCTGTGACCACTTTGAATTTTTACTGCTGGCTTCACGATTTCTGCATAACCTATAGAGGATATTTTTATATCGTAAATTCCTTCAGGAACGTTAATCTTGAATGTACCTTTTTCATTGGTAGTTGTGCCCAACCCGCCGCCAATGAGCATCACGTTCACTCCTTTAAGTGCTTCTTTTGTGTCTTTATCATAAATTTTGCCAGTGATAGTACCCATTGCAATTGGCTCGGCTCCGTAAATTGTGCGTGTCAAAGCTGCAAATGCAATTGCTATTATTAAATTTCTTGCTTTCATTGTTTCCATTTTTTTTGGTTCAGAATCTGAATAATGATTCTTCTCTCAACCACAGTGTTTACTTTAATAATGATGCCGTTTGGGAATAGAGCAGAAGATGGCGAATTCAGTATAATATCATTGAAACTGTGAATCCTGAGTTAGTAAATCAGTGTAAATTCTACAATATTCATAGGTGAAAATTAGTTTTCATTTTTAGGGGGGCACACATAACAGCTTAATTGCCCTTGCAATCTTTTTTTGAAAGATCTAAGATCCGAATGCATAAAAGCGGGAAATCCGAAAATAAGACCTGTCGGTGTTTTGAAAAAGAACATTATGCCTGGAATAAAGCAGGTAATGGGGAAGAGTTCTTCTTTGCAAATATGATGCAGGAAGTATAAGATTAACTGGTAACACAGCAGGCAGGAAAAGAATAGATTTGTGCCTGTTCACGACTTCGTGATCTCGTTCGTGTATGGTCGTCTCCTAGAAAAGGGTGAGGTCTTTCCTAATTCGGAAGTGGTGATTAGCAAAGACTGTTTTAAAGGATTGAATGGGAGATTCTTCTATTCCGACCATGACGGCAGGGTGGCGATATGGCTCGGAGGGATTAGATATTCCATTGTGGTGAATGTTCGGCCGGATGAGACTGAACCGGCTCGCACAATTCCCACATTGAATTGTGACGGAATAGGGGATTTGACATCGCTCTCATGCCCTCGGTAGGACCTAAATATTGCAAAGTATTCCGTAGAGAGTTTGCGAATGCTTGGAGAAAATATGTTTTTTTGCTCTGATGGGAATGAAAAAGCAGATCTGTGTTAACACTGCCGCTCGAGAATCAACCATTTGAAATCAATAGTAAAAGAATTATATTAAGTATGAATGTTTCATGCAAGAGGAAAATGTTGATATTTCCGCTTTCTTTTTTCCTTGTCATTCCGTTGGAATGAAGATGCTCGGGCAAGGAATCCAGTTCATTGAAATGCTGATGAAGCGGTGAAGAATTCAAATTACTTTGCCATATATAAATCAGGTAAATATTCATGAATACTAATGCGGAATAAATGCAGATGCATTATTTTCCTATGAATAATCTGTCAGCGAGAAATGAAGGGAGCCCCGCGTCAAGGATAGCGCGTGCAGTTTGTGCGATGTCGTACTCCGCTCTGATGATCTCGAAAGACCATACATCGGTATCGAGAACGCCGAAACTTAGCATCGGGTTTCCATCTCTGGGTTGTCCGACACTGCCGACATTGATGAGAAATCGCTTATCCTTGACAAAAGAGAATGTTTCGAGATCTTCGCCGCAAACAGTCGGAATATGCGAGTGACCAATAAAACAATATTGCGTGCTAAAGTGTGGAAATTGCTGACCCGCGTCCTCAACGGATATTACATAATTCCATTGTTGAGGATTTTTGGGGCTCGCATGGACGAGTGTGAAAAGATCGGATTTGTGCTTGTATGGCAGGGAAGCGAGGTACGCAGCATTTTCTTTGGTAAGGATTCGGTTTGTCCATTCAACGGCAGCGCGTCCGTCCTCATGAAAATAATCCGCTTCCTTTGGATCAAGTGCGCCGAGATCGTGGTTGCCCAGGACGGAAAAAGCGGCACGTTCTCTAATTAACGATATGCAATGATTGGGCTGGGCACCGTATCCAACAATATCGCCCAGGCAGTAGATATGATCGATCTGGAGCGTATCAATAATCGAAAGAGCACGCGTCAACGCAGAAAAATTTGAGTGAATATCGGAAAGTATTGCACAGCGCATTCTTGATCTCATATGGGATAAAGACAATGAACAAAATACAAAAATTTAACAATACTTTGAAGAGGCTGCACAGTGAACAATAGGCAAAACGGTGGTGAAAAAATTATGAGATTTTCTGAGGAAGATCGCTCAAACACGATTCCCCAGGATTACATTGCGATTATTCTGCAAAGTAAAATAATTGTGCTTTCGATCTGGATTGCAGTGTTTTCCATGATTGCTCTTTATACATTCATGACCAAGCGTGTATACCAGTCCTCTGCAACTATACTTATAGACACAAAAGCTAAATCCGGAGTTATGATGACCGATTTGATGGGACTAGAATCTGAGAATAATATAAGGAATGAATTGGAGATTCTGAAGTCCCGTTCTTTGTCTGAAATAGTTGCAAAAAAAATGATTGAAAAGCGTTTTTTAGACGACTCACTTCACACACCGATACGAGTGATCCAGTTCGCAGAGGGGGTTAAAGGGGAAAATGAAAAATTGGAAGCAGTAGCAGAGTGTCTTCGGGGGTCAGTTCAGTTTGAGACAATGATAGATGCCGATGTCATAAAGATCACGACAACAAGCTCTTATCCTGAAGAAGCGGCGTTGTTGGCAAACCTCTATGCAGAATCGTACTACGAAAGAAATCTATATACCAGCCGTATAAAATATTCCGCTGCACGTTCTTTTCTTGCTGAGCAATTAAAAAAACGTCAGGAACAGCTAACCAATGCGGAACAAGCTCTTCAGAAGTATATGGAAGGATCCGGTATCGTCTATCTCGATGAGGCGGCAAAGCAGCTCATCGAACAGATCTCAAAAGCAGAAGCAGCGCGAGATGCGTTGACCGTGGATATCGAAGCCACAACGCAGAATCTAAATGCCTATCAAAAAGAACTTGAAATGCAGGAGCCGGAGGTGGCACGTTTGATTCAATCTGCGGACGATTCCTACATTCGTTTGATTCAAGAACAGCTCGCTAAGCTTGAAGTTTCCCGGGATCTTACACTTTCGCAGAAACAGCAGACAACTGATCAAAGCCAGGTAGACGCCAACCTTCAGGAGACGGAAAATCAAATTCGGTCGCTGCGGTCAAATTTAAATAAACGGACAGCAGATTTTCTTCGTTCGGGTTTCCCATCCGACGGCGGCGGCAGGGACGGATTGTCTCCCGCTTCGTCCCTTTCTAAAATGAAGCAGATGTATTTCGAAGCAAAAGTACAACTTGGTGGGTTGAAGGCAAAGAAGGCGGTTCTTGACAGTGTGGTCAGAAAATATGATCGGAATTTTGAATCCATTCCCCAAAAGAGTATTCATTTCGCACAGTTACAGCGCACACGTCTCAGTGAAGAAAAAACTTACTTGCTGATCGAAGATAAGTTCAACGAAGCATCTATTGCCGAGCAATCACAGTCTGGATATCTTGACATCATTGATCGGGCTGTTGCATCATACACACCGGTAAGCCCCGATGTGACGAAGAATCTTCTGATGGGGTTTATTTTAGGATTGGGATTGGGGATCGGAGTAGTGCTGCTCCGCGATTACCTTGATACCCGGATTCGAAAACCGGATGACCTAAAGAAGATTGGCTTACCTCCTTTAGGTGTGATCATGTTGATGAACGAAGAAATTAGTAGGTTAGGCGGGAAGTTGAAAATAGATGTTAGAGGGAAGATGATCGATGCTCACTTGATTACCCACACTAATCCGTTTTCTTCTATTGCCGAGGCGTACCGCCAACTCCGTACCAATGTGCAGTATGCACGCATAGACTTTCCTTTGCGTTCCATAAACTTTCCTTTGCGTACAATACTCGTTACGAGTCCAAATCCGATCGAAGGAAAATCGACCACAGTTTCGAATCTATCTATTGCATTCGCACAGGCTGGCAAGAAAGTGTTAGCTGTAGATACCGATCTTCGGAAGCCTAATTTGCATATTGAATTCGACTTGAGGCAATCTCCCGGCATCACAGACGTGCTTTTCAATACGTCTGAACTGAAAGCCGCGATTCAGCAGACTGTTATCAAGAATTTGGATTTGCTCTGTTGCGGTACGATTCCATCCAATCCATCAGAGCTTCTCGGCTCGACGGAGATGAAAACACTTATAGTCACATTGAAAAAAAAGTACGATATAGTACTTTTTGATTCGTCTCCGGTCCTCGCTGTAACGGATTCTTCTATTCTTTCTACATTAGTTGATGGAGTGATCGTAGTTACATCTGCAGGGCAGACGAGCAAAAATTCATTAATCCGGACAATAGAATCGCTCGAAGGTATACGCGCTCATGTACTCGGTGTTATGCTGAACAACTTCGACCCCCATTCTTCATACGGCGGTTACTACGGATACCGGCACTACAAGTATCGGTATGGTACTCAAGAGAAAAAAGTAGAGAAGGTATAAAGAGTAAGAAGTAAACGGTAAATAGTTTTAAATGATAAAAAAGGAGAAATGATGGAGCCAATGAGCAGATTCATCTGCTTCGAAAGGCACGTATGAATTAAAACACGCCGGATGGCTTCGCTTCTACAATGATAACGGGATAACGACAAAGGAACCGATATGAGAAACAAACTTCTTTTTGTAATAACAATTCATATTTTTACCTGTGCATTCTCTAGCGCACAGAGCAATATCACATCGGGCCTTTCGACTGCACAGGCGGCAGCGTATTACTATATTGCAAAACCGGGTGAGATCACAATGCAGGTCAATGTATGGGGTTTCGTTCAAAAACCCGGACGGTACGAGATTCCCATTTCCACCGATCTGGTGGAGCTGCTCTCGTATGCAGGCGGACCGGAACAGTATGCAAAGATAGATGAAGTGAAAATTACACGGCTGGCTGACAGCACCGGAGCAGGCAGGCGCGACATTATTGTAGATCTCACTGAATCCAAAGAGATGACCGCAAACAAACTCACTCTGCGTGCGGGAGATACAATATTTCTCGATCACACTTCGTGGGTGACAATGCGTGATGTCTTTAGTGTTGTGACTGCTGCAGCACTTGTAATTACTGCGGTTGCGGATGTGATGTTTATAACGAGAAGATGAACATTAGTGGCTCTAAATTTTTTCTTCCTCCATAAAATAATCTGGGATTGGCGACTGCCAAATGTCGCTGAATAACAAAGGATAAAGATATTGCAACTGAAGAAAATATTTTCAGATAAAGATTAGATTAACAAATATCTATGGTATGCAATTGATGTTGCTGTAAAATAACTAGTGCATCCTATCTGCTCTAACGAAAACCTAATTCCGAAAATAATATGATACCTGTATTCAAACCAAATTATGGCAATGAAGAACTTGAAGCTCTCAAAGAGCCATTTTCAACCGGATGGATCGGACTCGGACCAAAGACGAAAGAATTTGAATCAAAATTTGCATCTTATATTGGATGCAAACATGCAATTGGTGTAAACTCTGCAACGGCAGCCCTGCATCTAGCTATGAAAGTAATGGGAGTCGAAGATAGAGAAGTTATTACGACTTCAATGACATTTATTTCAACCAACCACGCAATTCTCTATAATAACGCTGTGCCGGTATTCTGCGACATTGAACCGGATTCTTTAAATATTGATACAACAAAGATTGAGAGTCTCATAACAAATAAGACAAAGGCAATTGTGGTTGTGCATTATGGCGGCTATGCTGTCGATTTAGATCCTGTCCTTGAAATTGCGAAGAATCATAACCTCAAGCTGGTTGAAGATGCGGCACACGCTGCCGGCGGAGAATATAAGGGAAAAAAACTCGGTTCCATCGGTGATATCGGCTGTTTCAGCTTTCATGCCGTGAAAAATCTTGCGTGCGGTGAAGGAGGGATGATCACCACGAATGATGACAAGATCGATAAACTGCTCCGCCGCCTTCGGTGGATGGGAATTACAAAAGACACTTACTCGCGCGATGCAGACACCCACAAAGGATACAGCTGGTATTACGATGTTGCAGAACTCGGATTTAAATGCCATATGAATGACATCCCGGCGGCTATCGGGATCGTTCAGTTGAGGAAGCTAGAAAAATCAAATGCACGGCGTGCAGAGCTGGTTGCCCGTTATAATGATCAACTGGCAGGAGTAGGGGATGTCGAATTACCAATTTGTAAATCATACATGACGAAACCCGCATATCATAATTATGTGATAAAATCTTCATACCGGGATAAGTTGAATGAGTATTTAAAAGAAAAAGGTATTTCAACGGGAGTGCATTATTATCCCAACCATTTGTATGACATGTATAAGCCCTATTACCGCCATCTTCCTGTGACAGAAACAATCTGGAAGAAACTGCTTACATTGCCGCTGTTCCCTGACCTCACGAACGATCAGCAGGATTCTATTATTGATGGAATCAAAAGATTTTTTAAACAGTAATCTCTCATCATTATACATAGAATAGAAAAGAAGGAATAAAAATTATCCTTAGGTGCAAAGCTATTTCCGGCTATGAAGAAAATAATTAATATATTGAATGAATCACCTGCGTATAGCTTTTATGAAAATTTGCCTCGCCCAGAGATTTGGTGGGAAACCAGTAACGGACAAGGGGTTGGTATATGGGGTTATGATTGGCCTGATCAATTAGGTAATGAAATCTTAAAGTTAACAGGTGAATTCCAATATGAAGTGTGGCAGCCAGACGTAAGGGCAGATAAAGAATATTTTGCTAAATTAAATTCGGGTGTTGTACATCGTCTTTTCCCTGCAACCCAAAGTACGTCTGATGGAAGCGAGTATTGGAGTAACCTTCTTATAACCAAGCTATTCCAAGAAAAAAATAATCGAATCATTCTTCATTTAAATGATTATCAACGATCTACACAAAAATTAATAGAAGTTGTCTCAGCCAAAGAATCATTGCCAATAGTACTGACAGGGCACGGAAGCTTTGCGACACCGCTTGCTTTAATAAAAAGGACTCGGAGAATTTGGAAGATTCCGAATCTCATCATTCAGGATCGACGTTTGTGTGTTTGTTTGGAAAACGTTGATATTATTACTGAGCAACGAGAAAAAGTTATTAAAGATATTCGTAGAGTTTTTAAAAAAAGCATATTTAAATTAACCATGGGATGCGATTTTGAATTTTGGCATTTTCGTCCACCAACATTCAACCGTTCGGCATTCGATAGTCGTTACAACACAAAAACAAAGAAAGTTTTTCTATTGGCATCGAACTTTACCCCAGGGAAGCAAATAGATCGATTGATCAAGTGTCTTAAAAGAAATATACTTCGTGAAAATTTTTTAATCCTCTTTGTAGGTCATGGGATGCCGGAATATGAAGCGTACTTACATGAACTTGCAGAACCATGGATCAAAACCGGAAATATTGCTTTTCACGATTATGTGAGGAACGAAAAACTGCGTGATCTTTATTGGGCTGCAGATTACTTTCTCAGTACATCTATTTCAGAAGGAGGCCCCGTGTCAGTATTTCAAGCATTTGGCTGTGGACTTCCTGTAATCTCAACGAATACCGGAGTTTCAGCTGAGATTATGAGGGAGACTTCAACTGGATTGTTGCTTGATCCAAGGCGTCCTCCTCTTTGGTGCAAAGCAATAAATGATGTACTCGAGGGACGAATCATTCTTAGTACACCTGTTAAAGTTGCCCGAAAAAAATTTTCCTGGGAAATTATAGCATCACAGTTTATACAATTATACAAAGATCTGTGGAAACAGTACTATGGGTAGAAATATGCAAACGTTTTAACGTGCAAATTATTCCCAGCGGTCATCAAGCCAGAACTATGGAGCTTCGAAAGAAGAAAGTTTGAGTATAATGTATTGTTGCTCTCTGAACTCCGAAAAAGTGTAGACAGAAATATTCTTGCTCAATTCATTAGTTTTCGGGGTATACGGCCGGTATTCATTGTGAAGCTCATGCAACACTAAAGGTCACCTTTGTTGATGACGTGGCGTGGTTCGAGTCTCTTACCGCATGAAGAGTTTCCAGCGGCTCGCCATACAGCAACAAAAGCTGCCCTCTTGTTGAAATCGAGCGATTTAAAAAAACTGTGGCAAGAATTGATTATAGGCCGATGAGAATAAAATTCAGGTAAAAAGTTAGAGACACATCTTCATAAAATGGAAAGCACCGCATCGCAGAATGGTTTGTCTGTCTCGCTATGGAAAGAAGATTGCAAATATGGCCAGTTTATTATTCTACGGGCAGTAAAGGCAAAATAAATTGTATATTTGTCGATATATACTGACTAAGAAATTTATCTTATGAGCAATAATTCTTTAGTCTGCGTTTTGCTTCTTAATTATAACGGAAAGCATTTATTAAAGGATTCGCTTTCTTCTTACTTGGCGAATGATTATCCCAATTTTGAAATCGTCTTGATTGATAACGGCTCTGTGGATGGGAGTCAGGAATATGTACGCACTCAGTTTCCGCAGGTACATCTGATTGAAAATGGGAAAAATCTGGGGTATTCAGGCGGGTTTAATGCAGGTCTGGAATATACATTTCAAATACGGAACGCAAAATATGCCCTTGTCTCCAATAATGATATCAAAGCGGATAGAAAGGTCATTTCGGAATTAGTAACGGTAGCAGAATCTGACCCGACGATCGGTTTTGTGACAGGTAAGGTGTTTTACTTTGATAATCCGACCGTGTTTCAGACAGTGGGCAAGCGCGAAGATCCGATACGCTGGAACGGATCGCACATCGGTCAGGGAGAACACGATCAAGGACAATATGATCAAATTTGTGAACGAATCTTTGCCGACGATATCTTTACGCTTGTCAAAGGTGCTATGTACCGCGAGTTGGGCGGATATGATACTACATTTTTTTTACAGTGCGAAGAATATGATTGGCAGGCACGAGCAAAGCTTGCAGGATACAAAATAATGTATACGCCATATGCAAAAATTTGGCATAAGGAGAGCGCAACACTCGGAAAAGCGTCTGCAAAGAAAATGTATTATGATGCGAGAAATCCTCTGATTGTCATTATGCGATATAAATCAACGTTATTTTTCCGTAGGTTCATGTGGCACCATCTATATGATTTTGTTATCAAGGCATCTTTGGTGAACTTAAAACGATTGCAGCCAAAGATATCATATAAAATATGGCAGGGATTTTTCTCCGGTTTGATATGGGGAACAAGAAATCGTATCCTATCAGTACGTCACTTTATTTAATCGAACACGCATGGCAGTGGAATTTTATAAAGAAAGCCGAATGGAAGCTATTGAAGCATTCCTTGATGATAATTTTTCCGCACCAACACATTGGCCTGAATGGAATATTGTTGTCAGTGAATATTTTAAGACAGGTTTTTTCTATTGGGTGTGTTCCGAGAATGGAGAGATCATAGGTATTTGCCCAGTTCATAAACAAAATAATTTATTTACGATACAGTATGCAACCGGTCCTCGGGAATTCCTGCTGCCGTTCGGGGGTTGGATTTTTAAACGATCGTACAATTTCACATCGCATAGCGTTAATTTATCAATCGCTCAAGCATTGACAGGCTTTACACTTCCTTGTATTGATGAATTTCATGTTACCTATTCTAACATTAAAAAAAATGATTATTGTACGATAATCGTTGATCTGCGAAAAGAATTAGATCGTATTTGGCAGGAGGATATTTCTTCGAAACGACGTAATATGGTTCGAAAAGCCGAAAAGAACAATGTTCGCATAGTCATCGACGATAAAAAGGATCTAAGTACTTTTCATTCTTACTTGAAAAATGCCAATATAGAATATGGATTAGGCACGCCAGAAAATATTTTCTTTGAACGATTGTTTCTGAATTCAAGAAAGGTAAAATTTGATATTCTATGGGCCATAAAAGATAATTCTATTCTTGGGGGATTAGTTCTCGCTATGGACAAGAATTATGCCTTGTATTGGCTGGGTATCGGAATTAAGGAAAGCGGCAACTTCGGCCAGGGTGAACTTCTTCAATGGCACGCGATTCAAAATGCAAAACGCAATGGATGTTCATACTACGATCTCTGTTCCGTTGAAAAGGAGCGGCTGCCGAATATTTATGAGTTTAAAAAGGATTTTTCCCGATGGGAAGTTCATAATTATTTTCTTAACGAGAAAACATTCTCTTATCGATTGTTTAATAAACTGGAAGGATTGCTCATATTATGAGAATAGCCCGCATCAAACAACTGATTATTAATATGTTTATGAAATGGCACAATAAAAAATCAAACCGGTTTGGCGCCGGTATCAAGTTTGACACAACCGTTCATATTGGCAAAAATGTTGTTGTCGGGAATCATGCAACAATCGTTGAAGAATCTGTTCTTGGGGATGATGTTGCAATCGGTGATAATACCGTGCTTTCCAGGGTCGCAGTCGGGAAGGGGTCGCATATCGAGTACGGCGTCGTTGTTACCGGATATGGAAACGGTAAAATTCAGATAGGTGAAAATTCGTACATTGGTATCTACTGCGTGATGGATTGGAGTGACAACTTAACAATAGGAAATTACGTTCATATTGCCGGACCTTCCACAGGATTATGGACTCACACGAGTGTAAGGCAGGCTCTCGCAGGTGATATGCTGTCCGATAAATCCAAAAGAGAAACAAGTCCGATTATTATTGAGGATAATGTATATATTGGCGGTAATTGTACTATTTATCCCGGAGTAACGATTGGCCATCATTCTATAATCGCACCGAACAGTGCTGTTACAAAAGATGTTCCTTCTTATACAATGGTTGGCGGTGTGCCGGCGGTATATATTAAGAAGATCAAATTAAACAAACATAGTACTAGAAATAATGCAAAACATGAACGATGATTCATATCTCAAGTCGATGATTCAATAGTAATGTTTCCCCAAATAATATTTCAATGAAACTTAATAATCGTTCGCGGCACGTATGCTTGCTCAGAAGTTAATACTCAATTATTCAAGCAGAATCCTCATACAAATAACCTCTATGATCGTGGGTATATTTGTAGCGCGGATAGCCGGACCGACTGCACTAGGTATCGTCGCTTTTGGAATGTCGTTTGTATCGATGTTTCAGTTCATTGCGGATTTCGGAACAGGAACTGCGCACGTAAAATTAATTTCTGAGGGGAGAGATATAGGTACATGCATCTCGACATTTACACGCATCAAACTTCTGCTGACCGCAGTATTTTTTTTCTTTGTTGTGTGTGCTATCTTTGTCCAGTATGCCATTCTGCACAAATCATTCGAGACACACGAGCACTTCATTGTAGTTCTCATCTGGCTGGCGTCGATTGTTCTGACTCAAATAAGTTTAATACCAATCAGTACGTTTATCGGCCGCACTGAACAAGCGAAACAGGATGTACCATCATTCATTCAATCAATTATTGTACAGATATTACGATTAGTAGCGGTTATCGTCGGATTGGGCGCTATTGGATTGAGCGGGGCACAGCTGCTCGGTGCAATTATTCTGGTAGTGATATATTTTCAGCTTTATAAAAATTACCCCAGAGGGCATTATGATCATTCGCTTGCGATGGAGTACGTCAAGATTAGTATCCCGATAATCATTATTGGATTTGCCAGCAATTTGGTATTATATTTGGATCGTGTCATACTTCAATATTATTCAGATGCACGGCAAGTCGGGTATTACGCTGCTGGAATCAGCCTCAGCGGTTTTGTGCAGACCATCGGAAACACTGTCGGTTTGTTGTTTTTTCCGATGTTTTCTTCAGCCGTGGCGAGAAATGATCACGAGTACATCCATGATACCATACATCGCTTTGAGCGGTTCACCTATATATTCATAATGCCATTCGTTATATTTGTCGTTATTTATTCTGAAATCATCGTCAGAGTATTTCTCGGGAAGCAATATGTACCGTCAGGGCCTGTATTAGCGGTGATGGTCGCAGGATCATTTTTTTATGTCACGAATATGCCGTACGGTAATTTCATTCTTGGTATGAACAAATTTAGGCTTGGTGCTTGGCTCCAGTCTATGAGTCTCTTTTTATTTATTGCATTAAATGTGTTTATCCTGAAAAGAATCGGAATTGGATACCAAGCTCTTGGTACAGCGCTGGCAGTTTCATCTAATTCTTTGGCTGTGGGATATTCGTTCCGTTTTTTTGCGGGGAGAATATCGCCTCAACTCGAAGTATGGAAAAATGAGAGATATTTACTTTACGGTTTTATACTCACGGGAATCGGAATTACCTTGAAGAATTACCTTCACACCGATCAATCGTGGACTACCTCTATTGTATTTGCTGTTTGTTTCTTTCTTTTAACCTATGTACTTATGTTTCTTATGAAATGGATAACAAAAGATGATTTACGGCAACTGCAAAAAATTAGTGACGTAAAAAAAATCTACACATATATTCGAACAGAATTATAGAATAATGGTCGAATGCTCTATTGAGATTTAAGTCTATGAATAGGAAAAGATGATTTTAAGAACAAATCGCAGATTATTTAGATGTAACCGGATTTAGTAACGGCTTGTTAAAGAAAGTAACCGGTCAATAAATAGAGAGGAATGAAAACATAACTGAGATGTTACGGCTAATTAGTGAACGTTCTTTATACGAGTTTTTAAAAAAATACACATTGATCGGGATTCTTGTAATCCTCTCGATGTATTTTTTATATGCGAGAGGGTTAGAAGCACTTACGGCTATGGTAGTTGTGCTTTGGGTTATTTTTGCTGCATTTGAATTTCCAGAGTTGCTTCTCATAATATATGTTTTATGTTCAGGGATACTATTAGAATTGGCTCCTAGTAGTGGATTCCCATTATTTGCACTTGGTGGCGGAATTTCATTTCAACTCACTGATTTCGTAAACCTTGTGATATTTGTTGTTGGTATAAGTCTTTTTGTGCGCCAGGGCCGCAAACCAATGTTCTTGATCCCCTTGTTTTTTTTCTTTTTCGGGTTAATTATATCGGTCACTATAAATATCGGAGATATTGATTCAGTCCGTCAATTATTCAATTCGTCACGCCTGCATATTTATATGCTTTCTTACTTTGGATTATTGGGGATTATTTCAACTGAAAAGCGTTTCTGGTTTGTTGTAAAACTCTACGTCGTTGTTATGTTTCTTGCATTTATAATTCAATTGTATGGTTTTATAAATGGCGAAATAAGAGTGGGCCATACAGTGGAAATCGGAAAACATATTATACCTTATGTAACGAGTAAAGCTGCTTACGAAACGTACCTTGTTCTATTTGTATCATTAGGTATTATTCTTTTAGGAAAGAAGGCAAGAATATCCAAATGGTATTTGCCTGCTATTGTTGCGGTTTTCACATTTGCTCTGGCACTTGTACGTCAATACTGGTTAATGATAATTGTTGGAATAATTTCATTATTATTTATATCGAAGAAAATTACTAAGACTGCAGCAATTACTGCATTTACTGTAATTTTATTCTTCATTGTAGTTAATAATGCACCAATTCTTAGCAAGGGTGGACTTAGTCTTCCAGAAATAATTGCGATGAGATTCTCTTCTATTGAAAGTTCAGTAGGTAATAAATCATCAACATACAATGTCCGTTTAGCAGAAATAGAGTTGTTAAACTCGAAAATATCAGAAAAACTATTTTTTGGATACGGGCTAGGCAAAACTGCTTCAAAATTATACGATAATGATGTTGGTGTATCGAACACAATTATGCTTTTTGGAGTTCTTGGATTATTATTTCCCATATCGTTTACTCTAATATTTTTTAAGAATGCAATGAGGCTTTTACGTTCACTCCAAAAAGATTCAAAATATAGAGGTATTGTTGCAGGATTAATAGGAGCGATGATAGGCCTTCTATTCGCTTATCCGGTTTCCCGCGACATTTTTAGTGCAGGACCTAGAATTATTATTATAATGGCAGTTCTTCTGGAGTCGATAGAATTTATTTCACAGAAGGATGTTTCGATTCCTTCAATGGAAAATAGAAATCATAGTTAAGGAATGGAATATTCTAAGAAAACCAAGTAATCATTTGTAGCTATCTCCCGATATTATCCTCCAGTTCGAGAATATATTCGGTGAATGAAATATTCTTTTAAGATCTTATATGAAAATTCTTTTTATATGCAAAGGCCATTTCGACAGCGGTATAGAATTCTATAAATCGTTATGCGCACAAGCCGAGAGTGAACTCCTGATCGACATGGAGGGTGGAAGGTACACTCAAAGTGTCATCGATGCAGATACCGCTGAAATAGCGCTCGGCATGCACCCCGATCTTGCCCGTGAATACGAATTGGTCCGGCAGATTCGGGATAATTTTAACTTGGAACATGAAAAAATATCAATGGTCAAATATCATTCACTTGCCTTGAAGGATTATCAGAATTTTCTCATCTCCCGAAGAGTAGTACAATGGATAAAAGAAAAGAAGTTCGATCTGATTCATTATTATGGCTCGTCATTGCCGTGGCTTCAACAGATGGTCTTTCTTAAAGGGGTGCCGCGGATATTTACAGTACACGATTATATTCTTCACTTCGGAGAGTCGCATGGTAGAGCGTGGAATTACAAATTTTATATGAAGGCAATAACGGAAAACCGAACTCATAATTTCCATTTATTGTCTGAAACTATGAGGAACGAATTTTGTGCGTATTATGGAGTACAGCAACAGAGAACCATTGTTGCCAAATTTGGCTCATTTGAAGTATATCTTAAGCATGCACGCCCGGATGTACAAACTGAGAACCAAACCATTTTGTTTTTTGGTAGAATCTCTCCATATAAGGGCATCGAATATCTGGCAGAGGCAGGAAAGAACCTGCAAAGTCGATTTCCAAATCTCAGAATTATAATCGCAGGTGCCGGAGAGTTATATTTTGATCGGTCGATAATCGAGAATAATTCGATCTTTGAAATTTATAATTATCACATTTCAAACAGTTTGCTGGCTCAATTGCTCCAGCGATCATCGATTGTCGTTTGCCCATATATAGAGGCTACGCAGAGCGGCGTATTAATGACTGCTTATGCGTTTAATAAACCCGTTATTGCTTCTGATGTCGGTTCATTTCGAGAGTACGTTGTCCATAACACCACAGGGCTTCTCGTTCCACCAAAGGATTCTAAAGCGCTTGCCGATGCAGTGAGCTCACTGCTCGCCGATCAAGATCGCCTTACTGCCATGATAGCTCAGATACAAAGAACGAAGGAAAGTGAATCAAGTTGGGCAAGATCCGCTGTTCAATTATCTGAATTCTACTTGTCAATTTGCACAAGACATAATAAATAAATTTCAAGTATCCTTAAAGGAGGATTTATAAAAAAGATTATTGTGATAGTACTTGTACTAACGATAGTCCATGTAATACTTGCCGTAGATAGGATCAATTTAAAATAATACTAATTCTTAGAGAAAAATCCGAAATGAAATCAGTAAAAAGGTTTGCGGTATAACATATCGTAATAAAGCAAATGAGAATAGTGAAGGAATCTTATAATAGAATTTAGGTTCTTCTACCAAGAGAGTGGCAAACAGATTGTCTATTAAAAAATAAGTGAGAAGGTACAATATTGAATAATATACCTTTAAGAATGTATTCTATTCTTATAATTTTCATTTTAATCCTTTCATTCAGATTCATATATAGTGATGGTGCGTGGAATACTTTACCTCAAAACACAGGAAGTGCATTATCAGGAGATCAGAATTTTTATGATAGAACCGGATTCAGCTTATCAAGGGGAGAAGGATATGCTCTCGAAGGAAAACCGACATGTTTTTATCAACCTGGCTACCCGGCATTTTTAGGTGCAATATTTTACTTCTTTGGCCATAGTTATCGAGCAGTGATTATCATACAAATAATATTGGCTTTTATCACATTCAGTATGTTCTTATATCTCGCCGAATGCCTTTTTAAAAAATATTCATTTATCCCCGCGTTGTTATATCTCTCAAATTACATGCTCCTTCAATTTGTTAATGCCCTTATGACTGAAACTTTGGCTTTATTTCTTTTTATGTTTTCACATTTTCTGCTTTATCAATATTTGAAAGTAAGGAAGAATTATTACCTAATCCTATTGAGTATAAGCTTCGGGTATCTCATTTTAGTGCGGCCTATATTTCAATTGTATCCATTATGTTTATTGGTAAGTTTTGCTGTTTATTACATCTTCTCTAAAGATCACGCGGCCACGCCTCAAATATTAAAGTCTGTTGTGATTTTTATGGCAGTTAGCATTTTGGTCCCTCTGCCTTGGATGATTAGAAATAGTAACGTATTTGGGTCATATAAAATAGGTTTTATAGGAGGGTATTCGTTGTATCAAGGAATAAACCCAAAATATTGCGGCGAAAGTATAGGATGGGAAAAGGTTGATGATGATCTTAATATTTCCAGCAGAATAATTGGCCATCCTTCGGATTTCGGTGATCTGAGTTGTGAACCTAAATATATGGCAAGAGTGGATTCTATCCTTTATAGTGAAGCATTACATATTATAGAAAAGAGACCAACAGAAGTACTTCCAGTTATGGTTATGAATGTTTCCAGGTTACTCTTTTTTCGACCCTTTTCTAATCAGGAGTTATCAATTCAAAGGAACTTGTTATCCTTCATAAATTTCTGTTCTTTCATATGTTTCATAGGAGGATTATTATTTCTGATTTTCAAAAAAGAAAATAAAGGAGCTATTATATACAGTTTCAGTGTATTAAACCTTTCTGTTTTTTTGTATTATTTAGCTATTCATAGTCTTTTCGCTATAGAGCCAAGGTATGGTATTTATCCTACCGTACAGATGTACTTATTTGTACCATTGTTTATTCTTATGATTCGAGGGAAGCGTATGTCACCCTTAATCCTGCAGGAAGAAGGCTGTAAATTGATAGCTTAATTAATTGACGTTTTTGAAAGGTCGAAAGTTTGAATAGGAGATACATATTTCAAGACAGCGATAGCTTGATACTAGGAGCGAGCTTGATAGATATCGACAACATGCATTTATGGTACATTCCGTTGTATACCCATTCCGATAGAACTTTTGATGTGTTACACTTAATCGGTCAGTATGTTCCATCTGGTTCAGTTTCATCGAAAGTCAAGTGATGGAACCAGGATCAACGCGTTGGAATACTGAATGGTCGGGGCGAGAGGTACTAAACGACATCCGTATGGAGGATTTCTTCGGTGGACGCCAGTATATTACAAAATTTTTTCCGTGGTGGGGAAGAGCTTTAGAAGCAGGTTGTGGACTTGGAAGATATGTTTTCTATTTTGCCTCTATGGGACGAGAGATTATCGGGGTCGACTTTTCACTCGAAAGCATCAACAAAGCAAAAAAATTTGCCCATGAACATGGATTTTTGCCTGAGTCATTTGCCGAAGGAGATATTGAGCATCTTGAATTTGAAGATGAAAGTTTCTCCTATTATATCTCACTTGGCGTCTTAGAGCACTTCTATAACGGTCCGGAAAAGGCACTGAGCGAGGCGTACAGGGTTCTTGCACCGGGAGGAATCCTTCTTGTAACAACGCCCAGCCAGTATTCTCTGGAGGTGCTCAAGACGACTGGAAAAGCTAAAATAAAAGGAGCACTTGGTCGGCGCAGAAAAGGGGTTACGGACGTCATTTCAGAGAATCCCGATGGATCATTTTTTCAATACTGGTATGCTCCAGGGGAAATGGCATCGTTCATCAGGAATACAGGATTCCATATTTTAGAAAAAAACGTTATCGATTTACGTTATGTACTTTTTCAGAATTCAAAATCGTCTGCATATGCTCGCTGGCTCTTTGAACACCAATCTTTGATTTCAAAACTCGAGAACAGTGTATTGAAATTATTCGGAGCTAATGGCGTCTGCATTGCTGTAAAACCGGGAAAAATAATGCACTGCTTCTGCTGCAGCACAGAGTATCCTAGGGACGTTCTCATCCAGGAGGACATCAATATCCCTGTTTGTGCGGTATGCCGTAATTCTCATCACCAGATTCTTCAAGCATACAGCGGTAAAACATATGCCCGCTATATCGAGTCTCGGAAATTGACGACTGATAACCAGTGCAACTTTTGTGGTGCCACATTTGAGCCAGATCCGATATTTGGCGATCATGGATTTGCGAAAGGGGCATGTCCAGCCTGCATCAGAATTCCCCGGAATGTCGGAGAACTTGCAGCCAAGTATATGAGACAAACCTGGAAACCATATTAACGATCTTTTCACTTCACTCTTAATGAGAAGGCGTCATGCTATATAAAGGTTGAATGAGGCAGGATTAAATTGGCATATTTTACAAATACTATAATGATAAAATATTTACTAAGACTTGGTGTATAAGATGCCTTGGCTTAAGTCAGGAATCAATAAATTTATTCCCTCGCCTATCTGGCAGCCGTTTCCTCCAATAAAGGAAACACTAAAGTTGTTAAAATCAGATTCGGTTATTCTGGATATCGGTGCAGGTGGGAGAAAAATTGATCCCCATGTTATATGTGTCGATAAATATCCATTCCCCAATACAGATGTCTGCAGTGATATTGAATCCTTGCCTTTTCAAGATAATTATGCTGATTGTATTTTTTGTACAGGTACATTTGAGCATATTAAAAATCCCGATCTTGCTTTGAAAGAATTCTGGAGAGTATTAAAAGAGGAAGGGATCGTTCATATTGAAGTCCCTTTTATGCAGCCGTATCATGCAGACCCGCAAGATTATTATCGGTGGACATTAGAAGGGATAAAATATTTTTGTGAAAAAAATTCTTTTAGCGAATTGTCCTCAGGCGTGCATTTAGGCCCCGTTTCAGCTATGAACGTTATTATTATACAATTCTGTCAAAGCTTCTTCGAGAACAAGATATTTCGTAAAATAACAGATGTCTTCTTTTCTATAATTCTTTTTCCTTTGAAATATCTTGATTATTTTCTCATTCGTAAGAGGAAAGCTCATTACTTTGCATCTGGCGTTTATTTTGTCGGGAGAAAAAAAATACAATGAAGGGGGATGATTAGATGAATGTTATAGAAAATACGGATAATAATTCGTTGTTATGGAGAGATCAAATAGTGGCGTTCATCATACTATTTACATATTTAATTATTTTTTCTTTGACGCTGACAAATGTGCATAATTATGCTGATGATGCTGTGTCGTGGGCAGTCATTATTAACAATGGATGTCCAATGGTTCATCAGCATCACATTCTTTATTTTCCCCTGGCGAAAGTTATTAAATCAATAATCACAATAATAACAAATATTTCAACGCTCAAACTACTTCAATTCATCTCTGCCGTCTTTGGCGCAATAGGGTTGACTGTATTCTACTTGATTTTACGACTCGAAAAAATAATGCAGAAATTTGCAGTCTTGTGGACAATTATCTTATCGTTAACTTGGGGATATTGGGCATATTCAGTCGAGGGTGATGTATATATACCTGCCACCGCGTTACTTTTATCGGCGGTGTTCATTGCGCTACTTATCCATAGATGTGAAAGAAAAAGGGAATTTATATGGATATTGGTTTTAATCCTTTTATTCTGTTGTTCTGTCTTTATTCACCAAATGGCTGCATTTAGTTATCCTGGGATAGCTTTTATAATATTAACAAAGGATCGTGCAAGCTTTAAACGCCGTGCACTTCTCTTGTCAGTTTTTACCATATGTTCATTAGTTATTGGGATGGGAGTATATTATTTATTTTATTTATATCATATAAATAAAATTGCATCTCTCTATCCACCAGCAATGTACGGTAATTTTTGGACGTATTGTATGGGATATGCAGGGGGACGCGTAACATCCCTTGGATTTGATATCTTATCTACGATCGTAAAAGCTATAGCAATAGCACTTGCCAAAGGAACGGTTGGCATAGGGAGAACTTTCGTAAGTATTACTCCATGGTTAATGCATCCATCTGTCTATGCAAAAGTTACCCATATGTTCCCGGATAAGCTTCTCTATGATGATTATTATGTATTGAGAGAATATCCACGCTGGTTTTTTTACTTATCATTGACGGTTCTTGGTATGCTTGGATCAATTGTGGTCGGATGTTTTACGAGCATCATTTTACATATTCGAAGAATAAAATTTAAAAAAGTGAGAACATGGTTGATATTTATTATTCTACCTTTCATTTTTAGCCTGTTTTGGGAACCCGACTCTGAAGAATTTTGGATCATTATCCTACCGTTTTTTGTGATTATAATGGCAACATTCATAGAAGGTATTTCAACAATTAACGGAGTTCGTTCGATACAAATCAATCTTACTGTTCTTGCAATCATCTGTTTATTTTTGCTCAATGGCATTGGTGCGGTGATTCCTAACATGAATAGTAACAACGATTATTTTTGGCATACGAAAGATTATCTCGATTCAATGGCGCCGCAAGATGCTGCTCTCACTTTCGATCATTTTATTAGTTGGAATATTTCTTTATACAGAGCGGGCAATGAGAGAATCTTAAGTAGTTGGTTTTTTAGATGGGATTGTGAACCAGTTCTTACTATTGAACGTCTAGAAGAAAAAGTTGATAATGTTGTGTCTAAAGGTGGCCACTTATGGTTGGATCCACAATTTATAAATCCTGATCCTGTCAATCTCTGTGTAAGTTCCAGACCGGAAATGGGTAATGTTCAGAAAATAAGAAAAGAGTTGTTGGAATATGTTATATCAAAATACTCGCGAATGCTAATCATACCGGATTCGACATGTTTTGGCTTTCAACCATAGGTTGTGAAGTGATAATCAATTAGTCATGGTAAACTCTTATACGCAGTAATTCTTATGAATCATGTTGTCGTTCTCAATATGGACTCTAACGGTCTCGGTGTCGCCCGCAGTCTTGGTAGACTCGGTATACCGGTCTATGGAGCTGATCATAACGAAAAAGCGGTGGGATTTTTCTCCAAGTACTGTAATAAAAAGTTATTGCTTCCAAATCCAACATCTAATTCTCAAGATTGTGCAAAAACCTTGCTAAGGATAGGTGAGAGTCTCGATCGTAAAGCGGTACTCCTTCCCACTTCCGATGCTTATGTTATTTTAATCTCTCGATTTCAGAAAGAACTTGCAAAATATTTTTATTTTAATATTCCTGCTACAAACATTCTTGAAGGTCTGGTCGATAAGAGCAGGCAGTATGCGTTGGCTGAAGAATTGGGCGTGCCGATAGCGAAGACATATTATCCACGAACAGTGTCGGAACTTGCGAAGCAAAAGGAGAGGTATGTCTATCCTATGTTTATAAAAGGAACAAGTTCTCATCAATGGCAGGACGCATTCCGATCAAAAGGTTCTGTCGCGCAGAACTACGATGAACTTGTTCATCATTTCATGCTGGCTTCCGAAAAAAAAATTCCAGTCGTTGTACAGGAAATCATTAAAGGTCCTAATTGTAATCATTATAAAGTTTGTGCATACTACTCAAGTGCAGGTGAGCTGCTTGCTCTTTTTTCAACCCAGAAGACTCGACAATATCCCGTCGATTTCGGTGTTGGTAGTTATATGATATCGGGTTACTATCCAGACCTTATTGCTATAGCGCGCAGATTCTTTGAGGGAATCAAGTACACCGGTGTTGGATCGATCGAGTTTAAGAAAGATGAGAAAGATGGAATATTCAAAATGATTGAGCTCAATCCGCGTCTTTGGCAGCAAAATATTCAGGCTGCATATGCAGGCATAAATTTTGCTTTCATCAATTATCTTGAATGCATTGGGGAAAAAGCCGCACCTCAATTAGAGTTCAAATCGGATGTTGTGTGGCTGGATGCAATCCAAGATTTTCAATCATTTTTAACGAATAGAAGGAAGGGAGACATTTCATTTTATAGGTGGTTAAAATCGATTTGGAAAGCTAATTCTTATGCGTATTTTGCCTGGGATGATTTAAAACCCGGGTGGAAAAACTCAAATTACGGCACAAAATATTTGAAACTCCCCTTGAAATTGTTTACGAAGTGAGTGTAATGAAGGTATTTAAAAAATATATTAAGAAGGCAATTGCCACAACTTCGGGTAGAACAGGAAAATGGGATAAGACCTCTAAAATGAAGGTTTTAATCAAGTGCTTTGATGGTTTCGAAAAAGAACGTTGGGAAAAAATGATCGAGCAGGAGTACCCAATGCTTCTAAATAAAACCGATTTTCGAATTGTCGAATCGAAACTGGAGTTCCTCAAATTCATCGGTAATGCAGAAGCGGTATTCTCTGATGATATCGAGGATATTCAACTTGCACATAAAGCTCTATTTTATCAGATACCATTAACAGGCGTCGATTACATTGAACGCTATGCATCTTCGAACGTTATTATAGTTACTTCCAGGGGGCTCGCATCTCGCTCTGTTGCCGAGTATGTCCTTGGCTATCTCCTTTTCCATGCAAAGCAAATTGCCAATACTCTTATAGATAGAACAAAAAGGCAATGGAGTCAGGAACATTATTTCAATACTCTCCAGATGCTTAACTCAGTTAACGTTTGCATCATGGGTTATGGTGCGATCGGTCAAGAAATCGCATCAATACTTGAGATATTCCACACAAATCTTTTTATTGTTGATATCAAATTTGATAAATCGCATACCTTATCTAGAGGGAGTACATACTACAAAAGCTTTGAAGAAGTACAAGCACCACTCGATTATATTATCATTACACTACCGCTTAATAAAAGCACAAAACACATTATTAATGGGAAATATTTCGAAAAGATAGGTTCTCATTGTATTCTCATCAACATCTCGCGTGGTGAGGTTATCAATGAAAAGGATCTTATTTATGCATTAAAAAATCATCAGATCGCCGGTGCAGTGATTGATGTGGTAACGAAGGAACCATTAACAAACACGTCGGTGCTCTGGGATTGCCCTAACCTCATTGTCACTCCGCATATCTCAGGAAATATTTACATCATCAGAGAAAAGATAATGAAGCGGTTCCTTGATAACGTAAGTAATGCAAGAAAACGAGAAACGTTGGTAGGAAGAATTACCTTCTAGTGTTCGATATCCTTATCAATATTGATTTTGGAAAGACACCAAGGAGCGTTGGCTTATTACGGTCACATTATTCCTATCTATCATTTTACAATGAAAATTCATCTCAAAAAAAAGAGATGGAAACATCATACTATGCTTTTGTTGGTTACTCACGGGAAGTTAACGAATGGGACTTTGCTGAATCAGATTCTACGGAATTAATTATTATCGGAGAAACTTATCTTTCCAAACAGGGAAGTGCATATTTGAATAAAATTAGTAGACGCCTCAAAAGTTCTGAGGTAATGGATATTATTAGAAAAGATCAGAATTCCTTTTTTCAATATATAAAAGGCAATTATGTACTGCTGCTTATAGATAGAACAAAGCGAGAGGTCATGATTGTTAACAATAGGTTCGGTATATCGCCTTTTTATTATATGGTTATCGGAAATTCTTTTTATGCGTCGACATCGCTGAAAGCGTTAAGGAATAGCTGTTCCGGCAGAACGATAATTGATCCGGTTGCTATTCTTCAGAAAGAAATATTTAATTTTCCACTCAATAATAGAACACTTCTTTATAATATCCATAATTTGACACCAGCGGAAATAGTTACTTTTAAGGGCAGCACAATCCATTCAGGTACTTATTGGTCTCCAGAATCGTTGTATTCAACCACGCTCCTATCAGAACAGGATGCACTTTCTATAGGCGGAGATCTTTTCTATGAAGCTATTAATATCAGGACACAGGATGTTGCAAAAGTAAATGCATCGTTGACAGGTGGATTCGATGGAAGAACAATTCTCAGTGTTATTCAGAAAAACCCTGAAGATATGAATCTCTACTCATTTGGTATTGACGGAAGTGAGAATATCAGTATTCCAGCAAAGATCTGCGATGATCTCGGATATCAATATGTACCGATTGTCTTGGACAGTGGGTATGAAGAAGTATATACGAAGTACGCTCAAGAAATGGTTTTGCAGTCAGATTGTTTACGGACAATCGAAGGGGCAAATTATCCTTATGCGTTTAATCTTTTAAGAGATTTTTCACCGGTTGTTTTAACCGGTATCTTTGGAAGTGAATTGCTTCGGACATTTCAAAATGTTGGTTTGATGGTTACACAAGACTTCGTTGAACTCAATAATTCAAACAATGCAGATTACAAATGGCTGAATATCAGGGAACGCTTAATGAAGGATTCTTACCTGAAAAGGGATTTCATAAAAGAACATTTTGACGAAATGAGAGAAGATTTCTGCAATACTTCATGGAATTCAATAGCAGGGTTACAAAAAGATAAGCGATTTTATATTTTTCTAATGAAGGAAGGTCTTCGGAAATATTTTGGCGGGGAAGTGCATTCCGAAAGAATTTATGCTACGAATAGATTCCCGTATCTTGATGATGATTTTGTTGATTTCGTATTCCAATCTCCGTTTGCAGGCGTCTATTCGAATATTCTCCACCCGACACCTTCTGAGCGTTTTCGGTCTCAGTATTTTTATGCAAAAATTATGGAAAAGTATAGGCCAGAACTCTTACGGTATCCAACAGATCATGGGTTCCCTGCAAGTTATATCCTTTCAAAATTTCCATTATTAAAAATATCGTTTCCCTACCTCTATCATAGACAAAAGAGGAAGAGAACGAAATATCGTGAATTCAAACCTGTCGAGTGGTGTGAACTATATCTTGCATCAGCCGACAAGAAAATATTGTTTGAATCACCGTTTACCAATGCCACTCTGAAAGAACATGCTGCAAATAGAATTTGGAAAGATAACTTTAATAAATTTGAATCAATGATTTCTCTCAATTTCTGGTGGAATAGTTAAGTTGAAAGCCCTCTTCTTGGCAAATCTCCCTTTTGATAGTATGAGTACCGGTGGTGTACAAGCCGCAGTTCAATCATTGTGTGAAGGACTGGCGTATTTTACCGAAGAGCATGAAATTAGCGTTGTCTCTATTTCAAAGAATATGCAGAGTGATTCTGTCGTGGTTCAACATGGGATCACATATTACTTCGTCCAATCTGTCCATACTTGGTACCAACGACCTTCGACACTCTGGAATATCCCTCGTGTGCAAAAACTTATACAGCAACTTCAACCGAATGTCGTGAATGTAATAGATCATCCGACGATGGCGTTGGCTGCATTAAACGTTAATGTTCCGAAAGTTTTCACAATCCATGGAATCAAAAAAAAAGAGGCACAGTTTTGGCAGGGAGCTGAGTACTGGAGCCACCAGTATGAATCCATAATTGAGAGTTATATTCACACACAGTATGACAATTTCATAGCGGTATCTCCCTATGTCGTTGAACTCTTAGGGAACAAGTTTGGTGAGTGTAAAAAAGTTTTTAAGATTCCCAATGCGGTATCTGAACACTTTTTTGCGAGACAGTTGGACAAAAAACAGGATAATGAAATTATTATTTTAAACATTGGGGCTTATACCCGGCTTAAATCGCAGCACATCTTAATTAAGACGATTTTGGAATTGCAGAAAGAGATGACTTTACGGTGTATCTTCTGCGGTCCGGTGGACGATCCGAAATATTTTGGCTATTTACAGTCAATAATCGCAAATAATAAAACTATTGAATTAAGACAGGCAGTGAGTAGAGAAGAAATCAAGAGGTTGCTGGGTCGTTCCAGTGCTCTTGTGCATACCTCAAAGCAAGAAAATTCACCGATGATTTTCCTCGAAGCAATGGCCATGAAGGTTCCAATCGTTTCCTCTAATGTCGGAGGAGTGTCATATCTTCTCGATCATGATCGTCTCGGAACAACATACGAATATGAAAACACTGAACACCTGATAAACATATTGCATCAGTTTGCAGTGGAGAGAGAATACTTTCGACGGAAAGCTGACGCGGCTTACGATTATGTTTTGCAGAACCATCACCCACGCATAGTCGCAGAAAAAACACTCCATGCTATGGGCTCTTTGATATCATGAAAACCGTTTTGCATCTTATGCGCAAGTTCTGCGCTCCGACAGAGACATTTATCGCCAATCAGATTAACTCTATTCAAGGATATAATGTTTTAGTCGGGACTATGGTTCATACAAAATCGTTGCCATGCACGAAAGAAATCTGTGTACCTTCTTCTTTATCGTTGTTTTCTCGGACGGCAAATTACTTATCAACTCGCACTGCTTCATTATTGTATGACGAACTGGCCCAACATCATATAGATCTGATTCACACCCATTATTTAGTCGACGCGATTATTTTTCACAAACTCACATCGAGATTCTCTGTCCCTAAAATATGTTCCAGCTATGGATATGATGTTTCGAGTTTCCCGAATAAATTTCTAGGCAGTGCAAAATTCTTCTATCCGCGTATATTTCAGGAGTATTCTCGATTCCTCGCAATGAGCGAAGATATGAAAAAGGATATGATCGCTCTCGGTTGTCCGGAGTCAAAAATAGATGTACATTATTATGGTGTTGATATAACAAAATTTTTCAATGATTCCAGACAGTATCATCGGAGAAATAACAAATTCATCATATTGAGTGTTGGAACCATAGAAGAAAAAAAAGCTCAACATCTCGTTGTGAGAGCACTTGCGTTGTTAGAGACAAAATACGGAACAAGCAATTTTGAGTATCATCTGGTGGGGGTGGGTGCATACGAGAGTATCGTTAGAAAAGAAGTACAACAAACCGGTTTAATGAACAGAGTTTTTTTTCATGGTTATATTCCACATTATGATAATCGGCTGCAAGAATTCTACAGGAATGCAGATATTTTCATCCTGCCAAGCATTACACTGAATGATTACGACAAAGAAGGGATTCCAGGGACAATTGTAGAAGCGATGGCGAATGGACTTCCCGTCATTAGCACATATCATGCGGGTATTCCTTCTATCATTCGGCATGGTGAAGAGGGTTTACTGACAAGAGAAAGAGATATCGAAGCAATGGCAGAAGCCATTTTTCAACTTGCAACACATCCGGAATTGAGAGAACGGTTAGGGAAAAAAGCACAAGAAAAAGCAAAGAACGATTTGGATTTGCGTGTGGGTACAAGACGACTCGAAATGATCTATGATAACACTCTTCAGCAGAGCGTGGTTGTAAGATGATAAAATCTATTTATACTGGAATACGTTCAATTCTTCCAACTCCGGGAAGGATTGTATTATCGAAGATCGTTTTTTCGCTGGGCATCAAACCGAAATTTGTCGATGCAGTACACACACATTTTCAAAAAGGTGTGGTCTGTATCTCCGCTGATTTTGAACTTGCCTGGGCGTGGCAATTTTCTAAGCTAAAGGTCGATCCGATTGAAATGGGGCGACGGGAAAGAAATCACTTTCCCATCATCCTTAAAAAAATGAACGAGCTTGAAATACCAATTACCTGGGCCACAGTTGGTCATCTCTTTCTTGATTCCTGCAAAAAGGAAAACGGTCGTGCTCATAACCAGGTGCCGCGACCGGCTTACTTTGAAAATGAAATCTGGGAATATATAAAGGGGGATTGGTACGATTTCGACCCTTGCAGCGATTTCAAAAGGAATCCTGAGTTTTACGCCCCTGATCTTATTGAACAAATTCTGAAATCAAGTGTGAAGCATGAAATCGGCTCCCATTCATTCTCGCATTGTGACTTCTCAAACCGAAATAGTACTCCTGAACTTATCGCTGCAGAACTCGAAGAATGCAAAAAAGCGATGGCTCGGTTCGGCATAAAACCAGTTTCGTTTGTGTTCCCAAGAAATCAATTTGGTAATTTTAATTTGTTGGCTCAACATGGATTCAAGGTTATCCGATATAAAACTAACGATCTCAAAGAGCTTGGATATCCGGAGACACTTGGAAATGGTCTCATTGCACTCCACGATTCAGTGGCATTTGATGTAGATGAGACAGGGTGGGATTTTAATTTTGTGAATTATAAGCTCCGGAAGTACGTTGATAAAGCAATTGAAAAGAAAGCTATCTGCCATTTTTGGTTTCACCCATCTATCCCGAAGGACCAAATGGAGGGCTTTTTCTTCCCGATATTAGAGTATATTGCATCAAAACGGAACCGTGGTGAGCTTGAGATATTGACAATGAAACAGATAGGTGATAGGGTTGGGTAGTGTGCGATATTGTCGGAATATATAATTTTTAAAGCTCAGCCCCGTCAATGTGAACAGGTTCAAAGAGTCCACGAATCTTCTGGAACACAGGGGACCGGATGGTGTTGGATTCCACTTTGGAATTTTTGCCTTTGCTCTCTGGGATTCAAAGAAGCGTAAACTTTTTCTTGCAAGGGATCATTTCGGCGTGAAGCCTCTCTATATCTGTATCGCGGAAATATCTAATTCAAATAATAATAGTTAAAGATAATCTAAAAATAGTAAATAATATCGAATAATATCCCCAATAGATATTTTATGATTTGGCTTGCAAAAGCGGTTGTTCAAAAATTTTTAAGTATAGTACCTTACGGTTTTCAAATAAACCAGTGGATAAAAAAAATAAGAAAAACCGAACTTGATCCGGCCGATCCATTTAATACTTATCTACGTATATCCATTCTTGAAGACTTAATCGTACATTTTTCTCATAATTACAAGAATAAAATAATATTAGAAGTTGGCAGCGGTTGGAGTGTCGAATTGCCTGCTTTAGCTTATTTGATGGGCTTTGAAAATTTTAGTATGTCAGATATATCTTGTCTCATGAGAAATGATAGTATTAAAGCTAAACTAAGTACTTTGTCTTCTGCTATTGAAGAGTCACACAAATATGAAATTTATGGTACTTATAAGATATTTAACTCCATTGAATTTAACTCGAAATTGAAAATTTTATCTAAAATGACCAACTTGAAAGAGTTTCTTGAATTAACAAATTATAAATATATTTATCCCTTAGATATTTCAAAATTGTCGGTGACATTTTCAGATAGCAAAGTTGACGCACTAATTTCATTTGCAACGCTTGAACATATTCCCAAGCTGATATTATCGCGCAGTTTTCATGAGGTATGTAATGTTTTGAATGTACATGGTATTTCAATTCATATCATAGATCACAATGATCATTTTGAATATATAGATAAATCTATTTCCCGATTAAACATGCATAAATATTCGAATGACATCTGGAATATTTTAACCTCCGATTTTAATTATACCAATCGGCTTCTCATGGAAGATTACTATTCGTTAATTAATGCTGATAAATTATGGATTAAAATTGATCCACTTTTCTATATGAGTCCAGAAACAATGGCAAAATTTATTGAAGAAAATCCAAGTTTCAAGTCAAAGGAAAAAATGCTATCCATAAGTACGAGTAAATTGACTCTAAAAATAAAAACAAATGTTAATTAATATTTTGATGTTTTTATATAGAATAATATGAAATATCAAATAATATCATTCTATGAATAGTCGTTAGATGTATTGCACTTGGGGAAAAGAAGATAACTATAATCCTGTAAAGTATATTTCTGCATTCAAGTGCAATCATATTTTATACATATTATGACAAACTCATGAGTTGAGATGTGCGGAATTGTTGGAATATATAACTTTAAAAGTTCAGCTCCCGTTGATGTGAATAGGTTCAAGGATTCCACGAATCTTCTGGAATATAGGGGACCGGATGGTGCCGGATTCCACTTTGAAGATGCAGTTGGCCTGGGCTTAGGTCATCGAAGACTTTCCATTATAGACCTATCGACTGGTGATCAGCCTATGTGCAACGAGGATGGTACTGTCTGGATCGTTTACAATGGTGAGCTCTATAATTATCTCGATCTCAAGGATTACCTTCTCCGACGAGGGCATATATTCAAGACACGGTCCGACACAGAAGTTATTATTCATGCCTATGAAGAATTTGGTGAAAGTTGCACAAATCGGTTTAATGGAATTTTTGCCTTTGCTCTCTGGGATTCAAAGAAGCGTAAACTTTTTCTTGCAAGGGATCATTTCGGTGTGAAGCCTCTCTATTATGCATTCAATGACAACGGAGTGGTCTTTGCATCGGAAATGAAGTCGATTTTGCATTATACGAAAATGCAGAAGGAATTAAATTTGGATGCCCTTCATCTCTGTTTAACGTTTCGTCATACCCCTGCTCCACATACATTCATTCGTACTGTTCAAAAACTACCGGCGGCTCACTGGTTGAGTGTCAGCGATCAATCGGGAATAGTATTGAAATCATATTGGGATCGAGAGATCGTCATCGACCATTCCAGACAGGAAGACGAATGGATACATCTGCTTCGTACGAATTTCGAGAAAGCGGTTCAACGTCAAATGATGGCAGATGTTCCGGTCGGGGTATCTCTGAGCGGAGGCGTTGATTCCGGAGCGATTCTTTCTCTTATGACCCGCTATGCAGGGAAGGGTGTCCATGCTTTTACTGTATCATTTGAAGGTGGAAAAACTGAAGATGATGAAACGGCGCGGGCACAAGCAAATGCAGCCCGGTTTGGTGCGGCATTTCATCAGAGAAGAGTTGCAGCAAAAGATTATACGGACTTCTTGGAACGTTATCTCTGGCATCTTGAGGAACCCTTAGGGAACGAATCCGCTGCTGCCTATTATTTTGTTGCAGAAATGGCAAAGGGAGTGGTGAAAGTAATTCTCAATGGCCAGGGAGCCGATGAACCCTTTGCCGGCTATGATCGATATTTAGGGATGTACTATAGCGAAAAAATGCCTTTCCTTTCTGCATCATTAGCAAGATCTCTCTCTCTGCTCCCCTGGAATCTTGACCGCAGAAATCAATTTAGAAGATTGTCAGAATTTCTTCTTCAGAAAGATGATTATGCAAAGATAGCCAGCGCAGCAAGTATTACTACTCCAGCCGACCGTGCCTTATTATTTGGAGACGAACTCTCTCATTGTTCGAATGAGAAGGGAGAGGACGATGCTGTGAGAGAAGTAAGGAAAATATTGGGGACGAGGGTGAAGGGTACTCTTCTTGAAAAAATGTTGTTTTACGATATGTTCAGTTCTCTTTCAGAGAATCTTCTTCTCAGTGAAGACAAGATGGCGATGGCAGCCGGTATCGAGGCGCGTGTACCATTTCTCGACATCGAATTTGCAACAACTGCACTTACTATTCCTGCATCTTTAAAGATCAAAGGACTGCATGGGAAACATATTCATAAGAAGGTATGCGAAACATATCTGCCAAAAGAAATTGTGTATCAACCCAAAATCGGTTTTAATAACCCTGTTGAAAAATGGCTAAAAGCCTCCTTGGGAGAGAAACTTATGGACTACGTATTGTCGCAGAACTCCATCTCCCATCATTACTTACATATTCCTTATATCACAAAACTATATAACGACCATAAGAAAGGAAATGCTGATCATCAACGACTTCTGTTCCTTTTATTATCAATAGAACAATGGGGACAACAGTTTTTACTGCATAGTCCGGGTGTTTGATCTGCAGAATGTTTTCCACATCTAAATTCTGGTCATGATATTTATTTTTATACAAAACGGAATTCTATCTATTTTTACATTTCGATATATTTCATAACGCAGAGGAGAAATAATGGGTAAGGTATTGATGATTGCATATGCAGAATATTATACCGATGCCCGAATCCGCGCCTATGTACATACTCTCTTAAACAAAGGGATTTCAGTTGATCTTGTTTGTCTCTATGATCGATATTCGAAAAATGTTTTTGTTAATGGTGCTTCATTGTCTATCACATTTATAGGCGTCAAATATCAGGGCGATAATATTTTAAGGTATTTAACAAGTTATTTTACATTCTTTGTCGCAGCAACATTTGTAGTTTCCAAGATGTATATAAGAGAGCGATATCATGCTATCCATGTTCATAACCAACCGGACTTTCTTGTTTTTTGTACTCTTATTCCGAAGATCTTCGGGGCAGCTATCATTCTTGATATGCATGATATTATGATTGCTGCGGTTTTCACAAAGTTCTCTGGTTTTAAAAGGAAATTACTTTATTTTGCTACCAAGCTTCAAACCCTTATTTCGGTGAAGTATTCAGATACAGTAATCTGTGCGGACCATTCACAAATGGATTATTTACAAGAGAGTGGTATTGCACACCCCAATATGGCTATCATAATGAACTTACCTGATGATAAGATATTCTATCGACGTAAAGATGTTTCTAGAAATCCTCCGATCAGGCTTGTTTATCACGGGACGCTCACTTATCGATTAGGTCTAGACTTGGCAATAGAAGCTACAGAGAAAGCAAGCAAGATTGTACCTTTGACGTTAACGATCATCGGTAATGGCGAACAAAAGGAAACACTTATACTTACCTGCCGTAGGAAAGGAATCCTTGATTCTCTTATCTTCTTCAAGGATTTTATTCCAGTCGAAATGCTTCAACAAGAAATTGAGCAATATGATATTGGCATCCTCGCAAACAGGAAAACTCTCATTGGAGACCGATGCATGTTACCTGTGAAGCTCATGGAGTATTTGGCTGTTGGATTACCAGTTGTAGCTCCGAGCTTAAATGTTATCCAGCGTTACTTTAACGAATCGATGGTTTCATATTTTGAACCGGAAAATGTTGAAAATATGGCACAGCGAATCATTGAACTCGCAAGGGACTCTTCGCTACGAGAGCGGCAAGTGCTCAATGCCGACGGGTTCTTCAAGAAGTATAGTTGGTCAGATCAACAGCACAAGTACATTGGCATTATTCAGGAGATGTAATCATGTTGCATGGGTACATTCTTTTCGATGACACTGTTTCAGTATTTACATTGGTTAAAAAGTGATTTCTATCATCAATCCGTTAGAAAATAAAGAGTGGCTTCAGTTTATTTCTTGTCAAAAGAATACAACGATTTTCCACCATTCAGCATGGTTATCAGTTCTTCATGAACAATATGGATTTGATGTATTTGCATTATGTGCAGTAAACGAGAAAGGGACAATAAATGCTGGTATTCCATTTTGCAGCATTCACACCTTCAGTGGAAAAGGAAAATGGATTTCATTGCCATTCTCAGATCATTGCACACCGTTGTACAGTAATACGAATTCACTGAACGAAATAATGGAACACATTATACTCTCACAGAAGGCAAATCAAATATCCGAAGTTGAGATTCGTGCTGAGTTGCCGATTCCAAATAGTTTTACAAAAGATACAAACTCAACACTTCACATTACTCCCTTATCCAAAGATATAGATAAAATATTTTCAACTTTTAAGAAAACGCAAGTTCAACAACCCATACTTAAAGCAGCACGGGATGGCTTACAGGCATTTGTAACGAATGAACAAAGTGCGGTCGGTCAATTCTATGATCTGCATCTTCAAACACGGAGAAGGCTTGGTGTACCTGTGCAACCCAGAAAGTTCTTTGACGTTCTTTGGAAGCATATTATCAAAGTCAACCTGGGATTTATCGTTCTTGTTTTTGCAGATTCTCACTGCATTAGTGCAGGATTGTTTTCAGGTTTTTCCAAAACACTCACCTACAAATACGGTGCATCAGATGAGACTATGCTTCAACTGAGGCCGAACAATTTGATGATATGGACGGCAATGCAGGAAGCGATAAAACGGGGATTCGATTTTTTCGATTTTGGTAAAACAGATATCCACAATGATGGATTGAGGAATTTTAAATCAGGTTGGGGATCGATAGAAACTCCTTTGTTCTATTCCTTCTTTCCTGCTTTGCCGAAAAGTAGGATTTTTTCTTTCGTGAAGGATAATGTTGTCGGTCCAATTATTCGATATTCTCCTGCTTTTGTTTGCCAATGGTCAGGTGAGTTATTATACAAGTACTTCGCATGATAGAAATTAGATTCCCATTCACCGACATTGATAATGTAACTTTGAAGCGCTATCTTCTTGAAAATGGCTTTGAATTAAAGTTTTCCACGATACAGAAGCTGTACTATTCAGTGATCCGTCCGATAATTCCCATACAAGTACGACTACGACTTCAGAAAAATGTTAGTAAAGAAATTTCGTGGAAACGAGATTTTATTGACGACCAATTAGTTAACATTGTTCATCAATCCCCAAAAAGCAAAGTGACGATTCAAAATCTGTATCCTCCCGGGTTCGATTCCGCTATTATCCTGACACATGATGTGGAGACAACCGAAGGATTGAGGTATATACCCAAGATTCTAGAAATGGAAAGGCGATATAACTTATGTTCCTCATGGAATATCGTTCCTTATAAATATAAAATTGACGAAGGAATTATTCGATTGATCCGTGAATCGGGTCATGAAATCGGGATTCATGGCTACAACCACGATGGCAAATTGTATTATTCTGAAAAAATCTTTCGAGAGCGGGCAAGCTATATCAATAAAGCATTGAAGAAATATGGTGCCGTTGGATTTCGATCGCCAATGGTACATAGGAATCTCCTCTGGCTACAGCAATTGGATATCGAATATGATGCTTCGTGTTTTGATTACGACCCGTTCCAGCCTATTCCGGGTGGAACGGGTTCGATTTGGCCATTTATTGCAGGGAAATTTGTCGAATTGCCCTATACCATACCACAAGACCATACACTTTTTTATATCTTAAATAAGAAAGATATTTCTATATGGCAGAAGAAAGCTGATTGGGTAGTAAGCAATCGCGGAGTCGTTTTAACATTAACTCACCCCGATTATCTCATGAAAAAAAATCATTTACATCTGTATGAACAATTCTTACAATACCTAGCACAAATTCAAGATACATGGCATTGCCTTCCGAAAGAAATGGCAGCGTGGTGGATGAAAAAGCACTGTCCATTACCCTAAATCCTCACTATCCAGCAAATGTTCAAAGGTTGAAAACCTATGCAAATTCCCCTTCTTGATCTCAAATCGGCGCAAAATATTATTCTGGCAAAGCCGCAGGATGTACAGAATCATTTTGTTTTTGAACGATGCAAAACTTGTTGAATCGTTTGAAGATCACGATATATTCTCTTCATATACAACATGAAAGACACAAACTCAAGCACGGAAAATTTAGTCCAACAATCTCTTCTGGGAAACAACCTGTCAAGTATTCACGAGTTACCGGTGTTGATGTACCACCGAGTTGTAGAAAGGAAACTTGCTTCCGCAGAATACGATATACACATCACCCAGCAAAACATGGAAAAGCAGCTGCTGTTCTTGAAACACCGGGGCTTTGAGACAATTGGCTTTGAGGATCTGCTCCATCGTCAGCTCCCGAAAAAACCCATTATCCTCACTTTTGACGATGGCTATGAAGATAACTATTACTATTTATTTCCACTTTTAAAAAAATATCAGATGAAAGCCGTCATTTATATAATAGGAGACCGGCAACTTCGAAACAATGCCTGGGATATTCAAGAAGGGCTCCAAGAGGCAAAGCTCTTAACACCGAATCAAATTATGGAAATGCTTAAGAGTGGCCTGCTAGAATTCGGGGCACATTCAATGAGCCATCCCGATCTGACCAAATTAAGTCCCAATGAAATCCATAAGGAAATCGGCGGCTCTAAAAATGCGTTGGAAACCTTTTTGAGTAAACCGGTGGTTTCTTTTGCATACCCCTATGGGAGCGTAAGCGAAGAAATCAAAAGTATTACAGCGCAGGAAGGATTTACATTCGGCATTGCAGTCGAAAGCGGCCCCATCCACTTTCGCAACGATTTAATGGAAATTCATAGAATCTATATACCATCTTGGACTTCCATTTTTAATTACCGTATTAAAACCTGCGGGTTCTACCTGCGCTATCAGAGATTATCATGGATTATTAAACGTAACCTGGGTAGAATCCGATGAGCGATAAAAAAGTAGTTTTTTTAATGAGATGTTTTGGTTACGGTAACGAACTTTTGTACATGGAACCAATCCTGGCAGGTTTTCTTAAAGAATTTCCAAAGACCGTGATGTTGAATTTGGAAACAAAATCAATCGTAAGAGAGACCGGCGATCGAGTATTAAAAATGGCCCCATGGAAAAATATTTTTGGTCCCATCGCAGTTTTTTTATCTGTTATGTCGCATCTCTGGAAAACTTTGCCGGAATTGATAATATTGTCCGAGTTCGATCAAACAACATTTTTTGGGATATATTACCGCTTCTTTCATAAACGAACCCGCATTCTGCTCTTAGTTGAAAATGATCCAGGTTTCCTGACTTTTTTTTACGGGGTTAACAGAAAAAACAAATTAATTAGTTTTTTCCGGCAATGGATTGTTTCTCATGTAGATTTTATTTTAACAAACAACGATCTTGGCAGACGATATTTGACTGAAGAGCTTAAGGTCGAAGCAAATAAAATATTTGTGGGACCATTTTTAACTTCATCGATTTTGTATAAATCGGCCATAGTGCCCAAAATTCTTAACCCTGGCGAATGCTTGAGACTGTTAACTGTAAGCAGGATCATCGAAGGGAAAGGGATTCGCTTTCTTCTTCAAGCCCTTGAGGAGCTTCCCGAGGATTATTTAAACCGAATTCATTTAACTGTTGTTGGAGATGGTCCGGAGAGGCAATCACTGGAGTCCTTAGCCGGAAAAAGTGGATTGAAGAAAAGCGTGACGTTCGTTGGAAAATGCCCATATGATGAACTTGGCCATTATTACGCGAACGCCCACGTATTTGTTTTTCCCACCTTGGGTGATTTCAGAGCGCTGGCCAATTTCGAAGCGCTATCGGCAGGATTACCTATTATCGGTTCCATCTTCGATGGAACAGCGGGCGAAGCAGTCGAGGAGGGCGTCAATGGTTTTATTCTTGATCCAAGAGACACGAAAGTATTATCCGAAAAAATAATCCGCTTTCTGAATGAACCTAATCTCATCGAAAGATTTTCAATTGCATCTATCAATAAAAGCAAAATTTTTAGTGTAGAGAAGGCGATTAGTAATCTCGTACAGGCTTGTTATCTATGCTGTAATGAAACGGGTTCTGGAGAAACTCAATAACCGCGAAGGTCGACTCGGCTTTGGAATAAAGATTTAGAGAAAGTCTCAATGAAGAAATATGAAGTACAAAAAAGTGTAGCTAAGCGCACGTTTTTTTTTGACAATGGTTTCAACAGCCTTAAATTGTATGTCAAAGATATTATTCTCTCGCATCAACCGAGCCGATTCATTGCTAAATCAGTTCGTAATCTTTTTTTCCCCTCAGTCCCCCGGGTAGATCCCCGGCACATCATTGTCATCGAAGTGTCAAGCGTCTGCGATGCGAAATGTGTCTTCTGTATCTACAAATCCGATTATCGCAAAATGAACATCGCGTCGCTGGAGTGGTTCGAATCGGTTGCACGTTCCAGTGTTGCATTCGGCTACAGGCACCTCGATTTAACTCCGTTGACCGGCGAGCTCTTTACCAACAAGAACGCCGTTGAAATTATACGTGCGGCAAAAAGAGCGGGCTTCGAAACAATACAGACCTATACCAATGCCATTCAATTGTACCGATTCGACATCGACGGACTTCTGCTGTCAGGGATAAATCATGTTTACATTTCCACACCCGGTTTTTCCGATGAATTGTACGAGACCGTGTTTGGCGTTCGGAAATACCACGAGTTTAAAAAATCGATTATGCAATTGCTGGAGGCGCACCGGCGCCTGAATTCCACGGTAGAAATCTCTTTTGAGCCGCGAAGCTATCTCACGAAAAAATATATTCAAAGGAGTGAGTTCTATAGTAACTTCATCGCCGGATTTGTCGGAAAGAAAATATATTTAAGCGACCCCATGAAGGCATTCGATACTTGGGGTGGAGATATTACAATTCGGGATATGATCGGTACAATGAAGCTCGATTGGAATTCACTGAAGTCCATCTATCCCCTGAAAAAGGCCTATCCCTGTGAACGCCTTTATCAGGTCGGCATTCATGCAAACGGCGATGTGCGATTGTGCAATTGCCGTTACGACTTATCCATTGAGACAGAGCGCGATTCTCTTAGAATCGATTCCCTTAAGAATCATCCAGATTTTACGTCGCTCATGAAACATAACGCAGGAAAAATCAAACTCATTAGAGAAAATTTTATGAACGGAATACTGCCGGCATTGTGCAAAAAGTGCCCGTTCTATTCTGCAGTTCAATTCGATCACATGGAAACAACTGAAACCTATTTTCCCAAAACGGATCAAGGGACTCCAGAACCAACTTTATAGGCGTCCAATTATCGAAAACGAGCGGGTTAATAACAGGAACTTCAAATATGAGATTAGCTTACGTAACAAGAAACGATTCTACGGATGTACACGATTTTTCCGGATTGACCTACTACATAAATCGCTCGTTAAACGATAGCGGCATTCAAACCATACCCATAGGAAACTTGAAAGAGGGATACCATTACATAACCACTGGAGTAAAAAAAATCCTGTATAAGCGGTTTCTTTCTAAAGAATATGCTAGGAATCTGGATCCCGCCATTTTGAAATATGTATCTATTCAAATTGATCATTCCCTTTCTTCCATCGAATGTGATGCTGTTTTTGGTCAGGAATCCAATTTATATTTGCGCACCAAAAAGCCGATTATCTATTGGAACGACGCTACTTTTGCCGGACTTTACGAATTTTTTCCTGAATACAATACGGATTTTTGCGATGAAACAATACGAAACGGGAACATGGTCGAACAATTGATTCTATCCAAATGCCGCTTGGCCATCTTTAGTTCTGAATGGGCGGCCGACACAGCCCTCAAATACTATGAAGTGAATCCCGCAAAAGTCAAGGTCGTGCCATTTGGCGCGAATATTGAATGCCATCGGGATGTTCCGGAAATCAAAAAAAAATTATCCAATAAAGATTTCGATGTTTGTAAATTACTATTCGTGGGTGTAGAATGGTTCCGCAAGGGTGGCGATGTGGCGGTTAAAGTCGCCGGGTTGCTTAATAAGATGGGATTACAAACGGAATTACACGTGGTTGGGTGCCATCCGCCGGGTGAAATGCCTAGCTTTGTGAAGCAATATGGTTTCATATCAAAAAAAAACGAACAAGGACGGAATTTATTAAACGATTTATATTCAAAAGCTCATTTTTTAATTTTGCCCACGAGGGCGGAATGTTGTGCAATAGTATTCGCTGAGGCGTCATCCTTTGGTCTTCCGTCCCTGGCAACGGACGTGGGTGGCGTTACCACGGCTATTCATAACGGTAAGAACGGTCAAACCTTCTCACCGGCCGACGATCCTGAAAAGTATTGCCAATATATTTTAAGTCTCATGGCGGACAGGCAAGACTACGAACGGCTATCATTGTCCTCCTTCCAGGAATACACCGAACGATTAAACTGGAAAACTGCAGGCCAAAAAATGCATGATTTAATTCTTGAATTCTGCGGACCCAAAAAAGATCTGGTTTGAATTCGAATATGGCAGACCCACTAATGATTGCGGGTGTGTTAAAAATGGAATCTCAAAAATGAAATTGGCTTACATAACGCATAGCGATTCTTCTGATATACATAATTGGTCCGGAACAACTTATTACACGAGATGTGCGTTTAACGACAGTGGTATTCAAACCATACCCATAGGGAACTTGAAAGAGGGATATCATTATCTAACTACAAGTGTTAAAAAAGTCATGTACATGTTGTTTTCCTCTAAGTACTACTCAAGGCAACTAGATCCCGCTGTTAGCAGATATTTTTGTAAGCAAGCCGAAAAATC
The DNA here is from genome assembly GCA_050008835.1 of Bacteroidota bacterium. Lineage (GTDB taxonomy): Bacteria > Bacteroidota > Ignavibacteria > UBA10030 > UBA10030 > Fen-1298. The sequence continues at coordinate 37,548 of JBEKLV010000001.1, read as the reverse complement.
CCTTTCATCCATTGATTGTGATGCGGTATTTTTGGCAGGCGGAGGGGGATACGTTCCCCTATCATATGTACGCACGGAAAAGCCGATCATCTTTTGGCATGATTCCACTTTTGCTGGCATGGGTGAATTTCCCCCAGCATGTACAAATTTTTGCAATGAAACACTGAGGAACGGGAATAGGATGCAGCAATTGCTTTTATCCAAATGTCGTTTGGCTATCTTCAGTTCTGAATGGGCGGCCGGCACGGCCCTAAAATATTATGACGTTGATCCCGCAAAGGTAAAGGTTGTGCCGTACGGGGCAAATATTGAATGTCATCGGGACATTCCGGAAATCAAAAAAATATTTTCCAATAAAAATTTTGACGTTTGCAAATTACTCTTCGTAGGTATGGATTGGTTCTGGAAAGGCGGAGATGTAGCAGTTAAAGTCGCTGAACTGCTCAATCAGCGGGGGGTACAAACCGAATTACACGTGGTTGGATGCCGCCCGCCGGGTGAAATGCCTGACTTCGTGAAGCACTATGGTTTCATATCAAAAAAAACAGAACAAGGACGGAATTTATTAGACAATTTATATTCAAAAGCCCATTTTTTAATTTTGCCAACCAGGGCAGAATGTTACGGGATAGCATTCGCTGAGGCATCATCCTTTGGTCTTCCGTCCCTGGCAACGGATGTGGGTGGTGTTACCACAGCTATTCATAACGGAAGGAACGGTCAAACCTTTTCACCTTCGGACGATCCTGAGAAGTATTGCCAATATATCTTAGGTCTCATGTCGGACAGGGAAGAATACGAACGGTTATCCTTGTCCTCTTTCCAGGAATATTCCGAACGACTGAACTGGAAAACTGCAGGCGAAAAAGCGCGTGGTTTAATTCTCGAATTCTGCGGCCCAAAATAGATCGGGATATGCATATCGCCAAGCCAGAATCGCACACCGTCTGCCAGGCGTCTTCGTTCTCGTATTTCGGATGTCTGTTTGGTTTATCAGATACTTAAAACGAAAGAATATCGGCTGCGTAAAATCCGGTGTTTTTCAGACCACTGCAGATGCGATCAATCTATAATTGACAATAACATAGAAACAATAACTATTAACGGGTGTCAACGTAAGAACCTTGTTGAACGCGTTTTTTTATGCATTATCTTTTCCGTCCTTCCACGATCACGACATCTTCAGTGCATTGCTGTTCAATTCGCGTGATGTCATCTATTTCACTTTCGAAGGCATTTTTACTAACCGCAGTGAATCCTATATCATTTAAAATCTCTATAAGCCTAGTTGCGTCATACATACATTTTGCAGGCAATTGTATAAAAGGGTAAAGATGATTCTTTATCCTGTTTGCATGATGACCCTGTAGTACGCAGAGTTCGCCAATGAAATCATCCGCCGGAAGTCTTCCAGTAACGTATTCATTCACAATGTAACGGAGATCCCAGATGAGCATTCTGATTAATCCATTCTTTTTCAACACCCGATGGCATTCAGCTAAAAATGTACGGCCTTCGTCTCGTGTAAAGTACTCCAGGACAAAAGAAATGTAAACAACATCAATAGATCCGTCATTCCACGGGAATCTCTTGGTCAAATCGTGTATATAAATTCGACTATCCCAGTTGAGATCGAATAATTTCAATTTCCTATTTATCAGAGTAAACAATGGGATTTTTGCGAATCGCGCACCAAGAGAATAATCAACATTAACCCAACCATCGGGCACTTGAGAACCGCATCCAAGATTCAATTTCATATTCCATTCCTATTTAGAGCATTGGCACTGTGAATGTACTAGTCATTGATGTACAAAAAACGAGCTAGGTAATAACAACATTTGTAAAAATGCAGAGCTGCGTTTTTATTTCTTTGTCTTGCTTACCTTTCAAAGGAAAATATATTTCAATTTTCCAATCCAGAAGTCTCAACTTCGGTAAAATCTCTCCCTCAGCCCGTGTGAGTGATTTGTATTTCAAAATAATACTTAATGCAATGAGTGTTTCCTGAATCAGATATTTAAGATTTTGTATAACTCAATATCACTTATTTCGGATCAATTGAATTCTCCTGAACGAAAGGCCAAAGAAGAGAAGTAAAATTAAAATCTCACTCAACAAATTGATGATGGCAGCGCCCATCATTCCGAATTTCGGAATGAAAAGAAGATTCATCCCGAGGGAAAAAATAGCTGTACCGATCATGGTCATTGACACGAATTTATCATAAGAGTGGTCAGTCATCAAACCCCAACCATAAATGCCATTGAGGATAGCTATGATTTTCGAAAGAACTAAAATTGCGCAAGGCCAGGCGGCTTGTGCAAAGGAATGTCCGAAAACATAAGGATAGAAGAATGGAATGAAAATGAATCCGCATAAAGCAGTGATAAATCCCCCGGCTGAAAAAAACGCTGTAAGTTTTAATTGCCGCTCCCAGAGAATCTCTTCATGCTGTTTTCGCCATTCGATAAAACGCGGATAAAGAATGGCGGGAATGATGGTAAAAAAAGCCTGCGCAGCGTTCGTTACGGAAATAGCGGTCCTATATTTACCAAGTTCCTCTACCGAATACAACCACCCTAAAAGTGGTTGTTCAAATGTTGTATAGACATAAACGGCAAGCGCTGACACGAAAAGCCATCGCGAATTGAGGATCAAAACTTTAATATCCTTAAATAAATCAAACCTAAAAAAGGGTCCCTTGAATGTGGTGAGTTTGTAAATAGCCCGCCAAAATACGATGGTTAATACCAAAGCTGCAATGGAATTGACCAATAAATCATCACCAGCCGACATACCCGGTTTAAACCAAATAAGATAAATCACCGCCGCCAAAGCCGGCTGGATGACCTCGATAGCTGATTGAAAGTGCTGTTTTTCCTCAGATTGAAAAATCCAACCCGGTTGCATGGAGTTTAAGAGAATAAGCGGAAGGAAAAACCAACTGGCGAAATGATATTCACTCGGGACCCATTTTAACGCCATAAAAAACGTTGCTATCAGACAAAAGCCAAGGGCGATCAACAACCAAAAACCATGCGAAGCTTGGACAATTCTGTCCCTTGTTTTCGAATCATGGGCATTTTTGTATTCACGAACCAGCACAGTAGGAAAAATCATTTCCATGGGAAGCATTGCCAGTCCAACGATATTTTGAACCATTCCCGAAATACCTAGATTGTGGGGTCCAAGACAACGGGCCGCCCATATCGAACCCGCCGCTCCGAAAACCATGCCCAGGATTATTGTTCCCGACATGATGATGGCCTGGTTTAGTATGTGTTTTTTGGAAAGAATGCTCGCGAGGGATTGGGAAAACAGATTTTGAAATTTATTACTGTCGGTTTTCATTCAATCATTGTGTTTAATGAACAAGGCATAGATACATATATCAATTCTCGAAACAACTTGACTGGCTATTGATTATCAAGTATTCTTTTGTTTTATCGCCTTCACCACGATGATCATCTGATAATCCGCGTCTTTAAAAAATAATTCTTCCCTTGTAAGCTCTTCCACTGCTATGCCTTCTAGAAATGCTATGCTTGAAAGTACATTTCCATAAAAATCTACATCGACATTTCCTTTTCCAAAAATCTCTTCAAAAGCTTTTTGAATTGATAGGACCGTAAATCGCCAATAATCTCCCCATCTTTGCAAATCATCTCTGCATATCTGGGATATGCCAGGCACTGTTGCCAAAACTATTCCACCTACTTTAAGCATGGCGTATATACCATTGATAGCAGCTTTAAAATCGTAAATTAGGTGCAGTGTCTGGGTACAGATGAAGCAATCAATTTTATTATGTGGCAAAAGTTCAATTTTTGATAAGTCAGCTACAATAGTAGCTTGTGGATTGTTATTTGAAACGTCCAATATCTCATACTTGATAATATTGTTGCCATATATTTTTGAATATGTTGCATCGTCTACCTCACATACTATTCCAGTTATGACTGCCCGATTTTTTTCTAAGAAATCTTCGATATACACTCGATCAATTGGTGTTCCGCGATCAAATCCGTTGATGCTGGAAACTGGTCGAGTCGAACGAAGGTTTTTCCATTGCGGCCTATCAAATAATCTAGTAAGTATTTTCATAAACCTATTTTGGAGTTGCATTAACCCTTTGAACCTTCTGAGGAATTGCATTAACCCTTTGACCTTTTTGAACCTTTCGCGAATTTTTATTATCCTTTTAAAAATGTTCATATTAAGTACGCTAAATGGAAATATTTCAGCACAAACTCAGAATAAGAGCTCTGATAAAAAGTATTATTTATGATATTTGCTGTGTCAAATCCTTCAGCACACCTCCTTACTTGTCAAATCGACGTTATCCCGAATGTCACTAACCATTTGTGAATGTTAAAGAGGTGTAGTAAAAAGAAAGCCGCGCTCTTGGTTGTGTTCTGGTGCATTGAGAATAAATGCGCTATAACCGTAATCGAATTCACGCACCAGTGTGAGCTTTAATGAATCTGCACACTTCAAAAAATCCTTCGCATTAAGACACCAGCCAAGATACTCGGTGTTATAACCATATTGATAAGGCCGTTGTACAAAGACGAAAGAGTCTGCAGTCGGGATTACGGGGAGCCGCGCGATATACAAGTGAGACAATGTAACGTTTGCCAGTTTTTCTAAAATTTCCGGCCAATTCTTACTATACTGGAAAGAATCACTCGCGATTACAAGATCATACTTTCTTTCAAAGCATGTGTCATCGATATAGAAGTGCTGGCCCGGGAGCAGCTCGCGGCCAAGTGCGGCTAATTTCGGTAGATCCTTACAGTGGTAGTCTATTGTAACACCTGGAAGTAACGCTTTTGCTAATACATAGTAATGACCTGATCCGCCCCCCCAGTCGAGTATCGAAATTTCCTTTTTAGCCCGAGAGGCAAGACAGAGCACATAGCCAAAAGACATTATAACATTATGCGAATAGAGATCGGTATCGGACATCAAGTCTGACTCATGCGAAAAACCCAGTGGGCCTGAACCTTCCACCATGGTTACAAACTTTTGCCACTTCAGCCTATAAACGGCAGCGACATCCTCAACATCCCATCCTCGTACAACCGGGTGATTCTCTGCGTAGTGCCATCCTTCCGGAATATATTCGTATTGAAAGAGGCGTTTAATCACCCGCAATGGAATCGATCGAAGGATTTCTTTGATCTTAAACATGTTGAGAACATAAACGATTATTCTCATATGTTTTTTGGGGAATCTTTTTGTGTACGAACTTTTTTCGATCATCGAGGCTTCGTCAAAGTTTTTATGAGAAATTGATGATAATATACAAAAAGTTCTTTATATATTATCTTATAGATGTTCCATGCTCATTAGATATTCAGCTAAAGGTCGTCAGACTGCAACACACTCTGTCGAGCTAATGCGCTTCTGGCGTAAAAGTGATTTCTAAAAGTATATGCTCTTCATTCTAATATTTTTAATATCTCAAAAAAATCATACGAATATCGTGGTGGACAACTTGCCTTTATGCAAACACAAACGATAACTGTCACAAACTTTATGTATCCTTTTTCCGATAAAAAAATTTTAATTACCGGTGGGTTAGGTTTTATTGGCTCAAATATGGCGAAAAAACTTGTAGAAATTGGGGCGCAAGTAACGCTCGTCGACAATCTTATGCCGGAATATGGCGGGAACATAAGAAATATTTTCAATTTTAAAGATAAGATCAAAGTTAACATTGCCGACGTCAGAGATGAAGACAGTATGCATTACTTAGTTCGAGATATAGATTATTTATTTAATTTGGCCGGTCAAACGAGTCATCAAGATTCAATGTCGGATCCATATACGGATTTGGATATAAATACAAAGGCACAATTGTCGATTCTTGAAGCGTGTCGAAAAAATAACCCTGAAATTAAGATCGTCTTTGCGAGCACCCGGCAAATATATGGCAAGCCGTTGTATTTACCCGTGGATGAAAAGCATCCCCCAAATCCGATCGATGTAAATGGTATTAACAAACTCGCAGGAGAGCAATTTCATATTCTCTATAACAATGTGTATGGCATTCGATCGTGTGCTTTGCGTTTAACAAATACCTATGGCCCGGGAATGAGAGTTAAAGATGCACGTCAAACATTTATTGGAATATGGATTAAAAATGTTTTAACAAATAAACCATTACTCGTATACGGAAGTGGAAAACAAATAAGGGATTTTATATATATAGATGATGCAATCACTGCGCTATTATATGCCGCACTTTCACCGTTGACCGAGGGAAAGGCACTCAATGTAGGCGGAATGGAAAAAATGGATTTATTGACACTGGCAGATTTGATCGTGAAAATAAATCAATCAGGCACCTCTCAAATAGTACCATACCCTCCGGAAGAGAAAAAAATAGATATCGGAGATTACTATACTGATGATCATCTCTTTCGCTCATTAACGTGTTGGCAGCCTACGGTCGTACTTGCAGAAGGGCTAAAAAGAACAATTGAATTTTATAAATCTAACAGCGAATATTATTTTTAAGGATAAGCATGGTTAAGATATTACCCGTTAATCCGGTTTGTGAATATCTTCTTTTTAAAGACGAAATAGAGAATGCTCTGAAGGAAGTTTTACATAAGGGCGAATATATTCTCGGCGAAGAGGTCTCTTCATTTGAAAAAGAATTTGCTTGCTATGTTGGGTCTCAATATGCGGTCGGCGTAGGATCCGGAACGGATGCACTTTATTTGGCATTGATAGCGAACAATATTGGGAAAGGCGACGAAGTAATTACCGTATCTCATACGTCAGTTGCAACAGTTGCAGCCATTGTTCAAACAGGAGCTGTTCCCGTCTTTGTCGATATTGACCCATCAACGTACACCATGGATGAGTCAAAGATTCTCGCGCGGTTAAGTAAGAAGACAAAGTGTATTCTTCCGGTTCATTTATACGGGAAACCTGCAAAGATGAATCGCATCCTTGAAATTGCAAAAATGAACGGGGCTTTAGTCATCGAGGATTGTGCTCATGCACATGGATGCCGATACGCGGGGCATCATGTCGGGACATTCGGTGCTGCAGGTTGTTTTAGTTTCTATCCGACAAAAAATCTTGGGGGGTTCGGAGACGGGGGAATGGTGGTTACGAATTCTAAGGAGATATATGATAAGGTCATTCTCTTGCGACAATATGGATGGAAAGAAAGATATGTTAGTTCATGCCGCGGTTGGAACTCTCGGCTTGATGAAATACAAGCGGCAATTCTCAGGGTAAAATTAAGACATCTTGATGCCTTAATCGCTCAAAGAATGAATATAGCGGGAAAATATCTTGCCGAAATATCCAATAAAAAAGTGACGAAGCCGTTCGTTGGAAATGAAATACATGTGTTCCATTTGTTTGTCGTTCGTTGTTCAGACAGGGATGCATTAAAGAATTACTTGCAAGACAAAGGTATTGGAACGCTAATACATTATCCGGTGCCGGTTCATTTGCAGCCTGGATATTTCGATAATTCTATGGATTTATTAAACACTGAAAAAGCTTCAAGAGAAGTATTGAGCTTACCACTCTATCCTGGATTGGATGATCAAGCCGTGAATTATATTATCGAAAACATTAATTCGTTTTAAGCAGATCTTTTTTGTGATTTGTGAAGACTGTAGCTAAAAGGCAATGAGTTGAAACACTTCTGCACTTATTTTGATAAAGCATATTTACCACAAGGAATATCATTATACCAATCTCTGATTACTCACGAAAAAGAGTCATTCCTACTTTGGGTTCTCTGCCTTGATGATGTTACCTATCAAGTCCTTTCGAGCCTAAAACATAAAAATGTGAAGTTAATATCCCACGGCGAATTTTTAGAAAAAATGCCAAAACAACGAGAAACATTTAGGAATCGTTCCCTAATTGAGTATTATTACACTTGCACTCCGAGTTTGCTCCAGTATATCTTTCGTGAAATGGGAAATGCCTATTCTATTACTTATATAGACGCCGACATGTTTTTCTTTATGGATTCAAGGGAATTGTTCAATGAAAATGAAAATGCTGATGTTGTCATAGTCCCTCATAATTTTGAAAATGCTAAAAAAGAACTAGAACTCTATGGACACTATAATGTATGCTTTGTTCATTTCCGTAATACTGAGAATGGAATAGCCTGTTTGAATTGGTGGGCAGAAATGACTTTTATGAGTACTCAGAGGGGAAATGGCGTTTGGGGAGATCAAAAATATCTTGATGAATTCCCGAGACTATTTAATAATGTGCATGTCATTCAACATAAGGGTGTTGGTGCAGCTCCGTGGAATATTTCTCAATATACCCTTATAAAGAATAGTCTAGGAATTTGGATTGAGGATGAACCTTTAATTGTTTATCATTTTGCCAGATTACTCTTTTTGAAGACAAATATTTTTATTCCAGTTCGAAGAATATATCTAAAAAAAAATATTTTGAAGATTATCTATCTCCCATATATAGAAAGCCTAAATAAAGCTTATAATGACATTCGCGCTGTCTTTCCGGGATATCGCGTTTCGTATATTTCACATAATTTCCGCGGTATGTACTTAGGATTATTAATGGGACGAGGATTTATTTTTTACAAAAATAAATTAAAACGGATTGGTCTTTCGTGGCCAATAGGTTATGAAAGATAGGTGAACCGTTCAAAATTATGAGCTAAAAAGAATACAGCATGAAAGATTTCTATTTTAAAGGCGTTAAGGTGACATCGTGTAATATGCGTTCTGCGACAGCCTTTGTTGTCGACAGCTATAGGAAAAGCAAATGCGAATATATTTGTGTTATCGATGCCGGTCACATAGTTGTTGCATCACGGAGATCTCCTTTACTGAAGGAGGCTATTAACAATTCTGCACTCTGCATTCCTGATGGACGCCCACTTTCAATATTTGCTCGATTGAAGGGTGATATCGAAATAGAAAGGGTCGCAGGGCCGGATTTTATGACAAATGTGCTTAAGTCGACAGAGGGTCACAGAATATCTCATTTCTTCATGGGAGACACGGAGGAAGCACTTGAAAGATTAGTCTGCAAGATTCGAAGAGAATTCCCGAACATTACCATCAGCGGGTGGTTCAGCCCGCCGTTCGGAGAGTGGGGGGATGATATAAACATGCAAATTTTATCTAAGATAAGAGAGTCAAATCCCGATTTCATTTGGGTAAGTCTAGGTAATACCAAGCAAGCAGTGTGGATGTACCGGAATCATGACAAACTAAAACATGGTGTGATTGTGGGCGTGGGCGCGGCCTTTCGATTTTATCTTGGTGATATCAAGAGAGCACCGAAATTTTTTCAATTTATTGCTCTGGAGTGGTTCTTCCGTTTATTGCAGCAGCCGCGCAAAATGGGGATACGTTACCTGAGAACACTGCCGTTATTTATTCTCTATTTCATTCAGGAACTTTTCAAAAGAAATAAAATTTGATACATAATGGAGCACGCCTTATCTACGGAATCAGATTATACATTGTTTTAGGATATTTTCCATCGGTACCAGAATCATATTTCCTCTTTCAGGTTGCCAATGCTTGATATTTAAAAAATACTAACTTATCATTGGCTCGTCATTTGGAGATAGGTTATAACCCAATAAAGATTCGAAAAATTTGATGTCTCTTAGGGGAAAGAATTTTTAACATTTTTCACGCAGGATTCAGGATGAATGTACCTTTTTTAGATCTGAAAGCTCAATATCATTCCATAAAATCTGAGATCGATAGCGCGATTCTTGATATCCTTGAGCATAGTGCATTTGTTCTTGGGAAATCTGTTTCTGACTTTGAAGCAAATTTTGCCAAGGCACTCGATGTCAAACATTGTGTGGCCCTTGGATCTGGAACTGCCGGCAATCATTTGGCGGCTTGGACATTAGGCATAGGACCAGGTGATGAAGTGATTGTTCCTGCGAATACGTTTGTTGCTACCGCATGGGGCGCAACTCTTTGCGGTGCAACGCCAGTCTTTGTCGATTGTTCCGCGGAATGCTATAATATTGATCCAGAAAAAATCGAAGACGCAATTACTGCACGCACAAAAGCTATCGTTGCAGTTCATTTGTTTGGTCATCCGGCGGATCTCGATGCGATCCGCGAGATTGCAAAAGCCAAAAATATCCACTTGATAGAGGATTGTGCACAGGCGCATTTTGCAGAGTACAAAGGGAAACGCGTGGGCGGTTTGAGTGAGATTGCATCGTTTAGCTTCTATCCCGGGAAAAATCTGGGTGCATATGGTGAAGGCGGGGCAATTACATCGAATGATGATGATCTGGCAAAAAAGGCAAGAATGATCCGCTCCCACGGTGCTGTAAATAAATATGAATATGAAATATATGGTCACAATTATCGTATGGAAGGGATACAGGGAGCTGTACTCGGTGTTAAATTAAAACATCTGGATGATTGGACGGAAAAACGCCGTAAGGTTGCTAAGAAATACAACGATTTGCTAGAAGGCGTTGGAGATTTGATTATTCCGAAAGAGATGCCGTATGGAAAACATGTGTATCATCTATACGTTATTCAAACGGCAAAACGCGATGCATTAGAAAGACATTTATCGGAAAACGGAATTTCTACAGGGATGCATTATCCGATACCGTTGCATTTACAACCCTGTTTTAAAGAATTAGGTTATAAAAAGGGGGACTGTCCTATTACTGAAAAATTGGCAAAGTGTGGATTGTCTCTTCCTCTTTTTGCAGAAATGTCAGATGAACAATTGCATTATGTGACGAAGGTTGTAAGAGCATTTTTCAAAGGATAACAGTCGTCTGAGTTTTAATCGATATCAATGGGGAAAGGATAGCCTTCCACAATATGAATTCGTTTCTATTAGAGCTTTGATAAGTCATTGAGGAGTGTCGGCTTCCCGTCTTTGATGGCGCCGCAAGCAGGGAAAACTTCTATTACCTACCTAAGCAGTTGAACACTTTATAGAGTTCTTCTACCTGAGCAGTAGTTAACAAGAAAATTTTTGCATCCATTCAAAACCTCATTTATTTGTGGCACTTACCGTTTAAATCAGACAAGACTGAATTGTTGGTAATGAAAAAGGTTTATTGGACGCAACTTAATCGTACTTGTCATCGTAAGGAAATAGAAAGCTGTAGAGTAATAAGATGCTTACATTTCTAATTTGGATCATATTATTTATCTTTTGTTGGCCATTAGCACTGATTGCGTTGGTGTTGTATCCATTCGTATGGCTTTTAACTTTACCATTCCGATTAATTGGTCTAACAGTAAACGGATTGTTCGCTTTTCTTAGAGCCTTAATAATGCTGCCAGCTAGAATGCTTCAGGGGCATAGGGCAATATAAAAGATAAGAAAACCAAAGTGTACTTTTTCCAAGATTATTCCACACCTGCTTACTGATTACCCATCCTTCGACTTTTCATCTAAAGTGCCGTTGCAATTCGACGTATTTTTTGGTACTCTTTTATAGAAAATTATTTGGTACCTATCCCTGTGCATCAACAAATATTTCGTATAATCCTAATTTTGTTTTCTGTTGTGCCGTTATTTGTACGTGCGCAAGGCATTACCACACCGCAGACTCGCATAACCATTATTGAGCCGGATATTCGTGAAGTGAAGTCACGATATCCTAAATTGAATCCCGTCCATTCGGTACAGCGGCCGCGCATTGCACTAGTGCTCAGCGGCGGAGGCGCACGCGGTATCGCGGCTATTGGTGTACTACGAGTTTTAGAACACAATAATATACCTGCTGATCTGATTGTCGGTACGAGCATGGGTAGTGTAATAGGCGGTTTGTACGCGATGGGATATTCAACCGATCAGCTTCAACGTTTAGTAGATACGACAAATTGGGACGATCTTCTAAGTTACAGTGATGAATCAAAACGCCGTGATCTCTTTTTCGATCAAAAAGTTGCACGCGACAAGAGCATCCTTGTATTACGTTTTGAAGGTCTGGAACCAGTTATTCCGCAAGCGTTTTCCACAGGTCAACGATTATCAAATTATCTCAACCTCCTTACACTACAGGGACTTTACCATCCTAATCCTAGTTTTGATGATCTTCGTATTCCATTTCGTGCGGTTACAACAGATCTTGTCACAGGAAAAAGGATCGTGATAGATCGCAGTGATATGACAGAAGCATTGCGTGCCAGCATGTCAGTCCCATTAATATTCAGCAGTGTGCCGCGCGATTCTATGCAGCTCCTTGACGGAGGCTTAGTAGATAATCTCCCCGTGGACGTCGCCATTGCGGAAAAAGCAGATATTATTATTGCTGTTGATTTGGTAAGTCCGCTAAGACCAAAGAGCAAACTCAATGCGCCTTGGGAAATTGCAGATCAGATTACGACGATTATGATGCAAGAAGCAAATAAGCTCGCACGAGCAAAGGCAGATATAATTATTACGCCGAGATTAGGTGATCATTTGGCTTCTGATTTTACTGGTACCGATTCGTTGATTACTGCTGGAGAATTTTCTGCCGAAGAATTAATCCCCGCTTTGAAAAAAATCATAGATGATCGCACGCTCAAGTTGTATCGCGCGGATAGTGCCGTGCGGTACGAGTCGCCTCGGTTTTCTTGGTCAGGCTTGTTGCCGCCGGCATTCCAAGATAGTCTTCAAATGTATGAGAGGCGCGGTTGGATAACAAAGATAGACTTGCACCGTTTCATAAACGATTTGTACAGCAATGGTGAGTACGCTTCTGCGGATGGAATTGTAGAACAGTACGCCGATTCTACAATGATCGAAATCCGCACCGTACATAATCCGATTCTTCATAATGTAAAAATTCTGGGTAATCGAGTCTTTAGTTCCGACACGCTGCTTACTGTATTCCAGCCACTGTTCGGCAGTTATATAAACACGGAGTTGATGGAGCGAGCTATTGAACGGTTGCTTGCAATTTACCGCACTGCCGGCTATTCCCTTGCCCGTGTGACCGATGTTCAACTTGATTCTTTATCAACTATAGCCACAGTTATACTTGATGAAGGCACGATATATCGCATTGATATCAGCGGCACAAAAAAGTCTCGCGATTGGATTATTTGGCGAGAGTTACCATTTAATAATCAGAGTCTTTTCAATATTTCTAAAGTTGCCGCTGGAATCTCAAATCTTTACGGCACCAGTCTTTTTGAGCAGATACTTGTAACAACCCATCATGAAGACAGCACTGGAAAACTCAACATAACTACTATCAAGGCGCGGGAGCGAAGCACGGAATTGATTCGTTTCGGCCTGCGCGTGGATAATGAACGCAATATCCAGCCATCGATAGACATTCGAAATGAAAATTTGTTCGGAGCTGGCGCCGAACTCGGCTTACTAATTGGTGGAGGCACTAATAACCAGACTTATCTTGGAGAATTGAAAATGATCCGAATCTTCAATTCTTACTTGACGTTTGCTTTGAGGGGATTTTATCTTGTCCGTGATGTGAATGTCTATGATAACGTAGTTTCGAGTGATCCATATCTGTTTCAACGTGAAATAATCGGAGAATATCGGGAAGTGCGGGAAGGCGGCTTAGCAAGTTTTGGGACGCAACTCGAGCGGTTGGGAAGCGTTACAGTTGAGGGAAGATTAGAAAGGCAAAAAGTGTATAATATCTATAACCAAACCTTTAACATCGAAAACCAACCTTTTACAGATCAGGAATTCAACATTTCATCCATAAGGTTTAGAACGAATATAGATACACAAGATAAATTGCCTTACCCAACTGATGGAGTCGTCATTAATTTTTCTTATGAATCGGCATTAATAAAATTAGTAAATGCAGTAGGATTCACAAAAATGTTTTTCTCGTACGAAGAATATCAAACCATTTTCAAGAATCAAACGCTTCATCCGCGGTTTATGATTGGTGTTGCGGATGAGACTCTGCCCATTAGCGAGGAGTTCTCGCTTGGCGGGCAGGAAAATTTCTTTGGATTTCGCGAGGACAATGCACGCGGTAGGCAATTGATGGTAGCGAGTCTGGAATACCAGTACAAGCTTCCATTCTCAATCTTCTTCGATACGTACTTTAAAGCGCGTTACGACATAGGAGCAGTATGGGCAAAGACAGAAGAAATGCGCTTAGAAGATTTTGAGCATGGCGTTGGCATTACGCTCGGGCTAGATACGCCGATTGGCCCTGCTGATTTTTCTTTGGGTCGAAGTTTTTATCTCCGAACTGATTTGTTGCATCATCCGGTGAGCTTTGGGCCTTTTGTCTTATACTTCAGCATAGGCTACCCACTTTTTGGGGTTGTGAGGAATTAAAATTATCGGACGTTATGTTTAATTAACTCTATGTTTCTTGTCGGAGCATGAGTAACTTGTTGCTCCGATCTGCCGTATCTATACATAGTAAATATTGATAGACTTTATTCGAGATCAACGATGACAAATCCATTTTCTAATTTATCTGCACGATCCATCAGAGCTCTCTATACGCTGATAGCGATTGTCGTACTTGGTGTTTGTCTTCTCAATTTTTCTGTTCAAATGTTTGAGCGAGTGACTGGCAATGATCAATGCCGTTGGGTTGATCAAGATACGTCAAAGCTTCTGATTAAAGACATAGTCGGGGGCGGTGTGACGGAGCAGGCAGGAATCAAGGACGGTGATATTCTGGTAAAAATAAATGGAAACAATTTTAAAACTTCAGAGGATGCACAACGGATTATCAATAAACTTGCCGGGTCGCATGCAATATATTCGATAGAGCGAAATGGCGTTCAGTTCGATACGCATATTCTGATCCTCAAATATATTAATCTTGCATATTTTGGTCAATTTCTCTTAGGTCTGGGATTTTTGTTAGTTGGATATATTGTGGTGATCGTCAAACCAATGGGAAAAATTCAGCGCATGTTTGCTCGCTACAGTATCTATTCTATGCTCTTTTTCGGTCTCTCGCCATTTTTTTTAGATCCTCAAACCAATCCATCCTGGCGACTTGTACTGCTAGAGATCACATTCATTTTTACTTCTATTGTTGCACTTCCACCGCTTGTTAGCTTTTTTCTCTTTTTCCCCGTGAAACGAAAATGGCATTCGAGCCGCGTGTTCACCGTTTTATTGTATAGTGTAAGTCTTCTGTTAATTGTCGGAATTATAGTGAACGGCCTAATAATACGTGGACCCCAATGGCTTACGGTCGTCTTCTTTTTTTCTCGCTATGCGTTTTTCTTTGCAGGGTTTGTTATCTTTATCCGAAGCTACTTCGCGTTTGTCCCCAAAGGACAGCGCATGCAGCTTCGTCCAGTGCTTATAGGTGTTGCAATCGGGTTACTTATATTTGCCTATGCACTTGCGGTACAGACATTTATTCCATTTGCCGCATTTCTTAACCCTACGATTCTCTTACCGATGATGCTATTGTTTGTCGTACCGGTGTTCTTTGGGTATGCCATCTTCCGTCATCGATTAATGGATGTAGATGTTGTTATTCGCCGTAGTTTGATTTACGGAACTGTTACAGCATCACTGGCGGCTATTTATCTGGCATCTGTCTATGGGATTGGCACACTTGTAAATTACTTTTTTGGTGTACAGGATAATCAATTGTTCATTGTTGCATCGCTTATTGTTGTAGCTTTTATCTTTGATCCCGTCAAACAGCGTTTTCAGAACGGGATCGACCGAATATTTTTCCATGAACGGTACGATTACCAACAAGCATTGTTGGAATTTACGCAAGAGCTTCCACGCTTAATGGAAATGGAACATATCCTCAACTCGATTGTCTCGCGTCTCTCTTCTACTATGCACATCGATAAGTTGTCTGTTTTTATCTGTGGAGAGAAGGAAGGATGTTCTGCAGTTGCACAAAATATAAATCAGGAAGATTGTATGTTCACCGATGGCGATCATACATTGATGGCACTGTTGCGTGAGACACGTAAACCTGTAGATCTTCATTTGCTTGGCGATGAGTACGACCTCACAGATTTGAAGGATGAAGAAAAGAAAAAACTTCTCCGCTCCGGTGTAGTGCTATCGGTGCCTATGTTTCTTCAGGATCATCTGGTTGGATTTATCAATGTTGGACCGAAAATGTCTGGCAAAGTCTATTCGCAGGAGGATATTAACTTGCTTGCGACCGTTGCGGGACAAGCCGCCATTGCTATTGAAAACTCACGCCTGCATAAATCGGAAATCGTTCAGCAGCGTGTCAAAGAAGAGTTGGATCTCGCACGGAAAATTCAACAAGGATTATTTCCCAAAACGAATCCAAAGATTTCTGGTCTTGATATTGCAGGTGTGTCGGTACCTGCGTTAAGCGTTGGCGGCGACTACTATGACTTCATTCAATTGAGCCCAAATAAAATTCTTGCTGTTGTTGCAGATGTTTCTGGCAAAGGAATGTCTGCTGCGTTGTATATGTCGAAGGTTCAGGGAATGGTTCAGCTTGCAGCGCATATTTACAGCACTCCAAAAGAAATGCTTACAAACATTAATAGGCGCATTTTTGATGGCATGGATCGCAGGTCATTCATCACCATGATTCTTGCGCTATTCGATCTGAAGAAGAAAGAAGTGCGTATTTGCCGAGCTGGACATAATAAAGCGCTTTTTAGTGTGAGTGGGAAAATTGAATTTCTTGAAGGCGGCGGTATTGGATTAGGATTAGAGCGCGGCCCATTATTCGAAGATGCGATAGAAGAAATACGAATTCCAATCAAACCGGATAGTCTCTTTCTCTTCTATACGGATGGCATTACCGAGGCGATGAACGAGGAAAAACAACAATTAGGTGAAGAAGCTATAATTGATTTATTGAAGGTGAAGCGGCATCTATCCGCAGAAAGTATCCAGCGCGCGATTCTAACAAAAGTAGAAAAGTTTCGCGGTTCCGCCGAACAGCATGATGATGTGACAATGGTTGTAGTGAAAAGTAAAAATGGAAAAAGCAACGCCAGAAAATAACTACATCAATCCTTAATCCAACACAGAAACCAGCAGAGCCATTCGTATTAAAACGCCATTCTTGGTTTGGCGGAAGTACACCGCGCGAGAATCGGTATCTACAATAGGTGAAATTTCATTGAGCCGTGGCAGTGGATGCATAAGAATTGAATTGGATCCCATGAGTTTCATTACCTCTTCGTCAATGAAATAACGTTTGAATGGTCCCTCTATTGAAGCTGCGGAGAGCTTTTGTTCTTCGATGCGCGTCATATACACGACATCACCTTCCGGCAATATTTTTTTGAAGTCGCTCTCTAATGTATACCAAACATTTTGGCGATTCAAATAGTCGAGAATGTCTTGTTTCATTTGAAGTGTTGGCGGGGCAACGAAATAAATTTTTACGCGTTCGTATTTTCCAAGTAAGTAAGCAAACGAACGAACCGTTCGTCCATCTAATAAATTTCCAACGAGAGCTACTTTGACCCCATTAATCGTTTTGATTTCTTTGTAAATAGTATATAAATCAAGTAGCGCTTGTGTCGGATGCTGACCGCCTTTACCGTCACCTGCATTAATAATCGGAGTCGATGATATTGCCGCAGCCCGTCTAACACGCCGATTTGATTGTGACGTAAAACGATCACACTGCGTAATTACCGACCACGCGAATGGTGTCTTCCAGCGATTCACCCTATGAAACAGGAGAAAAATCCTGTGCGTGCTCAGTGGACATGATTTTACCGCCAAGTCGCAGCATTGCTGACTCAAATGAGAATCGTGTCCGAGTTGATGGCTCATAAAAAAGCGATGCCATAATTTTATGCTGGTAATCTAAAGTGCCTCCGCGTCCGATAATGCTTCCCATTTGATCTGCAAGATTAAATAGTTCATTCAGCATCGGAAGTGTAAATTGCTGGGATTCGATGATGTGTTGAAGTTTCATAGATAGTTATCCTTAAATTTAAAACTATAACGATGTTGCGTTCGAGACAACCTTTGATGACTTCGAGTTCGACGATGTCCATCGGTAGTGGAGAGGGAACGACTCGCCGATAACCGCGAGCTGCATCTTCAATAATACTCCATCCTAACTCTTTTCGTCTTTGTTCAGCAGCTTCTTTGGAATAGAATGGGCCAATTGGTTTCGTTGGACGCTCGAATGCAAGATCGTTCTTATCAACAACCACTTGTGTTACAATAGTAACTACGGGGCGATTGATTCCATGTTCTTGAAAAGCCATCTGCATGGAATTCTGTAACGCGAAACCAATCTCGCCTTGCGTCATTGCGACGCAGATATCTAACGGAAGCGTGTATGTCTGTGAAGAATCGGCTTCCGAGCGCAACAACTGAGCGTCTACCTACGGTCCATTTCCATGAGTAACAACGAGTGTGAATCCGCGTGCAACAATTCCAGCAATAACCTCAGCAGTGATCCTAGCGTTTTCGCGCTGCTCGGTGATTGTTCCGCGTTGTCCCGCGCGAATGAGAGAGTTTCCGCCGACCGCTACTAGTATTGAGTTTTTCACGACTCTGTCCCTTCAACAACGTGAAGATAATTGCCTTTTGTGTATGAAGCCGATTCTCTGCTTCATCGAACACAATAGACTGCGGCGAGTCCATCACTTCATCTGTCACTTCTTCTCCGCGATGCGCCGGCAAGCAATGCATAAAAACAGCAGTTGGTTTTGCCTTTTTCATCAATTCTGCGTTAACCTGGAATCCGGCAAAAGCTTTTATCTTTGCTTCGCGATCAGTTTCCTGTCCCATACTAACCCATACGTCCGTGTATATGACATCAGCATCATGTGCGCCTTCAGTTGGATTTGTTGAGAGTTCGATTTTTGCGCCAGTCGATACAGCAATTTCTTTAGCAAGTTTTATGACGTTTGTATCCGGCAGAAATCCGGCTGGAGTGACGGCAATAAAATTCATTCCAACTTTCGCCGCCAACAGCATAAGCGAATGACATACGTTGTTGCCATCGCCGACCCACGCAAATTTCTTTCCATTGAAAGAACCGAGGTGTTCTTGAATGGTAAGGAAATCACCAACTGCTTGACAAGGATGCTCGAAGTCTGTTAGCGCGTTTATTATGCTCGCCTTGGCAAACTTAGCAAGGGCATCAACATTTTTCTGCGCGTATGTACGAATGACGACCGCGTCCACCCAGCGCTCAAGATTCTTTGCAACATCATAAATGGATTCGCGTTTGCCAAGACTAATATCTGCATTCGTAAGATAAACGGTATTTGCGCCTAGTTGTTTAATGCCGATTTCAAACGTGACATGCGTGCGAAGCGATTGCTTTTCAAAGATCAATGCAACCGATTTGCCTTCCAACGATTTAGCAAACTTTTTTGGATTCGCTTTCATTTTTTTTGAAAGGTCGAGGATTTGGAGCAACTCTTTCCCAGACCAATCAGCGATAGTGAGAAAATCTCGTTTCATAATTTTGTTCTCCTGTTAATACCATTGTAGGAATACAGCATGCTGCGTCCTTACAGAAAACATTAGTTCAACCCGTGTTTCTTTAAGAAGTAAGTTAAAATCTCTTTCAAGTTCGGTTTTGCGATTTCTTCTAGCTCGTAATAAATACGAGTACTTGGTTTTTTGATCTTGATGATGCGTCGTAGGTCAATCGGTGTACCGATGATGACGGAATCACATTCGACTTTGTTTATTGTCGTTTCCAGATCTTTGATCTGTTTTCCGCCGTATCCCATTGCCGGCAGCAACGTTCCAATATGTGGATATTTTTTAAAAGTTTCAGCTATAGAATTTACTACCCACGGACGCGGATCGATAATTTCTTTTGCGCCGTACTTCCGAGCGGCAACGTGGCCGGCGCCGTATGTCATTTCACCGTGCGTCAGTGTCGGGCCATCTTCCACTACAAGAACGCGCTTATTCCGAATGACGGATTCGTCTTCCACGCTTATTGGCGATGCCGCTTCGATTATTATTGCTTTCGGATTAACGCTGACGATGTTTTTCCTAACAATATCAATATTTATTCGGGATGATGTATCTATTTTATTGATAATGACAACGTCAGCGAGATGAATGTTGACCGCTCCGGGGTAATAAGATATTTCGTGCCCGGCTCGATGCGGATCGGCGACGACAATGGTAAGATCTGGTTGATAGAACGACATATCATTGTTTCCACCATCCCACACAATAACATCGGCTTCTTTTTCAGCTTCGCGGAGAATCGCTTCGTAATCAACGCCGGCATAAATAATCGTTCCTTTGACTATATGTGGTTCGTATTCCTCCATTTCTTCGACTGTGCATTCGTACTTCTTTAAGTCTTCGATGGAAGAATATCGTTGCACTTTTTGCTTTACTAAATCGCCATATGGCATCGGATGACGGATGGCAACGACTTTCTTTCCGGCTGCGCGAAGCAATTCGCACACCTTGCGTGAGGTTTGACTTTTTCCTGCGCCCGTGCGTACAGCAACCACAGCAATGACAGGAACTTTGCTCTTCAACATTGTAGGTCGAGCGCCCTGTAACTTGAAATCAGCTCCAGCCGCCATTACAAGAGCTGCTTTACTCATCACATAATTGAATGACACATCCGAATATGCGAAGATAACTTCATCGGCATTTAACTCTTTAATGAGGCGCGGCAATTCCGATTCCGGAAAGATTGGAATACCGTTGGGATAAAGCGCACCTGCAAGTTCAGCAGGATATTTCCGTTCTTCGATGTTAGGAATTTGTGTTGCGGTAAAAGCGACGACTTCATAGCGATCGTCTTTGCGGAAAACGGTGTTGAAGTTATGGAAATCCCGACCCGCAGCGCCCATAATGATCACTTTGGTACGTCTCATAATGACACCTATGTTTTTTTTGTGTTAAACGAATGCTGCCGCCGTTCATGTCGGTGTGAACAGCTGGGCAGTTCCGACAGCCACTGGCTGTCGGAATAAATGCAGATTGTTATAGATAAGTAATTCAAATATCGGAAAGGATTAGTGGAGAGTCAACGCTCTTAGCGCCCTTTCCTTGCATCTCCCACCATCGCTCGTTATATTGCTTAAGATTTTTCAGCTCGTGGAGTGAAATAACAACGCTTGCAGAATATTTTAGTCGTTCGGACCGACCGCATCGGAGATGTGATACTAACGCTTCCTACAATCGAAGCACTGAAGCAAAATTTCCCGAATGCACGCATTGCAATGCTGTTGAATTCATATACCGCGAGCTTGGCGGAAGGAATTGCAGACGTTCTTTACTATAATAAAGAAGAGGCGCTGAAGCCATTTTTTGAGATGCTAGCGGAACTTCGCCATGCACGTTTTGATGCGGTTGTGGTCGCATTTCCACGTTTTCGAGTAGCTCTTTTATTATGGTTGGCACGAATCCCGGTCCGCATTGGAACCGGTTACCGATGGTATTCGTTTTTATTCAATAAAAAAATCTTTGAGCATCGCAAAACTGTAGAAAAGCATGAAGCGGAATATAATCTTTCGCTATTAGAAGGTTTGGGATGTACAATATCATCGAAACCCGAAGCAAATATTGTAATCTCCGAACAAGAAAGAAAAAAAGCTTCTGACATTCGTAAATCAATTGGAATTTTGGATGCTGACCTTTTAATATTATTGCACCCCGGCAGCGGCGGTTCGGCGCGCGATTGGAAACCGGAAAACTTTTCTCTGCTTGCTTATGAATTGAAGAAGCGAGGATTCTATGTCGTTATTACTGGTGGAAAAGCTGAAATAGAACTGGTGCATAGTGTAACTCAGAACGCTGGAGAAGGGGTGAAGTCTTTCGTGAGTAATCTGAGTTTAAGAGAGTTTGCAGCCTTCATTCAAACGGCAAGGTTGTTTGTGGCGAACTCTACTGGTCCGTTGCATATTGCGGCGGCAGTTGGAACTCCGGTTGTGGGATTTTTTGCACCAATACACGTGATGAGTCCGAAGCGCTGGGGTCCGCTGACTAACAAAAAAGCAATATTTGTTCCCGACCCAATGCAATGTCCACGCTGCAAAGGCGGCAAGTGCCAGGGAAATGATTGCATGGAACAGATAACCGTGAAACAAGTTCTGGAAGCGGCAGTAAAATTAGTAACAGGGTATTAATAATAGATAAGTAGAAAATTGGTGTTTGATCAGTTGGAGTTTTGTGAATGAAGAAAATTTTGAACATCTTTACTATCTCCTTTTTTGCTCTTACTATTTCTCATTCACAAGCGCAGGATACAATCCGATCAAAATCCCTAGTTGATCTCCGTACCATAGACCAATCAGCATTTGCACTTGGTGAACGGTTAGTGTACGACGTCGGCTACAGTTTTATTACAGCGGGAGAGGCTGTGTTTTCGATTCCTTCGGTCGAAACAATGCACGGAAGAGAATGCTATCAAGTGCTCTTCACTGTGAACTCCACACCAACATTTTCGTTCTTTTATAAAGTTGATGACCGTTATGAAACTATACTGGATAAGAAAGGAATATTTCCGTGGCGATTTACACAGCGAATTCGGGAAGGCAAGTACAGTAACGATTTCGCCGCTGAATTTAATCAATTGAATAATATTGCGACAACAAAAGGCGGCAGTTATCCTATTCCACCATATGTGCATGATGTTGTTTCAGCAATGTTTTATGTACGAACATTAGATTATTCCAAGTGCCGTCCTGGCGAAAAAATACTCTTGCAGAATTTTTTTAAAGATACTACATACCAGCTTGCGGTAAAGTTTCTTGGGTACCAGCAAATTTCTGTAGATGCAGGGAAATTCAATTGTGTATTAGTGGAACCGTTGATTATGGAAGGCGGATTATTTAAAAGTGATGGACGTATCATTATTTGGATGACAAATGATGAACGGAAGATTCCAGTGAAAGTGAGCACGAAAGTCGTTGTTGGTTCCATCGATGCAGAGTTGCGAGAATACTCTGGCATCAACGGACAGATAAAAGCAAAGGTAAAATAAACTAAAAGTTATAATAGGCACAAAGAATTATGTCAAAATACAAACAAATAAATGTTGCCGGCGTCAAGACGATTTCCATCAAGGGTCGTAAAAGCAAAGTAGCGCCGAAGGATTTTGCCAAACCAATTAATGCAAAGCGTGCAAGCTTTAAAGATTTTGCTGATTCACTGCCCCATATTCTTATTGCTGACGAATTGAGGGATTTAGTGAACGATATCGTCCGCGCTCGAAAAAGCAATAAACCTGTCATTCTGATGATGGGAGCGCACGTGATTAAGGTCGGACTCTCGCCGCTCATTGTTGACTTACTCGAACTCGGTATTATTACTCATGTGGCGATGAATAGTGCAGCTTCAATTCATGACGTTGAAACAGCGATGTGGGGAAAGACTTCAGAAGATGTTGCAACCAATTTGATGGATGGAACATTTGGGATGTCAAAAGAAACCGGCGACTTCATTAACCTTGCGCTTACAAAGGGAATGAAAGAATCGGACGAGGGTTACGGTGAAACGCTTGGGAAGAAAATTATTGCAATGAAGGCACGAAACCGAAGTTTAAGTATTCTTGCCAAGTGCTACGAACTTGGTGTGCCGATAACTGTGCACGCAGCAATTGGTACGGATATCGTCCATCAACAGGCAACTATGGATGGCGCGGCAACTGGCGAATTGAGTTATCGCGATTTCAGGGTTTTAGTGAACTCCATCAAGAATCTAATTAATGGTGGTGTCGTACTTAATTTTGGATCTGCTGTGATTATGCCAGAAGTATTTTTGAAAGCACTTACTGTTGCGCGTAACCTTGGCTACAAAGCGAAAGGATTCTCTACAGCGAACTTCGATATGATACGCCAATACCGGCCACAAATGAATGTTGTTGAACGGCCGACACAAAAATTTGGGCGTGGGTATAACTTCACAGGGCATCATGAAATCATGTTTCCGCTGCTTGCCGCAATGATTAAAGCTCAGCTTTCTTCTAAATGACAGAATCCAACGAACACATTCCGGAATCAGCAGATAATGAACAATTAACTGCTGGTGAACTTCCCTTTATTGATCGGCATTCGATCCATCCGCTTTTTTTTGCATTCGCATCGCTGGTTTTCGTATTTCTTCTCTATCAAATCGGTGGTGGTGTGTTAGCATTTTTCGTTATGGGCGCGACTTCGGTTACACGCGACAATGTTTGGACAATGCGCTGGCTTACACTTACCGGACAGTTGTGTTTTATTCTTATTCCGACCTTTCTGCTGGCTCGACTGTTTGCTACGCGCCTACGCGAAGTATTTCAATTTCGAGTTCCTGGGCTGCGCGAATCGACGCTTGCACTCTTAGCGCTTTTTTCTTTACAGCGTGTATTTGAGGCATATATGTATTTCCAAGAGCGCGTTCCGATGCCGGAAATACTTCGTGAAATCATCGAACCGATTAAAAAATTGTTTGAGGAGTTGACAAAAGTTTTACTTCGTGCTGATTCACCTTTAGAACTAATGGCTGTGATTTTGGTAGTTGCGGTGATGCCGGCGATTGTGGAAGAACTGCTGTTTCGCGGACTCATCCAAAAAATATTTGAACGATTGATGTCACCGGTAGTATCAGCAGTGTTGGCAGGAACGATTTTCGGCTTGTTTCACGTCAATCCGTTTGAAGTCGTTCCACTCGTCGGGCTAGGCGTATTCTTTGGATTGCTTAGATATCGTTCGCAAAGTTTGTTGGTACCGATAGCGGCGCACTTTTTTAATAATCTTATGGCGGTGCTCGCATCCTTTTATGGTTTGCAGGATGATAATCTATTAACAGCCGCACAGACGACATCCGATGCACCTATGATGATTTTCGAATTAATCGGCTTTGCTTCGCTCTTTTTCTTGACATTTGTTCTTTATCTTCGTCTTACACACGATATTTCACGACGGATTTATCAATGAGAACAATAGAAACCTGCAAGAATTGCTCAACCCAACTTCAAAATGGACAAAAGTTTTGTAATGTGTGTGGAACACTCATCAACAAAAGTAAAGAAAACGATTTAAAGATTGAATGCGAAACGCATCCGGATCATCATGCAGTTGGACTTTGCGTCATTTGTGGCAAACCGGTTTGTTCAGACTGCGAAGTGAAGAGCGATGGAAAGATTTTATGTAATAATCCTGAGCATAAGATCTTGTTTCAAGAATGGAGTGCGATATATCAGCCGGATTCAGAGTTTGAAGCGGAAGCACTCGTGCGTAATCTTGTGGATGGCGGGATTGAAGCAAAAACTTTTTCTTTACATGATCATGTTACGACGCGTTGGTTAAACGAAAACCGTGTGCTTCTATTTATCAGAAAATCCGAAGTTCACAAGGCAAAAGCACTTCTTAAGGAATTGAATCTTATTAGTAATTATTAATAACCCATCATTATTAATTGGTTGTAAAATAAAATGCCAAAATTTGAAAATCTCTCTATACGCGTGCTTGTAGCACTTATCGCAATTCCAATCATTTTATGGCTAACAATGCTCGGTGGGTATTTTTTCTTCTTCCTTATCGCCGTCATCTCATCGCTTACTTTAATTGAATTCTACGGACTGGCAGAAGCCAAGGGTGCCGCGCCGCTGAAAACTCTCGGGCTTATTGGCGGGTTTATTATCAATGCCGTGTTTGTGTACGAACGGTTTCAAGTTGATATCTACCAGTTCGTTCTTAATCATTTTAACGTTCATCTTTCGATGTTCTCACAGCATCAGCTTCTTACGATTGTATTGCTGAAACTTTTACTGCTGACGATGTTAATTGAACTGTTCCGTACTAAAGGCTCATCGATAATCAACATTGCAACAACGATATCAGGTGTGATGATCGTCTCGCTCTGCTTCGGCACACTTATTTTCTTGCGCGAATTATTTCCGTATGGATTTCCAGTGTACAAATTTTTTGCGTTAGGGTATGCTAACGATCTTCAGCTTGCTCAGATCAATCGCTGGGGCGGATACACGGTCATTGCTGTCTTTGCATCAATTTGGATGTGCGATACAGCGGCATATTTCGGCGGTAAAACATTCGGTACACATAAACTTTTCCCGCGCGTAAGTCCGAATAAAACATGGGAAGGTGCGGTCTTTGGTTTTGCCTTCTCAATATTGACGATGGTGGCGGCAAAAATATTGGTGCTCGGTTATCTTACATTTCACCATGCGATTGTTATTGGCGTGCTTATTGGAACATTCGGGCAATTAGGCGATCTTATCGAATCCCGTTTTAAGCGGGATGCCGGATTAAAAGATTCTTCTAAATTGATTCCGGGGCATGGCGGTGTATATGACCGTTTTGATAGTTTGGTTTATATCTCACCGATTGTGTATCTTTATATTGATTTCGTTGTACTGTCGTAACAATAATCGTATCGAAAGATATGTGTGTCTGAAAAATTGAAGATCAATGTAGTTACGCTCGGATGTCCAAAGAACATTGTTGACTCTGAATACCTTCTATGTCAATTAAAGCACAGTAATACCCAAATAGTTGCGAGTGCAGATGATGCCGACACAGTTATTATCAACACCTGTGGATTTATCAAGGATGCGAAGCAGGAATCCATCGATGCTATCATGGAAGCTGTGGAAAAGAAGAACCGCGGCGAACTGAAAAAAATTGTGGTAATGGGATGCCTCTCACAGCGATTCAAAAAAGAACTCGCTGCTGAAATTCCAGAGGTCGATTCGTTCTTTGGAACAAATCAATTGCCCGATGTGCTCAAAGATCTTAGCGTGGATTATAATAGCGAACTTCTCGGTGAACGTTTACTAACAACTCCAGCACATTACGCTTATTTAAAAATCTCTGAAGGATGCGACAATCCGTGTTCGTTCTGTGCGATCCCCCTTATGCGCGGGCGACATCGAAGTAAACCGATTGAAGAAGTCGTTTATGAAGCGCGATTGTTGGCGGAAAAGGGCGTGAAAGAACTAATAGTCATCGCGCAAGACACTACATACTATGGATTGGATTTATACGGTGAGCGGCGGCTTGCAAAACTACTTGGAGAGTTAAACGATATTGATGAAATCAAATGGATCCGGCTTATGTATGCGTATCCCGCAAAATTTCCACTTGATGTCATCGAGGCATTTCAAAAATTCCCAAAGTTATGCCGATATATCGATATTCCAATTCAACATAATTCTGACAGCGTATTAAAATCAATGAGGCGCGGCATCACGGAACGCTCAACAAGGGATTTGCTGTTACGCTTAAAGAGCGAAATATCCGATGTTGCGCTTCGCACCACACTCATCGTTGGTTATCCGAATGAGACAGAAAATGATTTCAAAGCATTATGCGATTTTGTAAAGGAGATACGCTTCCATCGTCTTGGCGTATTCACATTTTCGAAAGAAGAAGGTACTGCGGCGTTCGAACTTGATGATTCAGTTTCAGAAGAAACAAAGCTGAAACGGCAGGCGGCAATTATGGAAATACAAAAAAATATTTCAGAAAGTTACAATGAATCTTTGATCGGAAAAAAAGTGAAAGTCTTGATTGATTCTCAGGATGAAGAATATTTTATAGGCAGAACAGAATGGGACGCGCCGGAAATCGACCAAGAGGTATTCGTGAGCAGCCATAAACCGTTGAAGGCTGGAACATTCCAAACAGTTACCATTACCGACGCGATGGAATACGATTTATTTGCATCGGAATGATTTGCATGTTGCGAGGTAAATATATGTTATACTTACAAGCAAATTGCGAAAATTTAGTATATAAGACAATCTTTGCGATTGGAATACTTGGTGTATGCCTGCATGCACAGATGGAGAGTACACATCCAGATGGGGCAGTACATAATCTTTTTGTAGAAGCATTCGCAACTGCATCTGATCAAGCCGGTAAGGGGCATGTTGACATTTATGTCCAAATTCCATATCCAGAAATAAACTTTATTAAAGGGGAAGAACAATATACGGGGCGATTTGAAATTTTCGTAGCAGTGCTTTCTCAGGAGAAGCAGCAACTCTGGCAAAAAAGTCAGCTTGTAGAGCTACATACGAAAAACTTTTCGCAAACCGTTTCCAACCGATTTTTTAGTCTGAAGCAATTTTCCACTGATCTTGCACCGGGAAAATATGATCTCCTTGTTCAACTAACAGATCAAGAATCTAAGAAAATCGAGACATCCAAACGGTCCATCGTTATAAAAGACTTTGGGAATGATACGCTGGCATTGAGTGATGTGATGCTTGTTCATCGAATGACCTTCGATGGTACACGTAATAATATTGTCCCAAATTTAACTGGAATGATCAGTAAAGAACAAACCAGCTTCTATCTCTTTTTCGAAATCTACAATCGTTTGAAAATCGATTCGGTTCAACTAATCTGCAAGTTCATAAATTCAAAACAGGAAATTGTTGCGCAGCGAGTAAAAAGCGAATTGCTCACGGGTAATCGAACATCAGCAATCTGGCAGATCGACACGCTTTCAATTGCTCCGGATCAATATTTACTTACAGTGGAAGCCGCAGGAAATTCTAAGATTGATTCAGGTAAATCGTTTCGTGCATCTGTATCTCGCGGCTGTATTATTCGAATGAAAAATATGCCGCTGTTTATTACTGATATCGATAAGGCAACAGAACAACTTCGGTACATTGCCAAAGGCAGCGAAATCGATCATATCAGAGAAGCGACAACTCCAGATGAGAAGCAGAAACGGTTTCTTGAATTCTGGTCTAAGCACAATCCCGATCCAAAGGCATCGTATAATGAATTGATGGAAGAGTACTATTCGCGTGTAGAATACGCCGATAAAAACTATACGAACTATATGGAAGGATGGAAAACTGATCGAGGAATGATATTGATTCAATTTGGTCCGCCGCAAAATATAGAGCGTCATCCCTTCAATTCAGATAACAAACCGTACGAAATTTGGTACTACTATGACCAAAATCGGGAATTTATTTTTGTAGATGAGACAGGGTTTGGGGATTACCGGCTTGTATATCCAGAGACCGATTTGTGGGGAAGGATACGGTGAAACAGTGGTGCACACTTATTTAGCTGGTGTGAGAGCTGTCTTAATAAGGGATTACTGTTATCTATGCGGCACACTACTTATTGTTTTCTTGTCGGTCGCCGAAGGACAAACTTCATTGACGATTCGCTCGATCAGCTTTGAAGGAAATCATGCATTCTCCGCCAACCAGCTTACTTCTGTACTATTAATAAAAAAAGATGGAATGTTTTCCGAGTCCGTGCTGACCGCCGATCTTGAACGCATTCTCGATCTTTATAGAAGTCAAGCGTATCTGCATACGTGCGTGGATTCGGTACAGATGAAGCGCGATACACTGCGACAGGATATAAAACTTCGTGTTTTTCTGAACGAAGGAAAACCATCGGTTGTACGGCAGATTGAATTTGATGGCAATCGGATTTTAAATGCCTCTGGACTGCACACAGTCATGAAATTACACGAAGGTGATATGTTCATTCCTTCTATTTTGGAACAAGATATCCAGTCGATTCTACAGCTGTATGAACACAAAGGATATCCGCTTGCGAAAGTAGTGATTAAGAATGTCTCTTTTACTGATTCAACTGAAGAAATGTCCACGAGAGTGCAAATTCATATTGATGAAGGGAAAGAACTGCATATTACTGAACTGCGAATAGAGGGCAATAAAATAACGAAAGACTATGTAATTACTCGCGAAGCAAGATTGTACAAAAACGAATTATTTAACGGGGATCTTCCAGAAAGAATCAAGCGACGGCTGGATCATCTGCAACTCTTCTCTTCAGTTTCGTTACCGGAATTATATTTAATCGATACAGAAAAAGCAGGATTGTCTGAAAGGGTTGTTGAAGGAAATCAAAACAGTTTCGATGGTGTGCTTGGCTATATTCCTTCTAGTAGCTCAAGTGGAAGTGGTTACATTACCGGACTCGTTAACATCTCGCTGAGAAATCTTTTTGGCACAGGCCGCAAACTTTCCGCTCGTTGGTATCAAGAGAATCAAAGTTCGCAGGAAACGGAACTACATTACTTTGAACCTTGGGTGGCTTCGTACCCTGTGAATGCACAGCTTGGATTCTTCCAACGCAAACAGGATTCAACATTCGTTAGGACACAATATGAGATAACTGCCGAATTGATGTTAACTGATGAATTTTCTGTCGGTGTTTCGTTTTCTCAATACAGTGTTTATCCAACAGAAGGATATGGAAGTTCGGTAATGGCAGAAAGTAAAAGCACGAGCTTTGGCGCATCTGTTCGGTATGACTCGCGCGACAATCCGACAACGCCTGCAAGCGGCATTTTATATTCAACAGAATATCAAACTGGATCAAAACAGACAGGCACAAATGGAATATTTCTAGAAGAAGTAAAAAGCAGTACACAGCGTTTAATCTTCGATTTTTCGTACTATCTTTCAATCTTCTTTCGACAGGTGCTTGCGACGGAACTGCATCTAAGAGATTTTAGCAGCAGCACTATGGACATGAGTGATTTATTTCGACTTGGCGGTGCATCGACATTGCGCGGTTACCGAGAAGGGCAGTTTCTCGGTTCGCGAATTGTGTGGACGAACTTGGAGTACCGCTTTCTTGTTGCGCCGCGTTCTTTCTTCTACGGCTTTGTTGATGTCGGTTACATCGTTCAACCTGTCATCGCCGCAATAAGTATGGTTGCTTCAGAACAAAGCAAAATTGGTTACGGCATCGGAGTGCGAATGGATTCATCTCTCGGTTTAATCGACGTGAGCTTTGCTCTTGGCGAAGGCGATACATTTAGTACAGCAAAAATTCATATTCGGTTGATTAATGAATTCTAAAAAACTAGTAGCATATTTTCAGCTTAGTCGTCCGGTGAATGTGCTCATCACGTTCGTGTCTATTCCTGTTGCGTGCTGGATTGTCGCTGGAACCGCGTGCTCATGGTTTATCATTCTCTTAGCTGGCTTGACGGGCGCGTTAGTAGCGGCTGGTGCAAACGCTATCAATGATGCATTTGATATTGATATTGATCGCATCAATCGACCAGATCGTCCTTTACCGCGTGGTGCACTTACACAACGCGATGCACGCAGGATGTGGTTCATTCTTTCTATCGCGGCACTCGGAATAAATCTTTTCTTGAATTCAGCCGCCTTGCTGATTGTAATTCTTTCGATTGCACTTCTCTATTTTTATTCAGCGCGATTGAAAAGGATAGTACTCGCTGGCAATCTCGTCATAGGATTGATGACCGGCATGGCGTTCATATATGGTGGCGTTGTTGAAGGACAAATAGAACGTGCTGTACTTCCGGCAATATTTGCGTTCCTCGTAAATCTTGCGCGTGAATTGCTAAAGGACATAGAAGATATGGAAGGTGATAGGAAAGAACATGCAATTACGTTGCCCATTAAATACGGAGTAATGCCAACGCTTGTGCTTGCGACTGCTTCGCTTATTGTGCTGATTAGTGCCACGATTGCAGTGGCAACATTCGCCTTGTATCATTCTGCCTTCTTATACATTGTGCTTGTTGCTGACTGCCTGATGTGCGCTTCAATAATACTGATATGGCGTGACCATTCTCAAATAGCTGTAAGGCGTGTCAGCACAATTTTAAAAATAAGTATGACTGTTGGGTTGATTTCAATTATCGTTGGTTCGATTTAAATCATGAAGCATTCTTGCGTTAATCTTGAAATTGAACGTACGCTTTGGCTGCAAGGCATCGGGCGCATTGCCGGTGTGGATGAAGCCGGACGCGGCCCGCTTGCAGGTCCCGTCATTGCGGCAGCGGTTATTTTCCCAAAGGAATCTATTGTTGATGGTGTAGATGATTCTAAAAAGTGTACAGCGAAACAACGGGAAGAATTATTCGAATTGATTATGGAAAAAGCCATTAGTGTTGGTATTGGCATTGTCGATCATGAAGTGATTGATCGCATAAATATTCTGCAAGCAACGATTTTAGCGATGCGGAAGTCGATAGAAAATTTGAATATTCAACCTGAATATGCCCTTATTGATGGCAATTCGTTCAAACATGAAACGCTGAGATTCCAAAATATTATTAGTGGTGACGCTAAGTCGTTCACAATTGCCGCCGCTTCGATTGTTGCGAAAGTAACGCGTGATCGACTAATGCGCGAACTTGATATTCGTTTTCCACAGTATGGCTTTGCTCGGCACAAGGGATATGGAACGCGCCAGCACATTGAAGCTATCCGCATGTACGGTCTATGCGAAATTCATCGCAGATCGTTTCATCCATCTGCTCTTCAGGAAAAACTTTTCTAGTGAAAATATTGATTGTTCTTATTATCTCAAATCTGGTTGTGTGCAGATATTGCTCTGGATTGCATGTCCAGCACAGATTTACTATTTTGGTAAAGTGAATTTTACATAATCTTTTGTATCCGGCTGAAGGAACGTTTTGCAAGTTTGAAAAAAGTATGTCATCAATCAATCGTCGAATTCAAGGAAAAGCCGGGGAAGATTTGGCGGCGAGGTTTCTTGAGCGAAATGGTTTAAAAATTATAGAGCGTAATTACCGTTTTGAGCGGGGCGAGATTGATCTGATTGCTGAAGAAGGAGATGAGTTAGTTTTTGTGGAAGTAAAGGCGCGGCGCTCTACAATATTTGGCGCACCAGAGGATGCGGTAACGGAAAGAAAACAGGAACAAGTGCATACAGTTGCCGATGGTTATTTATTCGAGCACGATATTGATAATCGTCCATGCCGATTTGATGTTGTTGCGATTGAATTCATAAATGGCAAAACAGAGATACGTCATATTCGAGATGCTTTTTAATTCCTACTCGGAAAGTAGTCATTTGATAGGTGAACTATGAAAGTATTCGACTCGCATGCAGCCCTTTATACCGATTATTATCATCTAATAATGGCGCAGGGATATTTACTCTCTGGGAGAAAAGACACGACTGCTATCTTTGATTACTCCTTTCGTGAGAATCCGTTCGGTAGTGGGTACGTTGTCTTTGCCGGACTTAGTGATGTGCTCGAAATTTTAGAAACACTGCGCTTTGAAAATGAAGAGATTGAGTACCTTCAATCGCTGGGGTTCAAAGAAGAATTTCTCCAATACCTTAAAGGCTTTCGATTTTCCGGCAACATTTATGCAATGCATGAAGGTGAACTCATTTTCCCATTAGAACCAATCGTTCGTGTGGAAGGAGATCTTATTGAAACGCAGTGCATCGAAACATTGTTGCTTAATATGTTGAACTTCCAATCGCTTATTGCAACAAAAGCGTCGCGTATCCGTTTCGCTGCCGGCAATCGCAGACTGGTAGATCTTGGATTGCGCCGGGCACAAGGATCGGGAGGTTTTCATGCAAGTAAAGCCGCTATCATCGGCGGAGTAGATGCAACTTCAAATTTGTACGCTGCTTGTCACTACTCGCTTGAAGTATCGGGTACACAGGAACATTCGTGGATTCAAAGTTTCGGTGATGAATTGACAGCGTTCCGTAAGTTTGCTGAAATTTATCCTGAGAATTGTACGCTTATCGTTGATACCTACAATACCACAGGCAGCGGTGTACCGAATGCAATAAAAGTGGCGAAGGAAATGGAAACGCGCGGTCAGCAACTAAAAGCCATCCGGCTTGATAGTGGTGATCTTGCGATTCTTAGCAAGAGGGCGCGTGGGCTTCTCGATGCCGCGAATCTCAACTATGTCCAAATTGTTGCTTCCAATCAGTTAGATGAAATTTTAATCAGCAGTCTTATCCATCAAGGTGCACCCATTGATGCATTTCTAGTGGGAACGCGCCTTTTAACCGCTCACAATTTTCCGGCTTTACGAGGTGTATACAAACTATGCGTTGTTGGAGGGCAGCCTACAATGAAGTTTTCGGACAACTATAAGAAGACAACACTGCCCGGACGGAAAAAAGTAATGCGTTATTTTGATGTAAATGGCCAAATTAATTCTGATGGAATTATGCTTGAAGATGAAGAAGGCATCGAAATTTTCTATCATCCATTTCAAACGGAACAAACCCGCAACGTTGAAGAATTCACACCAAAGCCGCTTATGTCTAAGGTGATGGAAGACGGACATATCATCGGCAAAATACCAACACCGCAAGAAAGCGCTCGGTATGTTTCGAATCGGTTTGCCTATCTGTCAGGAGAATATAAGCGCTTTGAAAATCCACAAGTTTATAAAGTCGGCATCAGTCCTTCTTTGATGAGGCTGCGTGCATTCCTATTTGAACAAATGCAAAAAGGTCTATTGGTGAAGAAATAAAGTAGTGAGCGGCAATTGTAGTCAATATAGAATTTTCAATGTTTTTATTATGGATTTTCAGAAGAAGAGTCAGAATAGTGTTCGTCTGATTAAAATAGGCAAAGTTGGTTGCCAAGAAGGAAACCAAACATTTTGATACATCGCTATCAATTTGTTTTTGAAAGCCCTGTCATTGCATTTTCTACTCGCCTGAAGAAATTCAACAAATTCATGTTGCGACTTAGATCCAAATAGAATGTTTTCTGAATCAGCTTTCACCAATAATCCGATTCTGGAGTTACAATGAATGCTATGCCTTTGCTCATTGCGGCGATTGCCTTTTTTGCGCTTGCGTATCGTTTTTATTTTAGTTTTATCGCAGCAAAGGTTGCCGTCGTTAATGATATCAATGTTCTGCCGTCCAGCCGATTGTACGATGGTCAAAATTATTATCCCATGAACAAATGGGTGCTCTTTGGTCATCATTTCGCGGCGATTGCCGGCGCGGGTCCGCTCGTTGGTCCAGTCCTTGCAGTGCAATTTGGGTACTTCCCAGGTTTTTTATGGATGGTGATTGGCGCAGTGATGGCAGGTGCAGTACATGATTTTGTTATTCTAGTTGCATCGATTCGGCACGATGCAAAATCTCTGGCAGAGATTGCAAAAGTGGAAATCAGCCGGCTCAGCGGAACGACAGCATCGATTGCCATCCTGATCATCCTTGTTGTTGCAATGGCGGGACTTGGTTTAGTAGTTGTGAACTCGCTTTCCGAAAGTGCGTGGGGCACATTCACTATTGCAGCGACAATTCCCATTGCGGTTCTAATGGGTGTCTGGATGTTTCAATTGCGAAAAGGAAAAGTTGTAGAGACAACAATTGGCGGTGTTATCTTATTATCACTTGCAGTTATCTACGGACGTTTCATTCCAGATTCGTCCATTGCCTCGTGGTTCATGTTCGATCATAGTTCACTGACAATTTTGTTAGCGATTTATGGCTTCTGTGCTTCTGTATTGCCCGTATGGTTGTTATTGTCGCCGCGCGACTATCTAAGTTCAATAATGAAATTAGCTGTTATCGGACTTCTTGCCCTCGGTATAATTATCGTTGCACCGACGCTAAAGATTCCTGCATTTACGCCGTATGTGCATGGCGGTGGGCCGATTATTCCCGGAACATTATTCCCATATTTATTCATTACGATCGCATGCGGAGCCGTTTCTGGATTTCATTCACTTGTAAGTTCTGGCACAACACCAAAGATGTTGATGAAAGAATCGCAAATCAAATTCATTGCAGTCGGTGCGATGCTTGCAGAAGGTATTGTCAGCGTGCTGGCTCTTATCGCGGCGGCGAGTTTATTGCCGCTTGATTATTTTATAATCAATGTACCGGTGGAGAAATTTCAATCTGTTCTTCCACAGCTTCATGCAATGGGGTTTGTGGATTCGAATATCGCTCAGCTTTCGACGGATGTGGGCGAGAAGATTATCGGTAGGACTGGCGGCGCTGTATCGCTTGCAGTGGGGATGGCGCAAATATTTTCCAATATTCCCGGGTTGACTAAGTTAATGTCCTATTGGTATCATTTCGCCATCATGTTCGAGGCGCTGTTCATCCTTACAACGATTGATGCCGGCACACGAATCGGTAGATTCGTAT
This sequence comes from Bacteroidota bacterium, assembly GCA_050008835.1. Classification (GTDB taxonomy): domain Bacteria; phylum Bacteroidota; class Ignavibacteria; order UBA10030; family UBA10030; genus Fen-1298. Next base: position 1,753 of record JBEKLV010000001.1, on the reverse strand, counting down.
TGCAGGAAATGCTAGGAAAAGCTTATAAGCCTTTTGGTCGGACTGATTGGCTGCCGGGTAATTTGCTTGCAAGTTTTGTAATCGTTGTTGCATGGGCATATTTTATTTATACAGGAAGTATTTCTTCCATCTGGCCGATGTTTGGAACGGCGAACCAGCTGCTTGCGGCAATTGCACTCACAGTTGGTACATCGTTCATCATCAACCGTGGCAAAGCGCGTTATGCATGGGTCACGATTGTGCCGCTTATCTTCGTCACAATAACTACTCTTGTTGCTGGTACAATGAACATTGTGAATTTGTTCGTTCCGATGGTTCTTATTGCAAAGACGAAATTGCAGGGATTCATCAATCTTCTTCTCACGGTGGTGATTATGGTAAGTGTTATAATTGTGATTGTAGATGCGATACCTAAATGGGTTGCTGTTGTGCGTGGTAGGCAAGAAATTATTAGTAATGAGTAAAAACTGTTTTAGTAAGATGCTCTAAAAGTGCAAGCGAAGACGAACAGTCAATTTGCAGTTAAAATAAATAAATTTTCAAATTGCGTTTCTCGAAAGACATTCCTACATTCTACTGTAACAGAGTAGCGTAACCAGTTGTCGTATAACGAGAACTCGTTATACATCTTTTAATTGCCCTTCATAATTCGTTGTGTTCTATAGAAAACGAATTTTTGTATTTTTAAAAATCGCAAGAATACTTGTGACTACACATAGGAGAAAATTAATTGGAATCGACACGGATACCTGAAATCACGAAATCGTCCAGAGAAATCCTAAAGCATGTCGATCAACTTGTAAAATCGAATAATTTAGAAAAGGCCCTTCAAGAAGTAAAAAAAGCGCGTGAATTAGATCCAAAGAATTTATATGCATTTGCCTATGAAGAACGCATTCAAGAACTTTTCATTCAGCAGCAACGCAATAAAACAGTTCCTCCTGCGAGCGTGAAAGATACCGATGTGTCAGAGAAAGTACTGACACCATACAATCTGAACGAACACATTCTAAGTGATCGCGAAGACATCAATAGAGTGAAAGTGCCAGCGCTATACGAGGAGTTCAAAAAAGCTGGTCTGCGTTCTGCTGATTCAACTGAACCTGCGAAAGTAAAACGAGCATCTAAAGAAGCATTGGAAACCTATAAACAAGCACTCCTGATTGTGTGGTCTGATGGGCAAAAAACCGAAGAAGAAGTGCATGAACTTCAAGACCTCAGACAGTCGCTTTATATTACAGCCGAAGAACATGAAACTTTGGATAGACAAGCAAAATTGGAATGTTACATTTTTTTGCTGAAGCATCTCTTACAACATGCTTCGCAGATCGAAGTGAAAGAGAGTCTTGCCGAGCTACGAAAAAGTTTTGATGTGTCCAATTCTGATCAAGTCGTAATCGACGCTAACCTTGTTGTCTTAAAAGAGAAGAAGGTAAAAAAGTGGAAGATCGCGGTGATTGATGATGACGAACAAATACTCCCCTTGATGAAGGAAATGCTTGTTCAGGCGAAATACAATGTGGCGGGCTTCAGTACATCAGACGAAGCGTACGAATTTTTGAAGAAAGAAAACGTCGATTTAATTCTGTGTGATATCAGCTTAGAGACTTCGACAATGAATGGTTTTTTGTTCTATGAAAAAATCAGAGAGCTGCGCCACTTGCAACAAGTACCGTTTGTATTCATCACAGGACTAAATGATGACGTTCTTATGCGAGCCGGTAAAGAAATCGGAGTTGACGACTTTTTAGTT